>NZ_JARAWX010000079.1:0-680 GCF_033793585.1 Streptomyces sp. MI02-7b | reverse complement strand
AACCGGAACTCCGGTCCGGCCGCCGGTGGTCACCCCCACCCGTGTGATCGCCGGCGTCTGCCTCGTCATCCCGTTCGTCGCGATGCTCTGGGTCGGCTCGTACGCGAAGCTGACCCCCGAGTTCATCGGCATCCCGTTCTTCTACTGGTACCAGATGGCGTGGGTGTTCCTCTCCTCCGGACTGACGTACACCGCGTACGTCCTGGTCCGCCGCGAGGAGCGGGCACGGAAGGAGGCGTCGAAGTGAAGGACGGAATCAACGGCGTCGCACTGGCCGTCTTCATCTTCTTCTTCGTGGTCGTCACGGTGCTCGGCTTCCTGGCCGCCCGCTGGCGCAGGGCCGAGAACGCGCTGCACCTGGACGAGTGGGGGCTCGGCGGCCGCAGCTTCGGCGGCTGGGTCACCTGGTTCCTGCTGGGCGGGGACCTGTACACGGCCTACACCTTCGTGGCCGTCCCGGCGGCGGTGTACGCGGCGGGCGCGTCCGGCTTCTTCGCGGTGCCCTACACGATCCTGGTCTACCCGCTGGTCTTCACCTTCCTGCCGCGCCTGTGGTCGGTCTCCCACAAGCACGGCTACGTCACCACCTCGGACTTCGTCCGCGGCCGCTTCGGCTCCAAGGGCCTGTCGCTGGCGGTGGCCGTCACCGGCATCCTGGCCACCATGCCCTACATCGCGCT
>NZ_JARAWX010000022.1:0-146119 GCF_033793585.1 Streptomyces sp. MI02-7b | reverse complement strand
GACCACGTCGACATCGAGGATGGCGCCACCAATCCAGCACCGCGAGCACCGACCAGGGGGTCCTCAGCACCCCAGCAACGTTCGTGGCCAACGCACTAGGGATTCAACCGCAGTCGGCGCTCCGCTACATCGAACCCGCCGCGGTCGCGGACCAAATCGCCGAGGCCAGCGCCATCGGCACCGAGGGGGCCGACTCTGTCCACGGCGTGCAGCCGGTCCGCATCGATGACCGCACTGCGCCGGTGCCCCGATGGATCTGCTCCCGTCCGCTCATGGCCCTGGCCCAGGCCGTCAAATGCTGATGCCAAGGTCCCGGACGTCCTGCGAGCTGACGCCAACGTCGTGCGGGAGATGCGAGCCGTGGCGAACAGCTAACGCGAGCAGCGGGTCAGCCAGGCAAGTGTCACTCTCTACGGAGAGTTGCAGGCGGAATGGCGTTTCCGACGCGCATGGTGGCCAGCCTCAGCAGCGCCAACGTGTCAACGCAGCCTGCGAGTACGCGTATGGGCGTGACATTCCTGCGGCTCACGGCCTGGTGGTGCAAGCTCGTACGTGAAGCCCGCCCGGCCGACCTCGCACCCCGCCGGGTAAGCCGCATCACCGTGCGGTGCGGTGCGCGCTGTCGCGCTGAGACTGACGACTACCTAGCCGAGGGCGCTGCCCTGCTGCCAGGTCTTCCAGCCGATGTTCCAGTCGCCATAGCCGTTGTTTGTGGCCACGGTGTCCTTTGAGTTGACCACTGCGACAGGGTCGCCGACCTTGACCTTCCCGAAGAACCACTTTGCGTCGGCAGTGCTCATGCCGATGCAGCCGTGACTGCCGTTGACGCGGCCGAACTTGCCCTCGTTCCACGGGGCGGCATGTATGTAGGTGCCCGAGGGGGTGAGCTGCACGTCCCACTTGACCTCGCCGAGGTCATAGGCCTCGGGGCCGAAGATGCCGACCGAGGCGGAATTCATCCTGATCGTGGGTACCTTGCTGAGCACGACCATGGTCCCGTTCCAGGTTTCGAAGCCCTTCTTGCCCGTCGAGACCGGGAGGGTTCTGATGGCTCTGCCGTTCTCGGCAACGGTCATCGTCTTCTTGACGACATCGACGGTACTGATCACCGATGCGCCCACGGTGAAGCCGACCTTGCGGTTCTGGATGCCGTAGAGCCCGCCGCCCGCGTTCACCCCGACCAGGTCCATCTCCAGGGTCACCTTGGTTCCGGGGGCCCAGTACTTCTCCGGCCGGTAGTCGATCCGGTCCTTGCCGTTGCGGTCCTTCATCCAACTCCATGCGCCCTCAACGGCAGGGGCGGCGGTCACCTTCAGTCCGCGCTCTACGGCCGCCTTGTCGTGCACCGGCTTGTTGAAGACGATCGACACCGGCATCGCGACGCCGACCGTTGCGCCCTTGTCCGGGTAGTACTCGCCGACGAAGGTCTTCTGCTTACTCAGCGTGGTGAAGGTGCTGGTGCGGGTCGCCGTGCTGTCATCTGAGCTCTTGATCCGGGCCTTCAGCGCGTAGGTGGTGGCGTAGTCGGTGGCAAGGGACGAGGTCCAGGATGTGCCGTCGGCAGACAGCGAACCGTCGAGAGTCCGGCCGTCGTCGGCGGTGACCGAGACGGACGTGAACCTGCCGCCCCTGGACTCCACGGTTAGGGGTTCGCCGGGTATCACCTTCCGGCCAGCCATGGCAGGCGAAAAGGTGACGCTGGCCGTGTCGGATTGGGCGGCCGGCGCGCGGGTTCCGGGGCTCGCCGAAGTCGGCGCCGGCGGCGACTCTGAGGCGGGCTGGGTACAGGCAGCCAAGGCGACGAGAGCCGCGGCGACGAGAGCTGCATGCCCCAGCGTTCTGCGCTGGGGGCGTCGGTTCACCCCTGTACGGCGTTCACGTCGGCTGTCGGTCATAGTCGTCCTTTCCTGATGAAGCATCTCTAAGTCACTTAGCAGACGGGCGGCGCACGGAACCTGGCTGCCGCAGCGAGGCGTCCGAGCGAGGAAATCCACTAAGACATTTAGTTGATGTGAGTCGGTGGAGGGTCCGTGTAGACGCCGCCGACCTGCCGCTTCTGGCCGCAGCGGAGGTCGCCATAGGGGCGCTGTCATGCGGAAGTCCCGCCCGGGGCGACGCTCCGTCCCTCGAGTGCAGGGGCCTGCTTGTTGACGCCGGTAGCCGTCCCCCTTGGCCTCGGTCCCCGTTCACCGGGGTGAGGTGCTTGGCCGCCCTGGGTTGATGCCGCGGCGCGGGCCTCTGTCGAGGCCCCTCCCTCTCCCGCCACGTTCCCCGTCAGGCACTCGCGCCCCGCTCAGATGTTGATTGCCTTCAACTCCACGTACTCGCTCAGACCCGCGGAGCCGAATTCACGCCCGATGCCGCTGGCCTTGTAACCCCCGAAGGGCGCCTCGAGACTCACGGCCGCGGCGTTCACCAGGAAGTACCCGGTGCGGATTCGGCGTGCTATCTCGACGCCGCGGGCAGTGTCGGCTGTCCAGACGCCGCCACTGAGGCCGTACGGCGAGTCGTTGGCGATCCGGATCGCTTCCTCCTCGTCGCCGTAGGGGATGACCACGAGAACGGGGCCGAAGATCTCCTCCTGAGCGATGCGCATGCTGTTGTCGACATCGGCGAAAAGTGTCGGCTTGACATAGCAACCGCCCTCGAGCCCCTCCGGTACTCCCGTGCCCCCGCTGACCAGTCGTGCGCCCTCCTTGATGCCCAATTCGATGTAGGACTGGACCCGCTCCTGTTGGCCCGCCCGTACCATGGGGCCGATGGCAGTGGCAGGGTCCGCGGGATCCCCGACGTTGAGGCCTTCCATCATTTCCTTGAGGGCCGCGACGACCTCCTCGTAGCGGCTCCTCGGCGCGAGGATTCGGGAGTGGTTCCAGCAGCTTTCGCCGTTGTTGGCGAAAGACACGAACGAGAGCCCCGCGACGACGGTCGCCAAGTCTGCGTCCTCGAGGATGATGGTGGCCGATTTGCCACCCAACTCCAGGCTGACCCGCTTGAGTTGTTCGCCCGCGATGCCAGCGATACGCCGCCCGGCAGCCGTTGACCCAGTGAAGGAAATCTTGTCCACGTCGGGATGGGAGATCAGGTACTCACTGGTCTCGCGGTCCGAGGGCAGGATACTGAGCACGCCTTCGGGGAATCCGACCTCCGCTGCGATCTCTCCCAACATGAGCACACTGAGGGAGTTCTCCGGCGATGCCTTGAGGATCACCGTGTTGCCGGCGAGCAGGGCAGGGACGATTTTGGCCAGTGCCGCCTGGTGGGGCGCGTTCCATGGAATTACCGCGGCGACGACACCGATCGGTTCTCGGCGCAGTAGAGCCTTTGATCCGCCGGACGGGTCCAGGGGCACCTCCCAGCCGAAGGAGGCGGCTGCCCGCAAGTAGGCGTCCGTCTGCCCGGCGAGTGCGGCCTGGACCGGGCCGGTGAACGAGATCGGGGAGCCACGCTCCGCACTGATCAGCTCGGCCGCTTCGGTGGCCCGCTCCGCATGGAGCTCGTTGAAGCGTGAGATGAGTACCTGCCGCTCCTTCGGTGTGGTCAGGGGCCAGGGCCCATGGTCGAAAGCCTTCCGCGCAGCGGCCACTGCCCGGTCCATGTCGGCAGGAGTCGCTTGTGCGGCCCGTCCGACCAGGGACTGGTCATGGGGCGACCGTATGTCGAGCAGCTCCGCCGAGCTGGGCCACACCCACTCGCCCCCGATGAAGAGCCTGTCGTAAGTGATCATCCGTAGTACCTTCCAAGGTAAACTAAACAGTTATTTATTAACGTAGTACGCTCGCGGGGCGCTGTCAAACAAACGGTTGGTTAGATACGCTTGAGCAATGTCACCGGAATCCAGGAGACCAAGGACACGCGACGCCGAGGCCACGAAGTCCCGGTTGCTGCAGGCCGCGACGGACGAGTTCGCGGCTCACGGCATCGCCGGCGCCCGCGTGGACCGGATCGGCACTGCTGCGAACGCGAACAAGGCGTTGATCTACGCCCACTTCGGGAACAAGGACCAGCTCTTCGACGCCGTCATCGAGCACGCGGTCACGCAAGTCATGACCGAGGTTCCACTGACCCCGTTCGATCTGGCGGACTACGCGGGCCGCCTGTTCGACTTCCTCGTCTCACATCCGCAGCACCTGAGGTTGGCCACGTGGCACCGACTGGAGCGCGAGGGGAGCGGTCACGACCCCGTGGGGATGAGGTCCTCGATGGACCAGAAGGCCGCCGCCATCGCGACGGCCCAGGCGGCGGCAGAGGTCCCGTCCGACTTCTCAGCCGAGGACCTGCTGGCTTTCACCCTGGCTCTGGCGGCTGCTTGGATGCCGCTGAGCTCCACCGTGCCCATAACCTTGAACGAGCACTCGCTCGTCGCGCACCGGGCGGCCGTCGTAGAGGCGGTCCGGCGGCTGGCGTCCGCCCCCACCTGACGGCCGTGCACTGGGTCTCGGCGACGTATGCTTGCCGCCCGCCGGGCGGCCGGTCTCACCGTGGATCGACGGCTGGAACGACAACCCCAGGCCAGCCGTTCACCTGGCCCAAGAGCGCAGACGAAATCCTCAACTCCCTCGCCGACTACCTCGGCAAAGTCGCGTCTCCGCCTACCAACAACTAGGCGGTGACTTAGCCTCGCTATTTCTGGTGCATGACATAAAAGGTGGCACTGGGCCTCCAAGGAGTCGAGGGTCGGGGAAAGCTGGATTGTGACTGATGCCGGCCTGCTGCCGCACGCGGCACTCAAGCGTGGTGGGGAGCTTCAACAGCACCCCGGTCAGGGAGCCCGTCATTTCTGGTGATGCTCGTAGCCGTGCGGTGCCATCGGGATCGGTGGTTGGAGAGGGTTGTCCGCTGCGTTGGCCGGTGAGTATCGGTTCACGCGTCAGGCACCGCTGTGTGCGTCCTTGCGTACGCGGTCGCGGATGGCCCGCCGGTCGAGTGGCCGGCCCTGGAGATGGACGGAGTCAATTCTGCGGGTGTTGGGCATGTGCACAAGCGGATCTGCGTCCAGGACGATGAAGTCGGCCCGCTTGCCCGGCTCCAGGGCGCCACGGTCGGTGAGCCCCAGCAAGTCGGCCGAGCGCTGGGTGGCGCTCTCTATGGCGGCAAGAGGCGACACGCCCGCCGCTACCAGGGCCTCCAGTTCCCGGTGCTCGGCGAAGCCAGGGAACTGGGTGAGCAGGCCCGTGTCTGCCGAGAAGACGACCCGCACGCCGGCGTCGAAGAACGTCCTCAGCGTGCGTTCCATGCGCTGGTAGGCCTCAGTCGTGTCGAACAACGGTTGCGGCGCGTTGCTCCGGATGCGGGCGCGCAGGTCCGCGATCGCCTTGACGGGGGCGAGCTCCGCCAGAGCCGGGTCATCGAGCCAGGCGTCGCCGTCCGGGCGCTGGATACTCATTGAGGTGAACACCGCGGTGCCGCGGGTGGTGAGCAGTTCGATGAGTTCCTCGTCAGGCTCCGGGGTCCTCGGCAGGTGTGCCAGGATGTCCGCGCCCGCGTGGATCGCCTCCTTGGCGTCGTCCACCGTGTAGATGTGGGCGGCGACCTTCAGGCCGCGCGTATGGGCTTCGTCGATGATCGCTCGGCAGATGGCCGGTGGCAGCCTGGCCTTCGTCCCGTGCCGGTCGTCGAGCCAGAGCTTGACGGCGTCCACGTCCTTCGCCGCCAGGGCGCGTACGTGCCGACGTGCGTCTTCGGCGCTCGTCGCCTCGTGAACGGCGTCGACCGCGAAGAAGGGGCCGCCATTGCTCGAGCCGGGCGTGGGGGCGGCGATGCCTGATCCGGCGGTGAACAGGGTCGCGAGGCCTTCGTCGTCGAGTTCGCCCCTGCGCTGCATGTCGCGTAGGCGGATCTCGGTGTCGTCGCGGTCGGTTCCGAGGGACTGGAACACACTGACGCCGTAGTAGGCGAGTCGGCGGAGGTGGTCGAGGATGTTCTCGCCGGAGAAGTGACTGGAATCCGCGCCCGCCCCCCTCCAGTAGCCGATGTGCCCGTGCGGGTTGATTATGGCGGGCATGACCGTCTTCCCGGCCAGGGAGACCGTCTCCCGTGCCGGATCGGGGGTGACGGCTTCGCGAGGTCCGATCTGCTCGATCAGGCCATCGCGAACGAGTATTCCGGCATCGTCGATGACCAGTTCACCCTCCCCCACAATCACCCGGGCGCCTTCGAAGAGAACCGCAGCGGAGCGCTCTCCTCCTCGGTTGTCGCGTGACTGTCCCGACGCCCCATGTGAAGTGCTCACAGATCTTCCTTCTTTTCGCATGGCAACGGGGTGAGTTACGACGAGACGGGCGGCGTGGCGTAACGCATGCTGCGCTGCTCGAACTCGTCGTAGCCCATGAGGGTCTCGAAGGCACGCTGGTCGGTGACGAAGTCCTTCAGCGTGCCGACCTCGTTACCGGCTCGCAGAGCGCGCAGAACGTCGCTCACCCCCTTCGAGGCGGCGCCGATGAGCGTGTACCACAGCAGGACCACATCGGCGCCGGCCTGGGAGTACTCCTCGATCGTGTGCGCAGGAACATCTGATCCCGTCACGTCCAGAAGGTCACCCGCGACCATGACGGGAGCGGCGATACGCTCGCGGTACCGGGCGATGTCCTCGGCGGGGAGGGCAGGCGCGAAGACCATGTCGGCTCCCGCCGCGACGTACTTTTCCAGTCTCTCGACGCACTCTTCCACATCGTGATTGACCCATGCCGCGTCGGAGCGTGCGATGACCAGGAAGTCCGGGTCCGTCCGGGCGTCGACCGCAGCACGGATCTTCTGCGACATCTGTTCCGCGGAGAGCAGTCCGGCAGGCCTGGCCGTGTGCTTACCACCCAGGTTGTCTTCGATGTGCACGCCGCAGACACCCGCGGACTCGAAGGCCTGGATCGTCCGCCAGAGGTTCGGGGCATCGTAGAACCCGTTCTCCGCGTCGGCGAGAACCGGAACCGAGGTCGCTTCGACGACCCGGCGGGTCTGCTCGACCATCTCGTTCAACGTCAGCAGCCCGACATCCGGCATACCGAACCCGGATGCCGCAGCAGCGAAACTGCCGACATACGTGGCCTCGAATCCGGCCCGCTCGACCAGCTGCGCGCTGAGGGCGTCGTAGGCCCCGGCTAGGACCACTGTCTGATCAGCCGCGAGCAGGGTCTTCAGGGCCTTCCTGCGTGCACTGTGATGGTGGGACACTTTGCTGCTTTCTGAGAGTCCATGGGATGTTGTGCGCAGTGGTTGCCGCCCTCAGACCAGGAAGTCCCGGTACCGGTGGAGCCGCTTGCGCGCGGTCTGCATGTTGTGCCGCTTGAGTTGTTCGGCACCCTCGGCGTCTCCGCGCACGAGAGCTTCGATCACCAAGCGGTGCTCGGCAAGGCTTTCCCGCATACGCCCCGGCGTCATGAGGATGCGGCGTCGGAGCGCGTGCGACTGGTCGCGGACGCCGGCCAGCATCTCGGCGAGGAAAGCCTGATCGGCCAGTTCGATGACGGTGTCGCGATACCGGTCGATCGCCGCCAGGAAAGCGTCGATGTCATCGTCGTCGGCAGCCTTGTCCAGGGGGCCGGCCTCGGCGAACAGCTCCTGCAGTTCGGCCCAGTCGGCCGGCTGCGACTTCCGCGCGGCGAGCCGCGCGGCCAATCCTTCAAGGAGCTCCAGGACGTCGTAGATCTCCTGCAGGCGGTCGTAATTCAGTCGCGCCACCACCACCCCCGCGTTGGGGAGACGCTCGACGAGCTTGCGAGCTTCCAGGGCCTGCAAGGCGGACCGGACCGCGAATCTGGTGGTTCCCAGTTCCTCGGCCAGCTGTACCTCCGGCAGGCGCTCACCCGGAGCCAGGTCCCCGCGCAGTACGCGTTCACGCAGTTCGACTTCAACATCCTGACGTTTCACGACAAGCATGATCTTTCTTGAAAAGGTGCACTTCCTGACGCTGTCAACGCTAGGTGTGGCACGAAGTCATTGTCAACCGTCATGGCGACAATGTAGCAGCTGATTGGCGACAATGTCGGCTCTACGTGTCGCCAAACCGATACGCCGTCGCTCAAGATCAAGGTGTCCCCGCAGCACCCGGGGCGGGGACTGTACAAAGAACGGCTCTGGCCCGTCGTCGGTGGTGACGCCTGGGCGGTCAGGGCAGACGAATGCGGTGGCGGAGGTCGAATCCGGCGCGTCCGTGCATCTGTCGCATGATCCTCTTGGTGCGGGTGTTGACGCCTTCGGTGCGGCCGTTGCGGTACGGCGAGGTGAGGCCGGCGTTCACGGCGGGCCGGTCGATTTCGAGACCGTTTGTGAAGCTGCGCAGGTGAGGGAGGTCGATGGCCTGAACGGTCGTGATCCACTCGGTGAGTTTCACGTCGTTGCCCTCGGCCGGTTTCAGCAGGGTGGCGAAGCCGCGGACGAGATCGGCGAGTGCCGTCATCTCCAGGCAGGTCGCAGCGATCTTCTCCAGCAGGGTCGGTTCCTTCGGGCGCAGATTTTCGGGGTCGGTGAGCAGGAGGCGGCTGGCGTGACCGTGGTGGTGACGGGGCGCTCGCCCTCGGCGCGGCCCTGGTTGAGGTAGCGGATCCAGCAGGTTGGCACTGCCGGTGTAGCCCAACTCCCGCATCTCTTGGAGGAGGTGGGTCCGGGACGGCGGGATCCTCGGCACGGCGTCGGCGCAGGTGCTCGCGGATAGGGGTCGACGAATGGTGGGCCGGTAGGCGGGGGCGATGCGCAGGGCCTGGGGGTGTTCAGGGCCAGGCCCAGGCGGCGGGAGCAGTCGGGCAGGCCGACTCCCTGGCCGAGGAGATCGTGGATTTTGTTCCAGCCTTCGCGGGTGGTCTGCTCGCGTACTCCGCCGGGGCGTGGCGGGTTGATGGTGGCCCAGCATCCGGCGTGGGTGCGGACCTCGATCTGGACTTTGTCGGAGAGATTTCGCCAGAGGTGCCATCGGTCGCTGACCTGCACGGTGTCTGGCAGGGCACGGCGGACGGCTTCGGCCTAGGTGGCCGAAGCCGTCCCGGCACGCGACCTCGACGCCAGGATGTTCGCGCAGCCAGGACTCCAAGGTGACCATCTCGCGGTCGGGCAGGACCGCGACGCGTCGGCCGGTCTCGGCATCCGTGATGATCGTGGCGTAGCGGTGGCGGCGGCGCAGGGCGAAATCGTCCACGCCGATCACCCGCGGGACCGCCTGCTGCAGCAGCGACAGGCGCCGCACATGGCGCAGTGCTGTACTCCGGGAAACGGGCACGGCCAGCAGGCTGGCCAGGCGGACGGCCGCCTGGCCGCATAGCTCCCGCACCACCTGGGATATCTGGCCGGCAAGCCGAACCGTCCGCGGCGTTGATGACGCTCCGGCAGTCCGGGAATCTGCTCGCGGAAGGTCTGCCGTCGGCAGCCCAGGGCCGGACAGGCCAGCCGCCGTACGCGCAAGTGGACAACGACCTGGCGACCGTCGACCGGCACGTCCCTCACCGTTCGGCGGTGGTACCCGTGTACCTTCGCCGTCGGCGTCCCGCACACCGGACACCGCACCGCCACATCTGGAGAGCGGGCCGTGATCACCACCGCGTCACCGCCGTCCGCCACGTCCTCGACGACCACCGCCGAAAGCCCTGAAAACACCGTCCCTACAAGGGAGTCGATACCCATCACAAGATCATGATCAAGGTCGGCTACTCGGCGTCACCACCGACTACGAGCCAGAGCCGTTCAATGGACAGACCCTGCCGTCAAATTCCAGGTAGGAGGCTTCCGAACACGGCGCGATCGTAGAGGCGCTGGTGCCACTCGTTGGCGTCCGGCCCAGGTGCAGTAGTCAGGACGGGGTTAGGGCTCGTCTCGATGAGGTGCAGGAGAGTCCAGGCGACGCCGTAGCAGTCGCCCGGACCAAACAAGAGACGAGCTTCGCTTCCTCTCTGGTGACCGGCCTGGCGATCGCGCCAAGCTGCTGGTCACGCCTTTCGACCTCTCCTTCGCTCGCCTCCCAGCCAGGAAGCGGGCCGTCGGCGACGAACGTCTGCACTTCGGGTCCCATGGCCAAAGGATCGACTGCCTTCGTCACCGCAGCAAGGGATCTTCACTGGTCCAGAGCCGCCGAGCAACGGGAACACAGAGGACGCTTCGTAGCGGGTCAGGGAGGCCCGAGGTCGGTGCTGCATCACCCGCCCGAGCAACCCACACGACGATCGACGAAAACGTCGAAAGTCGAGCTGGGGAACGAGAAACCCATGGTCAGCGCCTTGCACCTGCGGCAAGCGCAGCGCCGGAGGTCGCGCCGACTTCCGAGAGCCGACTCGTCGGCAGCGGCTGAATCTGACTCTTCTCCAAACGATCGTGTCCACGACATACTGCCGCCTGGTCTTCGAAGGGCCGGCGGGGAACGGGAGCGCCGGAGACGAATCGAGAGGGGAACGCACATGTCAGCACGTCGGATCCTTGCAACCCTGGCGGCCGCGGCTCTGGCGGCTGGTGGGCTCACTGCCATGACCACCACGCCAGCCAGCGCAGCAACCTGCCTGGGTACTGCCAAGAGCTTCACTCCCGTCGACAACGGGAACGAATACGTGTGGCCCGCATCCGGTTACGCCTACGCCACGTCCAACTGCAACGACATCAACGTCAAGCCGTCCATCGCAGCCGGCGGCGGGTTCGACTTCGTGCCCGTGCGCACCTGCTTCTACCCCACGAGCGGCAGCTCCTACTGCAATGCCTACCGCGACATCACGGTCGGAACCTGGAGTCTGGCCGCCACCGACGTCAAGGACGGCACCAGATTCATAGTGCAATTCCAGTTCAGCACCAAGGGATCGATCGCCTACTGACCTGACTCGTGCTGCTGCCCACGAGAGGCTCCGGCGCATCACACGCGCTGGAGCCCTTCGCCCAAGCTGCCGGTCTGAACGGCGTTGACACCGGCCTTCGCCACTCGCGTCACAAGTAACCGGCGGAGGAGGTCAACGACACCGGCCCACTGCTGCGCCGCCACGACGTGGTGGACGGAAAGGTTCGTCAAATGGCGGCTTCACAGCGCAGGCTCGCTGCCTCGTCCCCGATCTCCCGGTAGGCCGCGCCGCTCGCTCGTAGTAGCGGTGGCCGTCGCAGATGGCCAGGCCGACCTCCACGCACCCGGCATGCGCTGGTAGCAGCCCACCGCCGGGCGCGGCGCCAGGTCCCCGGGATGTCCCGGGGACCTGGACCGGCACGGAAGGGTTATCCGGATGGCAACCGTGCCCCGGCCATGCGGCCAGGCGTGACACTACCGGCGCTGCCGGCCGGGATGACCGGAGGGGCTGGGCTGTCCCTCACATTCCGCGAAGGCCGAGGGGACCGGGGTGTGGTCGTCGATGCTGATGTCCGGGGGACCATCGGCGGGGTGCGTTCCCCGGCGGGCCGCCAGGCCGGGTAGGTCAGGGTGAGCCGGGTGCCCCGGGCGTAGTGGACCAGCATCCAGTCCTCGCGGGAGAACTGCCCGCGCGCGTTCCACTCCTGGAGGGTTCTCGGGCCGTCCTGGTGCGGGTAGCCGGCGTCGTGGTGCGCGTCGAACAGGTGCACCTCCTGCCAGGCGGCCGTCGCCGAGGCGGGCAGGGCGTAGTGGGCCGGGGTGAGGCGGTCGGCGTGCAGGTTGGAATCGGCGTAGAACATCGGCGGGGTGTCGGTGGCGAAGGTGAACCGGTCCCAGAAGCCCTGGTGGCCCTCGCAGCGGGGCGGGGTGATGCCGCCCTGAAGGAAGTCCAGGGCGCGGAACGGCCAGACGATCTCGGTGAGTTCGCGGGTCTCGGCGTGCGCCCAGTCGTCGTAGACCCCGTCACCGCTGTCCAGGGCGGCCAGGCCCGAAGGCGATGGCCTCGCTCTGCCGACCAGGGGCGTCGACCGCGTCGGCGACCACCTCCACTCCAGGGATCCTGGCCGACGACCCGGCGGGAGGCGATGTCGGTGGCAGATAGAGCTGTCCGCGTACTCGTCTGAGTGCACCATCGAGTACGAAGTTGTCTGCACCATGGCTCAGGCCACGTCGGTGTCTCGCTGGTTGGCTTGCAGGCGGTTCTTGAGTCGGTAGCTGTTGCCGTTGATCGGGACGACCTCGCAGTGGTGCAGGAGGCGGTCGAGGATCGCGGTGGCCAGGACCTCGTCGCCGAAGACCTGGCCCCACTCGCCGAAGGTCTTGTTCGAGGTCAGGATGATGGAGCCCTTTTCGTAGCGCTTGGAGACGACCTGGAAAACCAGGTTCGCTTCGGCTCGTTCCAGCGGCTGGTAGCCCACTTCGTCGACCACGAGAACGGCGGGACGGAGGTAGCCGGTGAGCTTGCTCATTAGCCGGCCCTGGTCCTCGGCGGCCTTGAGGTGGCGGACCATGTCATCGAGGCTGGTGAAGTAGATCGAGTAGCCGGCCCGGCAGGCCGCGACCGCGAGAGCGACGGCAATGTGTGTCTTGCCCGGCGGCCCGAGCAGGGCGACATTGGCCTTGTCCTCGACGAAGGAGAGGGCGGCCAGGTTTCTGACCTTGCGCGGGTCGAGTTCGGGCTGGAAAGAGAAGTCGTATTCCTCGAGCGTCTTGTGGTGCGGCAGCTTCGACAGACGCAGCCCGTTGCGGAATCGGCGGTCGTCACGGACTGCGAGTTCCTCGGCGAGCACCAGGTCGATCAGATCGATATAGCCCATCTTGGCCTCGTCAGCCCGCTGAATGTACTGGTTGAGGGCTTCGGCCAGGTGCGGCAGGCCGAGCTTGGCGGCGGTGGCGCGGATGCGGTTGCTGGTCAGCTCGCTCAACGGACCTCCCTCGTTGGTGCGTTGGTGGTGAAGGGGCGAGTGCCGGTCAGTTCGTCATAGACCGACAGCGGACGGCGGCCGACCTCGACGTTCGCGGCGGCGGCTCGGTTCAGCAGAGCCTGCAGTGGCCCGTTCGGCTCCCCGGCAGGTCGGCCGCGGCGAGGGGCGGGCAGGTCGTTCCCGGTGGTGACGCGGCGGCCGGCGCCCGTGGGCAGACCGTCCCAGTGGCTCTCGTCCACGATGCGGGCGCCTCGGCCGACTGCTCTGGGATGGGCGGCAAGCAGCGTCTGGCCGGTCGCGTCGGGGACGGTGGAGTGGAGTGTGATCTGGGACTTCGTTGCCCTGACCTCCACCAGCTGGCGAGGGCGGACCCTGCGGGCGGGAACCGAGTAGAGGTTGGCGTCGAAGGCGACCAGGCAGTCCTTTCCGACATGCCGCAGGTGCCGCTGCGTGACCACGTAGGGGGTCGCCGGCAGTGGGCGGAGAGCGGTGTGGTCGCGCACGGCCCGTGTCCGATGACCTCACCGTGGGTCCCATGGACCTTTGCCCTCCGCAACGGAACCCAGGCGGTGAAAGCAGCGTTCATTTCCTCGATCGAGGAGAAGGCCCGCCCGGCGAGGACGTGGTTCCGGACGATGCCGACCTGGCGTCGGAGCCAGGGGTCCACCGGGCAGGGCCAGGCCGTGGACCTGCTCCGCAATGACGATGTCGCCGTTCACGGCCTGGTGGACCGTTTCGAACCTGACCTGCTCGAAGGCCTGGAAGACACCCCGCCAGACCTGGACCAAGGCGTCACGGCCGTGGACTTCGCTGTCGCCGTAGTTGTGGAAGACGACGTCGGGGTGGAGGAAAGGGGCGAGGCGGTCGGCGTCCTTGGCATTGAACGCCTCGACGAATTCACGGACGAGAGTGCCGTTGTCGACGGACAAGGTGTGACTCACTTGTCGCAGACGATCGCGATGCGGATGTCCGTCGGATGTAGCGAGCGCAGGTAACGGCAGAACTCCAGGAACTTCGAGCGGTTCTTCGTCTTCTTTATGTGCCCGTAGAGCTGGTCTTTTCCCAGGTCGTAGGCGGCGAACAGGTGCCTCACCCCATGCGGGCGGGTATAGGTCGCCCGGCGGCGCTGCCTTGGTTCACGATCCGGGTCTTTGTGTCTGCCCCCGCGTTCGGCCCACTGGCGGCCGGGGTGGGGTTGCAGGTTGAGCGGCCCGAACTCGTCGAGGCAGAACACGACCTCGGGTTCACCCGGCTCGGGCAAGATCTCGCCGTCGGCGATGGCGTAGAGGTGCTCGACGCGGGCCTTCTTGACCGCGTAGTCGGGATCCTTCGAAGCCTTCCACGTCTTCACGCGTTGAAAGGTGACGCCCTCCTCGCGGAGCAGGATGCGCAGGCCCTCGTGGCTGATGTCGTCGACCACCCCCTCCGCGACCAGGAAGTCGGCCAGCTTGACCAGGCTCCAGGTCGAGAATGGCAGGCCGTGCTCGATCGGCCTGAACTTGGCGATCTTCTTGATCTCACGCCGTTCAGGCAGGGTGAAGGTTCTCGGCCGGCCGCCCTTGTACTTCGGGTACAGCGATGCGAAACCGTCGGCGTTGAAGTTGTAGATCACGTCGCGAACCCGGTCCGCGCTGGTGAACGTCACCTCGGCGATCTTGGCCACGTCCATGCCCTGCGCGAACAGCAAGACCATCTGGGCTCGCCGCCAGGTCACCACCGAGCCAATCCCCCGCCGGACGATCCGCAGCAGCCGTCGCCCCTCGTCATCGTCGATCTCACGGACCCGCACACGCTCAGCCACCTGCACAGCATGACGAACAACGCGCCGCCCGGATCACCATCCAGCCGGCGCGTCATACAGGGCAAACCTTGCTTGATACGGCACTAGGAGCCGAGGGAGGCGGTGTTGCGTCGGGTCTCCGCAAGGGGAATGTCGATGTACCGCGTGAGGGTTAGCGCGTCCTGCGGCTCATCAGCCTGGAAAGTGACGCGACGCAGCAGGCTGACCCCGTCGAGCGCGATGCCCTCGCGGGCGAGGACGAAGACGACGGCGAGGAAGGCGGACCCTGACAGCCGCGGCTGGGGGGCGCTGCTGGGGTACGGCGGCTGTGGGCCGGGGGGTGAGCAAGGCGCGGACGGTGCCGGACGGCAGCCCGGTGAGGTCGACGGTCTGGTCGGAGGTGTAGCCCATGGCGCCCAAGACGAAGATGTCGTCGTCGGCGGTCGGGAGGCGGTGGGTCGCCGGGTGCGGTTGTGTCGGGTACGGCCGCGGGTGGTCCGGCGCCACCTCCGGACTGCGGGGCGGGTGTGCTGGAGGATGGTAATGGCCAGGTCGCCGAAGGTCTCGCGGACAGCCTGGTCGGCGGCTGCGTGGTTGGGCAGGCGTAGCGGAGGTAGGGGTCGCCTGGGACTGTGCAATCAATGGACAGACCCCCGCGCCGCCGTGCGTGCCAGCGCGTGGGTCAGGTTCTGTAAGTCGTAGCCGACAATTCCGATACCCAGAGTGGGGCAGGGAACTCGTCGCCATTTGACATCCTCCCCGTCCTAAGGACGGGGATTCCTGGCTCACGTGGGCTGGGAACCAGCGGTCCGTCAGCTCTTACACGATCGGCACCAGCCGGGTTGAGACCAGCCCGGACCAGCATCACGCGGGCGGAGTTCTTGTCCCTGGACGAGACGGCTCCGCACGCGGTGCAGGTGTAGGTACGCTCCGAAAGAGGAAGTGCGTGCTTGGTTCTCGCTCCGCACTGCGCGCAGTCCATGGTGGTGTGCGCGGGATGCACCAGGCGGACATCCCGCCCGTGCTTGCGGCCCATCTCAATCAGGGCCATCTTCGTGGCGCCGATCGCCGCGTCCGCCGCCTTACGGGCCATGCTGGACTTCGCCAGGAACTTCGGCCGGAAGTCCTCGACCGCGATCGCGTCGTGGTCGGTCACGACGCGCTTGGCCCACTTGCGGGCCGTGTCCTGGCGTTGCCGGGCGATCTTCTTCGACACCTTCGCGGCGGCCCGGCGGGCCCTGCGGTACCCGCCGGTGTCGGGCTTGTTTTTCGGGGTGCGGCGGCGGGCCATCATCTTCTGGTAGCGGGCCAGTTTCCCTGCGGCGGCCTTCCCGTGCTGGGCGTGGGGCAGGTCGTGGACGTCGCTGGTCGTCGTGGCGGTCTCACGCACGCCCCAGTCGATACCGATCACCGCACCGGTGGCGGGGAGCGGCTGCACCTGGACGGCCACGACGAACGAGGCGTACCAGTGGCCGAGGCTGTCCCGGTACACGCGCACCGACGTCGGGTCGGCGGGCAGGTCGCGGGACCACACCACCGTCAGCACGATGCCGCCGGCCAAGTGCAGGCGACCGTCCTTGAGCCTAAAACCCCGGGTGGTGTAGTTCAGCGACAGGGCGGCCTCACGCTTGCGCTTGATCCCGGGCATCCCGGCCCGCTGCCGCACCGGCAGCCGCGCCGTGATGTCCTTCAACGCCTTGGCGCGGGACTTCGCGAAGTCCCGGATCGTCTGCTGCTGCGGCACCGAGCTGCCGTCCCGCAGCCACGCCATCGACCGCCGCGCCCCGGTCAGCATTCTGTCGAGCTGCGCCGGGCCGCACGTGATCTTCTGCCCGGAGGTCCGGTTCAGAGCGTGGACCTTGCGGGACACGGCCACGCACTCGTTCCACACCCACCGGCACCGCGCCCACTCCGCCTCCAGACCGGCGCGCGCGGTGGACGACACCCGCAGCCGGAAGGTGTACCGGGCATGCCCGGCCCCCTCCTCGACCGTCGCAGTCGCCGTCACGCTCCGGAACCTAACAGCCCCCACTGACAACGAAAGAGAGCACAGGTCAGAACAGATGCGCAGCCAACTCCGCCGCTTCGCGGCTCCGACCCAAGGACCCGTTCCTCCCCGGCCTGAAGGCCGGGGCCTCCTGGGAGAAATCAGGTGAAAGGCCCGTCACTGTCTCTGCTCCGGAGTCAGGACGTGTCGGGTCCGGTCCCCGATCCAGGCCGCTTCGAGGATCGCGGTCAGACTGGCGGTGTCGGTCGGGCCTGGATGGTTCTGGATCAAGCGGGTGACACCACTGGCCATCTCCGCGAAGCGCGGGAGGTCGGCGCGCGCCACGCCGATGTCCGCCAAGGTGGCAGGGATGCCGATGTCGGCAAGGAGCCCGTCGAGCCAGGTGAGGAACGTATCGGCGGCCTCGGCATCCGAGGCGTCCGTCACGTCGAGCCCGCACACCCCGGCGAGGATGGTCAACCGGTCGCCGATGGCATCCCTGGCCGCGTCCAGCGCGTAGGGCAGCAGCAGCCCGACGCCCAGGCCGTGCGGTGTGTGGGTGGCTGCGCCGATGGGGTACTGGAGGGCGTGCGGAGCCGCGTTGCCCGCGTGGGAAAATGCGAGCCCGGCCAGCATGGACCCATAGGCCATGTCCGCGCGCGCGTCCTTGTCGCTTCCGTCCCTGACGACCCGGGGCAAGCTGCGGGCGATCCGCTTCGCGGCCAGGAGCGCGTAGTGATCGGTGATCGGGTTGCGGCCGAGGAAGACCTGCTCCACCGGGTCGCGCGGTCCGTGGGCCCGGGGTCGCGCGGTGTAGCTCTCCACCGCGTGGCACAACGCGTCGATGCCGGAGTGGGCAGTGACGGTCGCAGGGCAGGTGTAGGTGAGCTCGGGGTCGACGATGGCGAAGTCGGGCACGATGTGGACGCTGGAGACCCCCACCTTCAGCTCGCGGTCCGGGTCGGTCAACACCGAGACGGGCGTGAGCTCGGAGCCGGTGCCTGACGTCGTCGGGACCGCGACGAGAGGAATCGTCGGCCCCGGCACCTTCGACTCGCCGTAGTAGTCGCGCGGCGTCCCACCGTGGCGCCGGATGACGCCGACGATTTTGGCGAGGTCGATCACCGTGCCACCCCCGATGGCGAGGATTACGTCGGCGTCCACTTCTGCGGCGACCGAGACGGCCAGGGCGACATCGGCGAGTGGCACGTCCGGAGTCGCGTCGGCAAACACCCCGACGACTTCGGCCTTCTCCCGCACGGCGGCCACGATCTCGGCCACGCCCGGCTGCCCCAGAAGAACCCGGTCGGTCACGATGAGGACTCGCGAGCCACACTCGGCCACCACTCGGGGGATGTTCTGCGCGACCCCTTCGCCCACTATCAGCTGGCGTGGTCCGCGGACGGTCTCAAGCATGTCAGTGCCTCCCTGGAACGTCGGCGGTGATGTGCTGGGCGGACGTCCAATTCACCTGCGAGACCGGGACGGCGTCGGCTGCCGGGTGGCGCAGGCGCGCGCCGGGCTCCCGGACTCGGTCGTGCCCGGGCGCCCTCGGGTCCATCGCGATGAAGACGTCGCCCCTGGTGGGCGGGTCCGTCGGGTCGGGGGTCCCGCGGACATCGTCGCCAAGGGCGGTACGCGTCAAGGTCGCGACCAGCATCTCGATCATGAGCCCGGGGGCGTAGCCTTTGGGAGCACCGAAAGGGCTGATCGCCCCATCCACCGCCGCGGCCGCGTCTGTGGCGCGCACACCGGTGGAGTCGACGGCGCCCCCGGGTGCCGGCGGATTCGTGCCGGCCATGGCCCGGGTCCCGGCCCACGGGTGGAGGCCGGTCAGGTCATGTGTGTACAGGGCGCGGTGATCCTCGGCGGGCACCCGGGGCAGTAAACCGGTCACGTCAGGTCGATCGCCGCGTAGGTGACGTCGAGGTACTCAAGGATGCCCTCGTGCGATCCCTCCTTGCCGATCCCGGACTGCTTCACGCCTCCGAAGGGAGCTGACGGGTCCGAGATCAGACCGCGGTTGATGCCGACCATCCCCGTCTCCAACCCCTCGGTGAACCGGAGCGCCCGCTGGAGGTCACGGGTGAAGACGTATCCGGCCAGGCCGTGCTCGGTGTCGTTGGCCTTCGCCATGACCTCGTCGTCGGACGTGAACGAGATGATCGGCGCCACCGGGCCGAAGATCTCCGCCTGCAGTATCCGCGCGTCTTCGGGCACGTCGACCAGGACCGTAGGCGGGTAGAAGTGGCCCGGCCCGTCCGGACGCTCGCCGCCGACCAGGACACGGGCGCCGCGATCGACCGCGTCGGCGACGAGCTCGTCGATCTTGGTGACCGAGGCCTCGTCGATCAACGCCCCGACGTCAACGCCGTCGTGGAGACCATGGCCCACCGAGAGCGCGCCCATCCGCTGGGCGAAGCGCGCCGTGAACTCCTCGCGCACCGGCTCCTCGACGTAGATTCGGTTGGCCGCGATGCAGGACTCCCCGATGTTGCGCATCTTGGCCACCATGGCACCGTCGAGCGCGACGTCCAGGTCCGCGTCGGCACACACGATCAAGGCTGCGTTGCCGCCCAGTTCCATGGAGGTGCGCAGCACGTTGTCCGCCGCCTGTCGTAGCAGCACGCGCCCGACCTCGGTCGACCCGGTGAACGAGAGCTTGCGGGTCCGACGGTCGGCCAGCAGTGCTGAGACCACCTCGCCGGCACGCTTGGTTGTCACGACGTTGACGACGCCCGGGGGAACGCCGACCTCCTCCATGACGCGGGCCAGGAACAGCATGGTGAGTGGCGTCTGGGCTGCCGGCTTGGTGATCGTCGTGCAGCCCGCCGCCAGCGCCGGAGCGAGCTTGCGGGCCCCCATGGCCAACGGAAAGTTCCAGGGCGTCACGAAGACGCACGGTCCGACCGGCTTCGGCACGGTGAGGATGCGATATCCACCAGCGGGAGCGGTGTTGTAGCGCCCCTCGACGCGCACCGCCTCCTCGGCGAACCAACGGAAGAACTCGGCGCCGTAGGCCACCTCTCCCCGAGCCTCGGCGAGCGGCTTGCCCATCTCGAGCGTTATCAGCCTGGCGATCTCCTCGGATCGCTCGGTCAGTGCCCGGTACGTCGCGGTCAGCAACTCCGACCGTTTCCGCGGCGGTGTCGCCGCCCACTCCCCCATTGCCTTGCTCGCCGCGTCCAGAGCGGCGAGCCCGTCGACGACGCCGGCGTCCGACACCTCCGCGATGGTCTTCCCAGTGGCCGGATCCTCGACGACAAAAGTGGCTCCGCCGGCGGCGTCGCGCCACGCGTCGCCAATCCGGAGCCGCCGGTGCTCGGGGGCAAGGACATTCATCGGGTCACTCATTGCGTCGCCTCCTGTGATGTTCTGGGTGATGTCCCGTGACCTCGGCGATCGCGCCACGCGCGTTGACGAACGGGTTGCACGACCGGGTCGGGGTCGAGGTTGCCGAGCGGGTCGAACGTGGCCCTGGCCCTGGCTGCAGGGCAACGCCCCGCGCCACCGATCGCCTTCTCGGGCCATCGCTGCTTCGGCGTCGTCAGGCCGTGCTCACCGGTGGCGGTCCGCCGAGGCTCGATTGCCACGTGCGGGCGCATGGTGACGTCGCCGCCCTGCGCGGTTACCTCCCGGCCTCGGACAGCGCCAGCCCGGTGCCCGCATCGAACAGGTGCGCACGGTCCAGGTCGACCGTGACAAGCAGCCGCTCGCCCGGCGTACCCGTGACGGTGGGTCGTGCCTTGACCTTGAGGATCTCCGTCCCCACTCGGACGTCGACCACCGTTCGGTCACCGAGCGGCTCAAGGCCGTAGAGCTCACCCGGCAACGACGCGTCCCCACGCTGCTCGATGGACAGGTCCTCTGCCCGCAGGCCCAGCATCAGCGGACGACCGTCCTCAGCCGTGGTCCAGCGGGGCCGCGGCAGCGTCCAGCCTTCCGCCCCGACCAGACGATCCCCCTCGGCGTGGCAGGGGAGGAGGCTGATCGGCGGGCTCCCGACGAAGCCTGCGACCCACTGGTTGGCTGGTCGCTCGTACACCTCGGTCGGCGTTCCGACCTGTTGCACCTTCCCCTCCTTGAGGACCGCGACCTGGTCGGCCATGGACAGGGCCTCGACCTGGTCGTTGGTCACGTGGACGAAGGTTCCCCCGAGACTCCGGTGGATGCGGGTGAGCTCGGTGCGCATCTCGACGCGGAGCTTGAGGTCGAGGTTCGTCAGCGGCTCGTCCATGAGAAACGCGCGCGGGCGACGGACCAGCGCCCGGGCCAGGGCCACACGCTGCATCTCACCGCCCGACATCTGCGCGGGACGACGCTGCAGCAGACGTTCGATGTGCAGCAGGCCCGACATCTGCTCGACGGCAGCGGCGATCTCGCTCGAAGAACAGCGGCGTGCCCGCAGCGGCGAAGCGATGTTCTCGTACGCCGTGAGTCGCGGGTAGAGGGCGTAGCTCTGGAAGACCATGGCCAGGTCGCGTGCGGCCGGGGAGTCGCCGGTCGCGTCCCTCCCGTCCAGCTGCACCGACCCGGCGTCAAGCTGCTCGAGGCCGGCGATCGCTCGCAGGGTCGTCGTCTTGCCTGCCCCGGAGGGCCCGAGCACGACGAAGAAGGAGCCGTCCGGCACGTCCAGCGTCACCCCGTCCAGGGCCTGGACCTTGCCGAAGGACTTGCACAGCCCGTGCACTGCCACGGTTCCCATCAGGCCACCAGCCCTTCCGTGCTCAGGTCGTAGACCGGCGGGGGCCCGCCGGTGTGCCGCAGCCCGACCGGCGCGCCGGCGGCGAAACGGACAGTCGGTGGCATCCGAACCCGTACGTCGCGCCGGCCGCCGTGGTCGACCACGGCGATGACTTCGTCTCCCAGCCACTCCGCCGAGACCACGCGGCCCGGGGCCGAACGCTCCGCCCCTGGTTCTGTGACTTCCAGCGCCTCCGGCCGGACGCCTGCGACCAGGCGACGGTCGCGCGGCAGGCTCGGCGGTGGCGGAAGGACCAGTCCGCCCTGACTGCGCAGCTTCCCGTCGGCCACCTCCACCTCGATCAGGTTCATCGGCGGGGAGCCGATGAACGCGGCACAGAAAAGACTCGCCGGACGGTCGTAGACCTCCAGCGGCGTGCCGATCTGCTCGACGCGGCCCTTGTTGAGGATGGCGATTCTGTGGCCGAGCGACATCGCCTCGACCTGGTCGTGGGTGACGTAGACCATCGTCGTACCCAGTTCCCCCTGCAGGTGCTTGATCTCCGTGCGCATGTCCGCCCTCAGCTCCGCGTCCAGATTGGTGAGGGGTTCGTCCATGAGGAATGCGCGCGGTCGTCGTACCAGGGCGCGAGCAAGCGCGACGCGCTGCTGCTCCCCGCCGGACAGCCGGTGCGGTCGCCGGTCCAGGAGCGGACGGAGCCGCATCAGCCGGGCGGCCTCGTCGACCCGCTCGCGCACCTCCGCCTTGGGCAGTCCCTCGGCCCGCAGTGGGAACGCCAGGTTGTCGCGGGTTCGCAGATGCGGGTAGAGAGCGTAGAACTGGAACACCATGGCGATGTCGCGCTCGGCGGGCGGCAGGTCGTTGACCAGCGTGTCGCCGATGCGGATGTCGCCCGTCGTCTGCCTCTCCAGGCCGGCTACGGCTCGCAACGTGGTCGTCTTCCCGCAGCCCGAAGGGCCGAGCATCACGAACAGCTCGCCGTCGCCGATGGACAGGTCCACGTGATCGACTGCGACCGTCCCGTCCGGGTAGCGCTTGTGCAGCGCGGTCACCTCGATGCCCGCCATCAGCGTCGCACCGCCCCGAGCGTCACACCGGCGACGAGGTGCTTGCGCACCAGGTAGGCGAAGACGAGCACCGGTAGGGCGAACACTACGGAGGCGGCGGCCACGAGACCCCAGTCCACCGTGGTTCCACCGATGAGGCCGGCGATGGCAGGCGGGGCCGTCCGCACGCTGTCGCTGGAGGTGAGGAAGATGGCGAACACGAACTCGTTCCACGAGAAGATGAGTGCGAAGACCGCCGTCGCGGCGATGCCGGGCAGGAGCAGGGGAAGGGTGAACCGGCGGAACGCCTGCAAGCGGGTGTAGCCGTCGAGCATGGCGGCATCCTCGTACTCTGCGGGCACCTCGTCGACGAACCCCTTCATCATCCAGATCGTGAACGGGACGTTGAACGCGGCGTAGATGAGGATCAGGCCGAGCTTGGTGTCGATGAGTCCGACTTGGCGGTACATGAGGAAGATCGGGATCACGACCACCACGGGCGGCATGAAGCGGGTGGACAGGATGAAGAACAGTTGGTCCTTCTTGGCCTTCACGGCGAAGCGTGAGTAGGCCCAGGCCGCCGGGACCCCCAGCACGGTGGCCAGCGCCGTGGAGACCCCGGCGACCACGACGGAGTTGAGGAACGAGACGGACAAGGCCGAGCGACCGCCGCCGGGGGCGACGAACACGTCCTTGAAATGGCCCATCGTGACCTTGAAGTCGAAGAACTTGGCCGGGACGGCGTAGACGTCCCGGTTCTCCTTGATGGACGTCTCGATCATCCACAGCACCGGAAAGAGCATCACGACGGCCAGCACGGTCAGCAGCGCGACTTCCAGTACGGAACGGCCCCGGCCCCGGAGGCGACGCGCGGGCGGCGTGTGATCCCGGACAAGAGCTGTGGACGCGGCCTTGTCGACGGATACGGCCATCAGTCCTCCTTGAGCTTGTTCAAGTAGCGCAGGTAGAGCTGCGTGAGGACGATGACGACGAGGACCATGAGGATCCCGTACGCCGAGGCGGTTCCGGTGTTGAAGCCCAGGAACGCGACCTTGTAGACGTGGAACGACAACGTCTCGGTGGAGACCCCCGGACCTCCGCTGGTGAGGATGTAGACGAGGTCGAACAGCCGGAAGGCCTCGATGGCCCTGAACAACACCGCGATGAGGAGCAGCGGCCACACCAGCGGAAGAGTGATGGTGCGGAACCGGAACCACTCGGACGCCCGGTCGATCGAGGCGGCCTCGTACAGGTACTTGGGAACCGCGGTGAGGCCGGCGAGTGCGATGAGCATGATGAACGGCGTCCATTGCCAGGTGTCGACCACGATCAGGGACATCAGTGCCGTTCGCTGCTGGGTGAGCCACTCCACCTGCCCCATGCCGAGCGAGCCGAGCAAGCTGTTGATCACGCCGAATTGCGCGTCGAGCATGAATCGCCAGAACAGCCCGACCACGACCGGCGACAGCATCATCGGGACCAGGAACAAAGTGGTCAGCAGTCCTCGCCCGTGCGTGCGCCGTGAGATCAGGTAGGCGATGGAGAAGCCGAGCACGGTCTGCAGGGTGACCGCGCCGACCACGTAGATCAACGTCGTCAAGGCCCTCAGGTGGACCTGCGCCGACGTCAGGATGGCGGTGTAGTTCTCGAACCAGACGAAATGGGCCGGCCCCCCGCGGGTGGCCGAGTAGTCGGTGAACGACAGGTACAGCGCCCACAGCAACGGGAACACCGACATGCCGAGCAGCAGCAGCAGCGCCGGGGAGATGAAGGCCACGGCGAGCCCGCGGTCGCTCAAGCGGCGGGACCGACCCGCTGCAGGCGGCGTCGCGGACGCCACCTGCCTGGCGTGGTCGGTCGTCAGAGGAGTGGGAGCACTCACAGTCCGCCGCCGCCCTTGCGGCTGCCGGAGTCGAGCACGCTCTGCTGCTCCTTGGCGATGTCGTCGAGCGCGTCCTTCGGCTTTTTCGCGCCGTTGAGAGCCGCGTTCACGCTGGTGTTCTCGATGTCGACGAGGCGCGCGTACTCGGGCACGTTCCACATGTCCCGCATCCGCGGAACCGAGTCGGCGTACACCTGGTTGAACGGCCCGGCATTGAGGAACTCGGGCGACTGCAGGGCGTCGGTACGCGCGGGCACGCCACCAGCGGCGGCCCACTTCTTCTGGATGTCAGCCCGCTCGAACCACTTCATGAAGTTCAGGGCCTCCGCCTGCTTCGCTTCTGAGGAGTAGGCCGACACGTGCATCCCCATACCACCGAGAGGCACCAGGTTCGTCTTCTGGCTCGGCAGGGTGGCAAAACCGAGCTTGTCGAGGATCTGCTCCCGCGTGGTGCCGAGCGTCGACTGCTTCGGGTCGAGCAGTCCGCCGCTCGCGGCGATCCAGTTGAACGCGATGCATGCCTTGCCCTGGGCGACCGCCGCGTTCACCTCGTCGATGAACCAGTTGCCGGAGCCCTTGGCGGTCAGCGGCTTCATCTTGTTGACCAGGACGTCCATCGCCTCTTGGCCCGCGGTGTCGTTGAGGACGCCGTCGATCTTGCGCGTCTTGGAGTCCCAGAGGTTGCCGCCGTAGACGCCGTTGACCGTGTTGTAGGTGACGGCCGCGGCGTCGGAGCCGTTGGCCTGGTGGAAAGCCAGCCCGCTGACGCCGGGGTGGTCCGCCTGGCACTTCTCGGCGACTGAGATCATCTGGTCCCAGGTCTGCGGTGGCTTGTCGCCGATCAGGTCCTTGCGGTAGATCATCGTCCAGGTGTCGCCGAGCAGCGGCAGTCCGTACATGCTGGCGTTTTCGTCGCGCTTGCCGGTCTCCGCCTGGGGGAACTGGCCGTAGGCCGCCAGGAGGTACGGGTTGTAGGCCTTGACGTCGATGTTCTTCTTGACGAAGTCGGTGATGTCGAGGATGTTGCCGTTCGTCACGGCCTCGCCGATGTGTTGCGAGTCCAGGATCGGGATGTCGAAGTCGGTACGGTGCGCTGCGAACTGGGTGAACATCGCGTCGTGCCAGTTCGCGTTCGGCACGGTGTTGACCTTGACGGTCACATTCGGCCGCTCCTTGGCGTACTCCGCGTTCGCGAAGGCTTCCAACGCGTGGGCGGGGGGCCAGTCGAACCAGATGAAGCTGAGGGTCAGCGGGTCCTTGGTGAGCTCCGGGATGGTCGCCGGCGCCTTGGGGGCGCTCGCCTGCGGGTCGCCGCCGCAAGCCGCCACGGTCGTGGCCACCAATAGGGCCGCCGTCGCCAGCTGCACCTTTCCACCGGGAACGGACAGTCGTCCGAAGGGCTTGGGATACCGCATCCTCGTGCCTGCTTTCTGGGTCGGGACTTCTGGAGCCTTGCTGCGTGCTTCGCAGAGCAGTTGCTGGGTGCAGGCCTGTTGCCGGCTGTCGCAGGGGCTGACCGGCGGACCGGCGTCACGAGTACGCCGCGACGTCCTGGGGCTTCAGACGGTCGAGAGGTCCTTCGGTCCTTGTGCGGCCCGGTGGCGAACCGAGCAGGACGTCGAGCATGCTCAGGGACGCTTCAGGTGGTCGAAGTAGGGCGCTGGCGGGCGGTTCCGCGATGGGTGAAGGATGGCTGGCATCCGTCACCTTTCCTATACGATCCGATCGGGGGCATCAACATCCCGCAGCATGCGACCCGTGTCAACAGGTTCGCAAAGACGTAAGAAAGGACCTCACGTCACGATGGACGACGAAGCGATGATCGCGAGGGGAAGTGAGGCCATGACGGGCGGAACGCCGCCGGGAAAATCTCGTGGCCGGCTTGCCGACGAGGTGTACGACACGCTGCTCGGACAGCTGATGTCGCTACGGATAGAGCCTGGCTCCCGCGTCACGATCGACGTCCTGGCGCGGGAGCTGGGGGTCTCGCAGACGCCGATCCGGGACGCTCTGAACCGGATGGAGGCCGAGGGCCTGGTCGTGCGTGTGCCCCATGCCGGGTATCACATCCCCCCCCAAATCACCCGCCAGCGATTCGAGGACATGCTCGAGCTCCGCCTGCTCCTCGAGCCGGCAGCGGCGCGCAGATCCGCCGAACGCGCGTCCTTGCAGCAGGTGGCCGGCCTGCGACGAATGCTGGAGGAGATGGCGGAGCTGGAGGGGGGCAGCGGGCCCATGGCCTATGGCGCCTTCGGGCTCCGCGACGCGGCTTTTCACGATCTCGTCGCCCTGAGCGCGGAGAACCAGGTCATCCGCGAAGCGCTTGCTCGCCTGCACACGCACGTGCACCTGTTCCGGCTTCTCCACGACACCCAGGTCACTCACTTGGCCATGGCCGAGCACGAAGAAGTTGTGGCCGCGATCGCCGCGCGTGACCCCGATGCCGCCGCCTACGCCATGCGTCGGCACATCCTGCTGTCCGGCGAGCGGTTCCGGCGTTTGCTCGACGCGGCCAAGGGCTCGGACGGAATGGTGTAAAGGCTTGACGGGCGGACTGGGCCGAGGAATGCTCGCACAATCGGATCGGATCGGATCGGATCTGCCTCATCCGCCTCAGATGCGAGGAGAAGCAGGTGCCCAGAGCGCTGCTCCTGACCGGCGACGCCGCCGAGGAGCTCGACACCATGTATCCCTACTATCGCGTTCAGGAGGGCGGCTGGGACGTTGACGTCTCGTCACGGACGATGCGCGACGTTCAGCTGGTCATCCACGAGTTCG
Source organism: Streptomyces sp. MI02-7b (assembly GCF_033793585.1). NCBI lineage: Bacteria > Bacillati > Actinomycetota > Actinomycetes > Kitasatosporales > Streptomycetaceae > Streptomyces > Streptomyces sp. MI02-7b. The sequence goes on along the minus strand of NZ_JARAWX010000022.1, from coordinate 119,218 downwards.
ACCCCAACTCCGACGCCTACGTGGAGAAGAACGGCCGCAAGCTGCCGGTCGACGTGCCCTGGACCGAGGTCGACGTCGAACGCTATGACGCCCTCATCATCCCTGGGGGACGTGCCCCCGAGTGGATCCGGGTCGACGCCGACGTCAGGCGCATCACCGAGCACTTCTTCGCGCGCAACCTCCCGATCGCGCTGGTGTGCCACGGCGCGCAGGTGCCGGCCGTGTACGGGCTGCTCAAGGGCCGGAAGACAGCGTGCTTCCCCCCCATCACCGGCGACATGGAGAACGCGGGCGCCACCGTCATCGACGCTCCCGACGTCGTGGACGGCAACCTCGTCTCCTGCCGGGGATGGCCCGACATGCCGCAATTCGGCAGGGCGATGATGGAACTCTTCTCGAAATCCATCAACTCCGCATCGGCATGACCCCACCTGGCCTGCCCTGATGAGGCCCGAGCCACTTGCCGACCTGTGCCGCCGCCATTGTCATGCCCCGGTCGTCAGAGGTCAGGCCTCTGGCAATGTCGGCCATCTGGTGGCTCGATCGTGGCCAACCTGTTCTACCCGCGAGTGATCGTCATCGGAGGCGATTTCGCCTCGCCGGCCCAGTGACTGCTGCGCTACGCACAAGATCAGCTGCGACGGCTCGTGGTGGCAGCTCCAGCCGCTCAGTGCCGATTCGTCGCCTCCACGCTCAGCTTCGGCGCCGCCTCCACGCTCAGCTTCGGCGCCGCCTCCCGCGGCACGGCGAGCATCGTGATCAACGACATCATCGACGACCCGATCGCGATCACGGATTTACCCAGGCCGACACCTTACTGACGGCCCCACAGACCTGGAGATCACACTCTCCAGCAACCGCAATATCAGCTACCACCCAGTGGCAATGAGCGCGACGGCGCGCGCCGTGCCTGACATCCCCAGGTAGGAAGGGTTTTCATGTCACCACGTCATCGCCCGTGGGCCAGGCTGCTCGACGCAGCCCTGCCAGAAAGCGGACGACGCCCGAGACGTCGCACCGCGACCACGATGGCCTTAGCCCTCATCGCCCCGTTCCTCACGCTCGTCGCGACGCCGGTGAGCGCCGCGGCCCCCACGGCGGCTGAGCCCGCTTCCGTCGCTGCGCCGGCGCCGCCGCAGCAGCCCGCGCCTCCCGCCAAGCCCGCACCACCGGACGCCCGCTTCAAGGTGCTCGTGGTGCGCAGCACCCAGGACGCGGTGTCGTCGGCCGGCCTGGCCGCGATCCGGGATGCGGCCAGAACCGGTCATTTCACGGCCGTGGCGCCCAAGCCCGCTGACGTGGGCGACCAGTTCACGGAGAAGAAGCTGGCGCAGTACCGCGCGGTCGTGTTCCTGGACACGGGTCTCGCGAGCCCGCTCACGGACGCTCAACGCGCGACCTTCGAGAGCTACTTCCGCGACGGCGGCGGCTTCGTCGGCGTCGGCTCGGCGGTCGAGACCGACGAGTCCTGGTCGTTCCTGACCGATATCCTGGGGACGCGTGCGTCCGGCAGGACCGACGTGCAATCGGGTGACGTGAAGGTCGCCGACCGCGTCCACGACGCGAGCAAGGATCTGCCGCAGATCTGGTCGCGGACCGATAATTGGTACAACTTCAAGAAGAACGTCCGCGGTGTGTCACACGTCCTCGACACCGTCGTCGAGGACCCGTTCGGGCCGCAGCCACAGGGCGCCGACCTCGACGGGATCGCCGGGGGCACGATGGGCGCCGATCACCCGGTCTCGTGGTGCAAGGACTACCAGGGCGGCCGCTCGTTCTACACCGGCCTTGGCAACACGGCCGCGAGCTTCGACCCCGGCCTCACCAAGCACCTCAAGGGCGCGATCGGCTGGGCCGCGGGCCAGGCCGACCCGGCCTACAGCGATTGCGGCGCCACCGTGCTGGCCAACTACCAGCAGACGAAGATCGGCTCGCCGCCGAACCTGCAGGAGCCGATCGGTTTCGACCAGCTGCCGGACGGCCGCGTTCTGCAGACGGACCGCCTCGGCTCGCTGCGCATGCACGACTCGACCACGGGTGTCACCACGGTCGTCGCCAACTTCGCCGATCCGAGCCTGCCGATGACGCAGCAGATCTACTCCGCGGGCGAGGACGGGCTCTACGGCCCGGCGGTCGACGCCAACTTCGCGACCAACAAGTGGGTCTACCTCTACTACTCGCCGAAGGAGGTCACCGACGTCAAGCTGAGCGACGGATCAGTCGTCACCCAGACCACGCCGAACACCACCCCGCCGAACGTGGCGGCGTCCAAGACCGCGTGGGATCCGTACGTGGGCTATTTCCAGCTCAGCCGCTTCAAGTTCGTCGACGCCGCCGACGGCACGCCGGCGCACCTCGACATGGGCTCCGAGCAGCAGATCATGCGCGTGCCGGTCAACCGCCAGGAATGCTGCCACGTCGGGGGCGACATCGACTTCGACAAGCACGGCAACCTCTGGATGGTCACCGGCGATGACACGCCCGCGGGCGGCATCAACGCCGGCGGCTACGGGCCGTACAACTCGCAGAAGACCGACGAGCAGCAGACCGTGCGCGTCACCAACGCGACGGGCGGCACGTTCACGCTGACCTTCGAGGGTCAGACGACGGAGCCGATCGCGTGGAACGCGGATCGCAATGCGATCGACGCGGCGCTCGAGGCGCTCTCGAACATCGAGGCGGACGAGATCCAGACCAGCGGCGGCCCGGTCAACACGTCGAGCGTCAACGTGTTCTTCCGCCGCGGCAAGCAGCAGTCCGATCAGTCGCAGATCACCGCCGACGGCTCCGGCCTGACCGGCACCGCCACGCCGGCGATCGCCACCAGCACGGCGCAGGAGGGCGGCTGGTATCAGCGGCTCACCGGTGACTCGCGCCGCACCGCACTGAACACCAACGACCTGCGCGGCAAGGTGCTGCGGATCAAGGTCAAGGACGGCAGCATCTCCGCCGCCGACGCCAACAAGGCCGCCTTCGGCCCCGGCCACGGCCCCGGCGCGGGCGTGGGCGCCTACTCGATCCCGCCGGGCAACCTGTTCCCGCTGGTCGCGGGCAAGCCCCGGGACAAAACGCGGCCGGAAGTCTACGCGATGGGGTTCCGCAACCCGTTCCGGATCCAGGTCGATGAGAACGACGTGGCCTACATCGGCGACTACTCGCCCGACGCCCAGACCCCGCAGCGCTCGCACGGCCCGGCGGGCACCGGGCGCTACGAGATCGTGCGCAAGCCGTCCAACTACGGCTGGCCGACGTGCTACAAGCGCGACCTCGCGCACTACCAGTGGAACTTCCACGAGTTCGCACCCGGCACCACCACACCGGGCACGCCGCTGAACGACCCGCCTCAGAAGTTCGACTGCAACGGGCCGACGCAGCGCAACGACTCGCTGTGGAACATCGAGGGCGGTCCGACGGTCGAGCCGGGCCTGAGGGACGTCCCGCCGGTCACCGACCCGGACATCTGGTACTCCTACCGCGACAACAACACGAGCGCGCCGCTCGGCACCCCGTGCGAGGCCTACTACGCGCCGACCCCGGGCCCGATCGCTCCCGGCTCGACGAGCGAATGCCCGCGGCTGTTCCCCGAGCTCTACACCGGCGGCGTCGGTCCGCACGGGGTCACGAAGTACCACTACGACCCGAAGAACCCGAACCCTCACAAGTTCCCGCCGTACTACGACGACTCGGTGATCATCAGCGAGTGGACGCAGGACACGCTGCGCGAGGTCAAGCTCGACAAGCGGACCAACAGCGTCCAGAAGATCAACAACTTCCTGGATTGCGGCAGCCGTGCGAGCGCCGGGGCAGGCACGTTCCGGTTCGAGTGCGACAACCCGATGGACTTGCAGTTCGGTTCTGACGGCGCGTTCTACCTGCTGACCTACGGCAACGGGTTCAACGTCATCAGTCCCGACGCGGGCATGTACAAGTGGGAGTACGTCAAGGGCAAGCGCGCGCCGAAGGCCGTGCTCACCACGGACCGCACCGACGGCTCAACGCCGCTGACCGTGAAATTCTCCAGTGCCGGCTCGCTGGATGAGGATCCCGGCGACTCGATCCGCTACGAGTGGAACTTCGGTGACGGCTCGGCGATCGAGACCGACCCGAACCCGGCACACACCTACACGCAGTCCGGCCGCTACACGGCCGTGCTGACCGTGCTCGACTCGTCCGGCAAGCAGACCTCGACCAGCACCGTGATCACCGTGGGCAACACGAGCCCGACGGTGGCCGTCGATACGCCGGTGGAGGGCGGGACGTTCGCGTTCGGCGAGGACATCCCGTTCTCGGTCACGGTCACCGACCCCGAGGACGGGACGGTGGATTGCTCCGAGGTGCAGGTGACGTTCGTGCTCGGCCACGACGCGCACGGCCACGCCGAGGAGTCCGTCAACGGCTGCTCGGGCGTGCTCCACACCGACGCCGACGACGTCTCACACGGCGGCAACGTCTCCGGCGTGGTCCAGGCGCGCTACACCGACCACGGCGGTCCGGGCGGCGTCCCGCAGCTGACCACGACCGGCCAGCACCAGATACGCCAGAAGCACCAGGAGGTGGAGTTCGTCGTCAACCAGTCCGGCACCAACACGGCGACCAACACCGACGGCGCCGCCGGCGCCGGCGTGCACCGCGGCAGCCTTGGCTCGGGCGACTGGCTCCAGCTCAACGGCCCATTCAACCTGACCAACATCGATTCGATCACGTTCCGCGCCGCGGACGCGGCGAACGGCCGCACGGCCGGGTCGCCGCTGGCGGCAATCGAGGTCCGTCAGGACTCGGTCACCGGGCCGATCCTGACCACGGCCAACCTCATGTCCACCGGCGGGACGGGAACCTGGACGACCCAGACGTTCCCGGTCTCGATGTCCGGGACGCATGAGCTGTTCCTGGTGTTCCGCCCGGTCACGGGTGGCGCCACGGGCGGCAACCTGTTCAACCTCAACTGGGCCGAGTTCGTCGGTTCGGGCGTCGGCACCTAGCGAACCCGCCCGTGCCGACGAACCCGGGTTCGTCGGCACGGGCATCCGCACCCAGCCCACCCGCCTGTACAGCGGCAGGAGAGAAGACACTCATGCGGAGAAGATTTCGCACATCGGCAGCGGCCGCCTTCCTGACAGCGGCCGCACTCATCCCCACGACACCGTCGTGGGCACAGGAAACGACACCGCCGACGATCAACGTCGCGACGCTGTCGCCCTCTGCGCCGACCGGCCAGAACAACTGGTACACCGGCCCGGTGACGCTGAACGTGTCGGGGACCGACGACGTCGGCATCGCCAAGTTCCAGTACTCGCTCAACGGCGGCGCCGCATACATCGACGTGCCCGTCGAGGGGGCGCCGACGTCGGCCACGGCGTCGGCGGTGATCACGCAGGAGGGCAACACCAGCGTCCGGTACCGCGCGGTCGACACGTCCGGAAACATCGCGGCGTTCCGCTCGATCTCGGTCCGGATCGACACGCGCGCGCCGGCCGCATCGTACCCGGCGATCACCGACGGCCACGTCGGTCACGTCGCCACGCTCATCCCGACGCGCACGGACCCCACCCCCGGCTCGGGCGCAGTGGCTGTGCTGAACATGTACCTCGACGGCAAGCTGGTCCCGCCGTTGCCGGTGCAGACCTCCGACCTCTCGCTCGGCGTGCACACGCTCGCGGTGCATCTCTCCGACGCTGCTTCCAGCAGCGCGAAGTACACGCAGACATTCATCGTGACGACCTCGTTCACGGACGTCGGCACGCTGATCAACCGCTTCGTGACGGCCGGCAGCGTCCCGGCGGATGTCGGCGAGGCGCTCCAAGCCAAGGTCGACCAGGCGAAGGCGCTCGCCGACGCCGGTTCGGCCAATCGCGCGACCCAGCTCCTGAACGGGTTCGTCACGATCGCCGGCCGGATCCCGCCCGGCTCGGCCCGCAGCACACTCGTGGGCGATGCTCGCTACCTGATCGACCAGCTCAACGACCGGCTCCCGCCGGAGCCCGCGACAGGCCTCACGTCCGAGCCCGCGCAGGGCCCGAAGTTCATCCCGGACCCGGTGCTCGCCCCGCTCCCGCACAAGCCGGACGCCGACTACAACGTCCTCATCTTTTCCAAGACGACGGGCTTCCGGCACGACCACATCCCGCACACCGTGGCCGCGATCCAGAAGCTCGGCATCGCGCACAACTTCAACGTCGACGTCTACGACCCGCAACTCCCGACGGTCACGCTGCCCACGAGCCCGTTCCTGAGCCTCGACACGCTCAAGCAGTACGACACGATCGTCTTCGAGTCCAACGTCGGGCACCCGGGCCCGCTCAATGCGACCACCGAGCAGCCGAACTTCGAGGCCTACATGAAGCAGGGCGGCGGCTATGTCGGCATCCACGGCGCCGCCGACTCGTTCGAGGTCGGCACCTGGCCGTGGTACGGCAACCTCGCCGGTGGGTTCTTCACCAGCCATCCGAACGGCCAGAACGGGTTCGGCCAGTGCGGCAGCTGCATCCACGCCGAGGTGGTGACCGAGGACAAGACGCACCCGGCGACCGCGCATCTCCCTGCCCGGTGGATGACCGTCGACGAACTCTACAACTTCGACCGCAACATGCGGGCCGACGTGCACACGCTGCTGAGCCTCAACGAGGACAGCTACCAGCGCAGCCTCAACAGCGGCAACGCGGCCACCAACCCGCTGCAGCTGATGAACGGCGACCACCCGATCGCGTGGTGCCAGAACTGGGACGGTGGCAAGGCGTTCTCGAACATCCTCGGCCACTTCCGGACGCAGTACTACGACGACGCGTTCATGCAGATCATCCTCGGCGGGATCGAGACGACCGCCGACCGCACGGACGCCAACTGCTCCTCCTACCGCGAGACCAGCCTGCTGATCAAGGCTGACCGAGCCAACGGGCTGCTGACCGCGGACGCCGCGGACGCCGCCGGTGCCGCCCTGGACATCGCGCGGGACAGCTACCTGGCGACCAAGTACACCACCGCCATCCCGGCGCTGAACTCGATCGTCGCCCTGGCCAACGACCAGGCCTCCGGCGACGCTGCGGCGCGTTCCGAGCTCGCGCGGCAGGCGCGCGAGCTTCGGGAGTGGATGCAGAACCTCAACCGCTGACCCGTTCACGCGGCGGGGGCGGCGAATCGCCGCCCCCGCCGCGCTGACGCTGGAGCGGGCGCCGTGGACGGCTGCATCACGAAAGCGCCCTCGGGCGACGAGAAAGCCGGACGCTCTCCGGTCGACCGGGGCTGCGGCGCCGCACCGAGAAGGACGGCAGCGCCGTGGACTTCTGCCTCTACCTCGCCGCGACTCTGGTCACGCCCCGCATGCGCATCCGCCGATCGACCAGCCGCTACCGCTGGAACGGCCGACCCACGACCCGACGCCTCAAGTGATCCATTTGCCGGTCGGTCTTAGGCGGTCGAAGTAGGGCGCTGGCGGGCGGTTCCGCGATGGGTGAAGGATGGCCGGCATCCGTCACCTTTCCTATACGATCCGAATGGACGTCACCATGCAGCAGCGGTGCGACCGATGTCAACAGGTTCGCAAAGACGCAAGAAAGATCCTCACGTCACGATGGACGACGAAGCGATGGTCGCGAGGAGCCGTGGGGCCATGACGGGCGGAACGCCGCCGGGAAAGTCGTGGCCGGCTTGCCGACGAGGTGTACGTCACGCTGCTCGGACAGCTGATGTCGCTACGGATCGAACCTGGCTCCCGCGTCACGATCGACGTCCTGGCGCGGGAGCCGGGGGTCTCGCAGACGCCGATCCGAGACGCTCTGAACCGGATGGAGGCCGAGGGCCTGGTCGTGCGCGTGCCTCATGCCGGCTATCACATTCCCCCCAAATCACCCGCCAGCGATTCGAGGACATGCTTGAGCTCCGCCTGCTCCTCGAGCCGGCAGCGGCGCGCAGATCCGCCGAACGCGCATCCTTGCAGCAGGTGGCCGGTCTGCGACCCCATGGCCGAGCACGAAGAAGTTGTGGCCGCGATCGCCGCGCGTGACCCCGACGCCGCCGCCTACGCCATGCGTCGGCACATCCTGCTGTCCGGCGAGCGGTTCCGGCGATTGCTCGACGCGGCCAAGGGCTCGGACGGAATGGTGTAAAGGCTTGACGGGCGGACTGGGCCGAGGAATGCTCACACAATCGGATCGGATCGGATCTGCCTCATCCGCCTCAGATACGAGGAGAAGCAGGTGCCCAGAGCGCTGCTCCTGACCGGCGACGCCGCCGAGGAGCTCGACACCATGTATCCCTACTATCGCGTGCAGGAGGGCGGCTGGGACGTTGACGTCTCGTCACGGACGATGCGCGACGTTCAGCTGGTCATCCACGAGTTCGACCCCAACTCCGACGCCTACGTGGAGAAGAACGGCCGCAAGCTCCCGGTCGACGTGCCCTGGGCCGAGGTCGACGTCGAACGCTATGACGCCCTCATCATCCCTGGGGGGCGTGCCCCCGAGTGGATCCGGGTCGACGCCGACGTCAGGCGCATCACCGAGCACTTCTTCGCGCGCAACCTCCCGATCGCGCTGGTGTGCCACGGCGCGCAGGTGCCGGCCGTGTACGGGCTGCTGAAGGGCCGGAAGACAGCGTGCTTCCCCCCCATCACCGGCGACATGGAGAACGCGGGCGCCACGGTCATCGACGCTCCCGACGTCGTGGACGGCAACCTCGTCTCCTGCCGGGGATGGCCCGACATGCCGCAATTCGGCAGGGCGATGATGGAACTCTTCTCCAAATCCATCAACTCCGCACCGGCATGACCACACCTGGCCTGCCCCAGTGACGGCACTTCGGACCATCACAGTCGACGGCTCGCCCGTCCACGTCATGGAGAGCGGCACCGGGCCCGCGGTGCTGATGCTGCACGGCTCCGGACCCGGTACGACCGGATCGGGCGCCTGGGCAACGACGGCACAGGCGCTGGGCACGTCCTGGCGCCTGGTGGCTCCTGACCAGGCGGGGTTCGGCCGTACACCAATCCCGGCGGGCACCAGGGGTGGGCTCCGGCTGTGGACGGAGCAGGCCGCGGGCCTGATGGATGCTCTCGGGATCGAGCACTACGCCGTGGTGGGCCACTCCATGGGCGGTGCCGTGGCACTGGCGTTGGCGGCCGCGCGTCCCCAGCAGGTCACCCGTGTCGTGGCGGTCTCGACGATGGGCGCCCCCGGGGCGCCGCTGTCCGCCGAGCTCGATGCGGTCTGGGCCGCCCCCGCCGGCCCGCTCGGGGCACGAGACATGTTGAGTCGCCTCGTCCTCGACCAAGCGCTCGTGACCGAGTCGGCCGTCGCTGCCCGTGCAGCTGCGATGCGAGTGGGGGCGGCCGCGTTCGCGTCGTTGTTTCCTCCGCCTAGGGCACGTTGGGCCGACGAGCTCACCCTCTCGGCGCAAACGCTGGCAGGAATCCGCGCGCCCGTGCTGCTCGTCCACGGCGCCGAGGACCGAGTCACCCCGCTCGGAACGGCAGCCCTGCCCCTGCTCGAACACCTGGCCGATGTCCGTCTGCACGTGCTCGGCCGATGCGGGCACGTGCCGGCGCTCGAGCACCCGCACGACTTCAGGCGACTCCTGTCCTGCTTCCTCGGCCGGGAACGGGACTGTAAAACTAACGGCGGATCCGATGATCAAGGCGCCAGATGACCGAGACCGCCGTTGAGTCCGTCAAGCAGACCACCGAACCGGATGCGCTGGGAAGGCAATGGATCCGGCGCAGCGGCGGGCGGGCTGTCCCGACTGGACTCAGTGAGTGCCGGGGCGGCTTCCTCGAGGGCGGTGGCTTCCGGGGAGCGGGACACGGGTGTGGTACAGGCGGTGAGTTGCGCTCACCACCCGGACGGCAGATGCGTCGGGATCGGTGAGTCTTCGCGGCCGCAACTGACCCTCAACGCTCAGGGGCGTCACGTCACCGCCCAGCGCCCACAACGCCTGCTCCGAACCGGGCGGGCGATACACCAGATCCACCCCGGTGCGCCTCACCGCGCGAGCCAAGGCTCCAGCCCGCCGCGCAGGGCCCGGCGGGTCACCGGCCACCAGTCGGTCGACGCAGCCTGGTCGTCAAAACGAGGCATCCGACTTGTCTCAGGCGCTCATCCGGCAGCAGAAACGAGACCGGGAGCTGGTGTGCCGGCGTGGCCCGCTCCGTTCACGAACGAAGCGGCCCCCAGCCGAAAAATGGGGCCGCTGCTGGTCTATTTTCACCGGCAGACGCGCCGACAACTCGGAACCACGAGCGCGGGGGCCCGCCGGGGTGGCAGAGTTCCTTGGACGGACCGTCGAGGGCAGGGGCACGGACGACATGCGCGGGTACGACCAGACCCTGGCGACCCGGCTCGCGCGGCGCGCGGTGGAGGCCGTCGCGCCGGAGGAGCTGCCGCAGTTCGCCATGACGGCGGAGGCCTTCCACCGCGCTCCCCCGTCGTCGTGGTTTGTCGCCCCGGGCCGCGATGAGCCGCTGGGACTCGGGCTGGAGACGGTTGCGACGCTGCTCAGCGCCACGGCGCTCACGGCATCGGTCCACGTGCTTGACCACCTGGCCCAGCAGGCCTCCGAGCGGGCCGCGGAGTCCGTGGGGCGGCGGGTGTGGTTCAGGTTGGGACGGCGGCGGGCTGCGGCCACGCGACCCACAGTGACGGCCGAGCCGCCGTCCGCCGCGCAGTTGACCGAAGTGCGACGGATCGCCAGGCAGACGGCCCTGCGGCTGCAGGTGCCGCAGGAGCAAGCCCGGGCGATCGCCGACGCCATCGTGGCGGAGCTGGCCACCATCCCCGCCGGGCCGGCCGGGCCGCCCGGGAGCCCGGAGGGATCCACGCCGTGACCGCGGGGGTCCCCGCCGGCCGGGCAGGGCGGGAGCGCGACCCGTTCGGCCTCCCCTCGGGCACCACCGCGCGTTTCGTGCTGCTGATCACGGCTGTGACGACGGCGTCGGCGACCCTGGTCAACAGCGTGTCATCGACGGTCCTCACCTCGGTCGAGCCGCGGCAGATGCTGGCCTACTACCAATGCGCGACCCGCGCGACACAGGACGCGGCCCGCGCGCGCAGCGCGCATCCGGGCAGTGGCGCCTCGGCCTTCGTCTTCGACTGCCACGATCCGCGGGCGGGCACGGCGTGGGCGGTCACCGCCACAGCGACCGCTCTCCTGCTGCTGAGCGTCGGATGTGTCTACGTCTGCCTGCCGGCGTGGCGGAGCCGCCGGCGCGGCTACCGGGAGCTGACCGGTGTGCCGGAGCTGTCGGCGTATCTGGAGGAGCTCACGAGGACGACAGGGCTGTACCCCCGGGTCACGTTTCTGGCCGAACCCCTCGAACCCAGCATCGACGCCCTCGCGTTCGGACGCGCGAGGCGGCGGCAAGTGGTGCTGAGCGGCGGGCTGATGGCGCTGTTCGCGCGAGACCGGGACGCGTTCCGGTCGGTGGTGCTGCACGAACTCGCCCACATCCGCAACCGGGACCTCGACGTGGCCTTCCTCACCCTCATCGTGTGGCGGATGAGCGGACCGCCCCTGTTGTCCTTCGCCGTTCTCGCCGTGCCGGGCAGCCTAGCCGTCCTCGCCGTACCGGGCAGCCTAGTCGCCGGTCCAGAGCTAGCTGCTGCCAACCTCACCCACGCCGTCCGCATCGGCCTGCTGGCGGTACTGGCCGCCTTCCTCAAGAACTCGGTGCTGCGCAGCCGGGAGTTGCACGCGGACGCGCGGGTGCGGAGCTGGGAGGGATCCGCGGACTCACTGCTGCGGTTGTTCCGCAGCTACGGCCTGCCGTCCGCGCCGCGTTCCAGTTGGCGCTCCGCGCTGCTGCGGGTCCATCCGACGGCGGCGCAGCGCGAGGGGGCGCTGAGGGATGAACGTCTTTTGGACCGGGCTGGCTTCTGGGACTTCTGCGCGGTGGGGGCCACGGCGGCGTTCCTCTACGACTTCTTGGAGCTGGGGCCCATTGGGGGCGGCAGCCAGACCGGTACGGGCACCGAGGCGCTGGCCACCGCGCTGGCGTCCGCGCTCCTGGTCGGGGCGACGGGCACCGCGCTGTGGCGGGGGTCGGCCGGGGCCGCCGGAACGGTCGATCCGGCGCGGATCAGGAACGCGGGCCTCGGCCTCGCGCTGGGTGCGGGAGTCTTACACCTGCTGTCGCCGACCGGGGCCTCCAGCGCGGCCATGCTCGGCGGAAGGGGGGTGACGCTGATCATCCCGTACGCGGCGCTGGTGGGTCTGTCCGGGCTGGCCACAGCGGGGTGGCTGGCGGCGGTGGCCCGTTCCTGGACCGCTTTGCCGGACCGCTGGCGCCGTCCACGGCTGATGGCCGCCGCGGTACTGGGTGCGTCGGCCGCGGGCCTGGCCCCCGCGTTCGACTATCTGATGCAGCTGCCGCCCCTGACGCTGTATGCGGCGTCATTCCTGTTCCCGGACACCCCCGGGGCGCTGGTCTTCGTCTCGGACTTCGTCACCTTGTCCGTCGGCGTCGCAGCGTCCGCCCTGACGCCCCTGACGGTGGCAGCGGTGCTGATCCCGATCGCCGGACAGTACGTCGCGGGGCGTGCGGCACGGGGGCGACCGGCCACCGGCTTCGGACCTCTGCAGCCGACGGCCGGCCCCCTGGTCCGGCTGGGCGTTCCCGTCGGCCTTGCCGCGGCCGGTATGGGCGTCCTCATGGCGCTGCTCGGGGTCTTCTCCTTCTGGGGCATGATCCTGGTGATCTGCGCCGCCCAGATCGCGGCGGCTCTGTGGGCGACCCGGGACTACGCCCCGTTGCCTGTCGTCCGGGGTCTGCTCGCGGCCTACGGGTCGGGGGCGCTGGCGCTGCTCGGCTGGTTCCTGCTGATGAAGATGTTCGGGAGCTGTGCGCTCGGGGCCGGCACTTGCGCGGCCCTGCCCAGCCCGGAGGACATCTTTCTTGGGCTCACGCTGCCGTCGCCGGGGGCGTTGGCAGCGTGCGCGGTCCACGCGGGGCTGCGCACGCTGGGGCCGCGTCCAGCTGGCCAGTCACCGCGGGGCGGGGGCCGGCGAGGGCCGGGCAGGGCCGCGATGACGCGGAAGGCCACGGCCTTCCCGGGCTGGTGACCCAGCGGGCCCAGTGCGACGCGTAGGAGTGGGTGTGCCGGGCGCGGCAAGGACGAGCGAGCTCTGCTCTTCTCCCCTGAGCGGCGCCCTCCTGCTTCACGATCTTCCTGAACTCCACGGTGGCAGCTGTGGCCGCCTGCTGCGGCGGGCGCCGACCCGCGACCCCGAGCCCGGCGCCCCACCTCGCAGGTGACGACGCGGCGGTGTAGCCGCCCAGGCCGTCGGTGCTGGATGTGGGGATCTCGCCGGTACGCCCGTCGGCGATCGACCACGGGTCTTGGTCTTCCTGCCCCACCCCTCCACGATCCGGTGTGCGGGCGCCTCGCCCTTGGTGAGCAGCTCAAGACGGGTCGTCTCGTCGGCGAGCCGGAGCAGCGTGCGGACGAAGTTGCGGACCGTGTCAGCGAGTTGTGCCTGGTTGCTCATCGTCTCTTCCTTGGACTGTGCGCCCGTTTGCGAGGGCACCCCCGGCGGGAGTCCTCCGGCAACAACAATTGATGACCGGTGCATCCGGGAGGGTGTTCAGTCCTGGTTGAGGCTGTTGCGGGCGGTTCGTGCGGAGCCATTACTCGATTCCACTATGGCCCGCGGCTCACAATCCACTTCCGAGGCAAAGGTTTATCCAATTCCGGAGTGACATGGTTTCCTCACATTCCGCCACGTGGCTGAAAAATGCCCAATTCCACTTAACGCCAAAGCCTTTCAAGGCACACGGGGCGTGTGTACTGTGCCGTCCGGCAACAACGGCAGTCTCCATTCCTCGACCAGGAGGTCAGATGAAGAGCACGGTTGCGCGTATCTGGCGTTCGGCCCGCATTGCCGCGGCCTTGGCGGTGGTCGCCGGCGCGGCGCCCATCGTGATGAGTACAGCAGCTCACGCCGCCACCTACGACGGTCAGACAGCCAGCAGCACCAGTTGCTGGAACGACCGGCGAATCGTCGCATCCACCTATCTCTATGCGGGCTCATACAATTCCGGCGCCATCATCGACCTGTACTACAGCCCGTCATGCCGTACTACCTGGGCCCGTATCGAGCACGGCACAATCGCGGCCCCCGGCGACAATGTCGGCGGTATCGCCCAGATCATCCGGAACAGCGATGGCCGCACCTACACGTGCCACGTGACCAGCAGCAGCGGCACGTGCTACACGGCGATGGTCAATGACGCGAACGTGACCTCGTACGCATACGGCATCGAGGACGGTGGCGCCTTCTATGCTACCGGGCGGACGTCGAACTACTGAAAGACCGGGTGCGGTCGCGATCAGGAAGTGATATCGGTCCTGCTCGCAGGCAACTGCCGTACGCCGTACCCGTCCATCTGAGCGGCCCTTGAGGACCGCACTTAGCCGTCGACCCACCCTGCCGCCCATGTGCGCGGCGGGGGCGGCGGTACGTGCCCAGCAAGGGGCCCGACTGCGCCGCGGTCGGGCCCCTTGTATGCGTCGGCTCTCTTCGCCGCCCTGCCGTTCACCGTGTCGGCCGGACGCCGGATCATGCCAGGACGAGTCCGAGCAGGCGGTGCGACTTCCGTGGGCGCGGGCCGCCGCCCGGACTTTCGGCAGGGGCGCCGCCGGTACAAGCCACCCTGGAATCGCGGGCAAAGACCGAATCCGCACCCCGAGGCGGTCGTACCGCTCCAGCAGCATCGCCGGCTCGGTCTTCGGCGTCGCCCCCGCCGCCGAAGTACCGGAAGACGGACGTCATGGACCGCCGTTCTGGACGCCGTCGGGCTTGGACCGGCCAACGACGCCACCGCGGTGACCGCCGTCCAACTGCGCGACGTCGCCACGCGGCTCCGGCAGCCCGGCCGACGCAAGCCTGGCGACCCGGACATGCTCATCGTCGTGGACTCCGGCCACGACGTCACCCACCTCGCCCACGTCCTGTCGGACCTGCCCATCGAGCTGGTCGGCCGATTGCGCTCGGACCGTGTCATGCTCCGCGACGCCGGCCCGCGCCGCTCTGGCCCACGCGGGGGCCAGCCAGCCCCCGAACACGGTGGTGTCCTCACCTTCGCCACGCCGAGACCTGGCACACACGCGCCCAGCCCACGGACACCGTCAGCACCCGCCTATGGCACCGCAGAAACTCTGACCCGGGACCGGATGCACCCCCGCCTGCAGGCCCGCGGCCCTGTCCCGACCACTGCGGTGAACTCCGGCTGATTCACGGCACGTTGATCCGCGTCAAGGTGGGAGACGATACGGGTGATCGTCTTGGGAGTCGCGCCAGCACGTCGCCTTGAGCACCTTCGCCGGCCTGCGCCTGCGTGATGCCCCAGGCGCCTTCCGCCAGAGCAGGGGCGCCTGCCGGTGCTTCCGCGTAGAGACCCTCCATCTGCCCGCGCAGCACCGCAACCTCGTGCTCCAGCAGCCCGACCGCCTCCTGCAGACTGCTGCGCCAGTGCTCGGTCCTCCAGCCGGCGTTCTTCCAGCAGGGCCTGCTGGGGTTGGCCGGCGCGGGAGGCTGTGTACTCACTCTCGCTGTGGATCATCAACTCCATCGACTGGATTTCATGGACGGCGACCGGTGCATGGCCACCGTCGCTTGGACTGCCACTGCGGCGGCAGCGGGATCGCGTCCGGCATCAGCGCAGGCACCGAGCCGGCGCCCGTGGCGGGCAGCACATCGCGCACAGCAGCCCGCTCATCTTCTGTGCGCACCGCACGGACAGCCAGGACTTCCAGGCCGCGCTTCCCTGGACTGATGCAGACGTCGTACGAACACCCGGTCCTCCACGACGTTGCGCCGAACACCATGACTGGCGGCACCGACGACTTCGAGGTCGCGGGTCGCCCTGTGGGCGGTCCCGGTCGCCGCGGGAAGCGAGACGGAGATCGCCGGGACGCTTACGGCCGGCAGGACAGAGCCCGGTGGAGCGCTTGACATGAGATTGGTGTAGATACAACATTGAAGAGGTGAGTACCTCGGTCGACGAAATTGTGCAGGACTGCCTGGCGGTGCGCATCCGGTTGATAGGCCGGATGGTCACCAGTCTCTACGACGGCGCCCTCGAGCGTCACGGGGTGACGATTGCCCAGGTCAACCTGCTGGCCGCCCTCGGGAAGGTGGGCCCGTGCCCGCCGGCCAGGCTCGGCGAAGTGCTCCAGCTGGAGAGGTCCACGGTCAGCCGGAATCTGCGCCTGTTGGTGAACCAGGGCTGGATCGAGCCCTCGGCGTCCGACGCGAAGGGCATGCGCGAAGTCGCGCTGACGGATGCAGGCCGGACCAAGATCGAGTCCGTGATGCCCGAGTGGCGGCAGGCCCAGCAACACGCTGCCCAGCTTCTGGGGGCGGGCGCGACGACGGTTCGAGAGATCGCGAGCGAGATGGGCTACCCGCCGGACGTATAGCGGTCACAGGGGTAGTGCGAGGGCTGCCCCGCGTGTCGATGTTGCATATACAACGAGAGAGGACTGTCATGGGTGTCTCATTTGCGAGCAGGGTTGTGCTGATCACGGGTGCTTCTCGGGGGATCGGCAGAGCCGTTGCGCTGGCGTTCGCCCGGGAAAGGGCGCTGCTGGTCCTTGCGGCCCGCTCGGCGGAGCGGCTTGCCCAGGTCGAGGGCGAAGTTCGCGCTCTGGGGGCAGAAGCACTGTCGGTACCGACGGACGTGACCTCCCCCGACGAGGTAAGGGCCCTGGTGAACGCCGCGGTGAGCCGGTTCGGACGGATCGACGTGCTGGTGAACAACGCCGGGATCGGCAAGGTGGGCTGCGTCGAGTCGGAGACGTTCGAAGACAACGTCCGACAAACGATGCGGGCGAGCCTCTTCGGGATGATCAACGTAACGCAGCGCGTGCTTCCGGTGCTTCGGCGGCAGGGTTCAGGGGCGATCGTGAACATGTCGTCCGTCATGGGACGCAAGGCGTTCGCCCGATTCGGCTCGTACGCAATCGTGATGCACGGCGTTTCTGCCTTCTCGGACAACCTCCGCCAGGAGGTGGCCGACGGCGGCATCCGCGTATCGGTGATCTATCCGGCGCTCACCGCAACCGACCTGCTGCGGGAGGCGAACGAAGCGGAGATGCCGCCCCCGTTCCGGCACATGACGCCGCTGTCGGCGGACGCTGTGGCGCGCGCGGTGGTGGCCGCAGTGGCGAAAGGGAAGCGACGTGTCGTGCTGCCGCGCATGGCGAACATGCTGCTGCTCGGCGAGGCGCTGTCGCCTCGCATCGGCGACCTGATCGCAACCGCTCTGACGAAGCAGCGAATCGCCAGGCTCTTCAGGATGAGCAACGGGAAGACGTACCACGAAACGATCGCGGGATACCCCGGCTGACGAGGCGCCGCCAGTACACAGCACGTACGTCGTAAGGCCGCTGCTGCACACCGCCAGAAATACTCATCAAAAATCCAACGACGTACTACTGACGCAAGACACTAGTGCATCGACCAGGGCGGCCCCATCCGGGATCGGTGCGGATGGGGATGGAGATGGGGCCGCCACTTCCAGGATGCATCCAGGGAAGGCATTGGCCATCGCGGCATACCAGGGCACACGCACGGCGCGTGCCCCTTCAGCAGACGCGGCGCCCCGGGGAACGAGCCCCGCGCTGTCACTCACTTCTGTTCTTTTGTGCGGCCCTGTTCCCAGGAACACGCCCCGGTGACCGGGACGGGCCTGCGTGCGCATATCTCCTGGACAGCCCGTGCTGGCGGGTCGGCCTGCGTACGAGGCGCCTGCGGCTTCTCCGAGTGCTGGGGGTTCCACCTTCGTCGAAAGGCTTTGCACGTGGCCGCTTGACCGGAAGGAAGTGGTGGGCCGCCTTGGGCGGCTCACCGTGCCCGCTGGTGTGACTATGGTTTGATGCCGACTCCGACCCAGAGGCTGACTTCGGCGTCCGTGAACTGTCGGGGGGCAACGTTGTTGGCGGCGGGCCGCCAGCGGTGACCGACCGTGATTCCGGGATCGAGGAGGTCGAGCCCGTCGAAGAAGCGGGCGACGTCTTTCTGGGTGCGGAACTGCACGGGGGTGCCGGCGTTGGTGTAGATGGCGGTGACCTTCTCCCAGGTAGGCGGGTCGAAGTCGGGCGTGCAGTGGCTCAGAGCCAAAGCGCTGCCTGAGGGCAAGGCCTCCAGCAGGCGCGCCACGATTCCGTAGGGGTCCTGGGCGTCGGTGACGAAGTGCATGAGGGCATTCATGGACAGCGCCACCGGTCGGCCCAGATCCAGCACGGCCGCCAGTTCGGGGGCGTCCAGGAGGTCCTCGGGACGGTTGATGTCCGCCTCTATGTACGTGGTGCGACCCTGCGGCGTGCTGCGCATCAAACGCTCGGCGTACTTCAGGACGAGGGGGTCGTTGTCGGCGTACACCACCCTGGCCTCGGGAACGGCGGCCTGAGCGACCTGGTGCAGGTTCGGTTCGGTGGGGATGCCGGTGCCGATGTCGAGCCATTGGCGGATGCCGTGCTCCACCGCGAGGACCTGGGTCGCCCTGTGCATGAAAGCGCGGTTCTCCCGTGCGCAGGTGAAGATGCCCGGGTACACGGTGGCCACGGTCTCGGCCGCCTGCTTGTCGACTTCGAAGTGGTCCTTCCCGCCCAGGTAGTAGTCGTACATGCGGGCGGAGTGCGGCCTGCTGGTGTCCAGGTCCCGCGCAGCGTGGGAGTTGCTCATCCTGTCCCCTTGTCGTGGTGAGCGTGGTGGTTCAGCCGACCGTCAGGTGGTCGGCGAGGCCGTTCTTGACCCCCGCGATGAACGCGGTGATCTCTTCGGGTGTGTAGATCAATGCCGGACCGGTGGGGTCGGTCGACTGCCGCACCGCCACTCGGCCGTCATCGAGTCGCTTGGTCTCCACGCACTGGCCGCCGTTGGGGCCGCTCCACGGGCACTCCCAGCCCTTCTCGCCGAGGTCCGTTGCGGGCATGCCGTTGTAGACGCGATCGTCTGTGATGGTCATGAATACTCCTTGCGCATACGGTTCAACAGGGCCCTGCTGTTCTCGGAGGAGGTCAGCAGGGACATCCGGTTGTGCGCCTCGAGGTGGGCCGCGACGTCGGAGCGCTGATCGAGATACATGGAGGCGGAGAGGATCTCGCTGTAGACGATGTCCGGCAGCTCCGGCTCCTCGAAGCGGAAGTATGTGAAGGGCGCACATGCCCCGACGTGGGCGCCGGCGGCGAACGGAACGATGTCGAGGCTGACATGCGCCAGCGCCGAGGCCTCCAGCAGCCGGTCGATCTGATCCCGCATCACATCGGGGCCGCCGACGACCCGATGCAGGACGGCTTCCTCCATCACCACCCACAGCGTGGGAGCGTCGGATCGGTCCAGCAGGCTCTGACGCCGCAGACGCAGGTCGACACGGCGGGCCAGGTCTTCCTCGGTGCCGTTGGGAAACCCCGCCCGCAAGATGGCCCGCGCGTAGGCCTGTGTCTGCAACAGCCCGGTGACATAGTGCGGCTCGTAGGTGCGCAGTGTCCGCGCGCCTGTCTCCAGACTCACGTAAGCGGTGAACCACGACGGCAGCACATCGCGATAGGCGTGCCACCATCCCGGCTCGTTCGCACGCTCGGCCATCGCGATGAATTCAGCGATCTCGTCCTGCCCCGCCCCGTAGGTCTCGAGCAGCTTCTCGACGTAAAGAATCCTCAGGCCGACCTCGGCCTTCTCCAGCCGACGGATGGTCAGCGGCTTTACGCGCAGGGCCTGTGCGGCATCATCCAGGGAGACCCCCGCGCCACGCCGCAAATCCTGTAGGCGCTTGCCCAGGATCATGCGGAGAACGGTGGGTGCACTGGTGGCTGCGCCCGAACGCGCATCGCTCACGGACTACCTCCTGAAGGTCAGTCATCGACCCCATTCTGACAGCGACTTGGGTAGCACGCCAGACCGATACGGCCGATCTGAAATTATCAGGTGTTCGGTTGCAGCGTGAACGGGCCTGCGGGCATAGTTACTCCTGAGCGACACAGGCGAACGCGAACGTGGGGAGCAACACGCGTGCGTGCTAGCCGACTTGGCGTGCCTTGGCGACGGGGGGCGCGGGCCTGCCGAGACACTCTCATCGTGCACGTTTCCCATGGAAGGCGACCGCCGTGGCCCCCCACACGACTCCCTCACCCCGGTCCTTAGCGGCGTCCTTCCCGCACCTGGCCCACTGGTTGGAGCTGCCGGCGGAGCGCGCGAGCGTGAAGGTCGCCCGTCACGCGATGGGCGAGCGGCTGACCTTGTGGGGTGTGCCGAGCGAGACGCGCGCGGATGCCGTGCTGATCCTCTCCGAGCTGGCCACCAACGCCGTCGTTCACACGCTCAGCACCCGGATCCTGTGCGGCATCACCCTTGCCGCGGGCCGGCGCCTGCGTATCGAGGCGCACGACCACGACCGTGGACACCTCAGCCCGCCCGCGTGCACCCCGGGCCCCGAGGACGAGAACGGCCGGGGGCTCATGCTCGTACGGCAGATCTCGGAGAAGTGGGGCGTCACCCGGTCCGTGCGCACCGGAGGCAACGCAGTGTGGGCGACACTTCTCACTTCTCCTTGAGGCGATCCACTCCGCTTCGCCCGGCGCCGGTCGGCGACACCTCCGGCACCCCGACCGCATCCGCGACCGGCCATCAGCTCCCCCGAACAAGGGCCGCCGGCTGCACCGCCCGCCAGGCCACCAGCGCGCGAGCGAAGGGGCCGCCATCGCCGTAGGTGTCGGTGTCGGTATCGGTCGTTTACGAGCCGGTCTTCGTCCCAATGCCGTGGGCGAGAAGACTCTGAGCGGTGTCCGCGATGGTGTCCTCGATGGGCCGCGCTCGCCACCCGAGAAGCTTCTCCGCCTTGGCGCTTGTGGCGTCGAGGTCCCGGCCGAGCTGATGCCTGAGCAGTCGCAGTTCCGGGTTCACCATGCCCAGTGCGCGCGCAACCCAGACGGGCAGTTCACGGGTCGGGGCTTTCGCGGCCCGCTCACCGAGGCGGTCATGCAGAATGCGTGCGATGTCGATGACGCGCAGGCTGTGTCCGGCGATCGCCAGGAAGCGTTCGCCGGCGGCTGCCGGATCGGTCATCGCGCGAAGGTGCAGATCCACGACGTCACGCACGTCGACGAAGCCCATCCCGAAGGGAGGGCACGCAGGAACTTGTCCCTCGAGCATTCTGCGGACCAGCCGCAGGGACGGCGGGTCGTCCAGTCCGAGCAGGGGCCCAAGAACCCCGACGGGATGAACCGCTGCCAGTTCCAGGCCACCGCCTTCGTCCTGGATGAACTGCCATGCGGCGCGTTCGGCGAGTGTCTTCGACCGCTGGTAGGGCGGGATGTCGCTGTCGACGTTGGTCCAGTCCTCCTCCGTGAACGGGGTCGAGCGCGGGGGGTGCCCGATCCCGATGGCGCCGAAGGCACTGGTCAGGACGACTCGGCGCACGCCTGCGTCGCGGGCGGCGCGCAGCACCCTCAGAACGCCCTCGCGCGCCGGGACCACCAGGCCGTCGTCGTTGACCGGGGTGTGGCGCAGGGTCGGCGAGGCGACGTGGAGGACGAACTCGCAGCCGGTGACGGCAGCGTCCCAGCCGTCGGACTGTTCGAGATCGGCGCGTACGACCATGAGACGGTCGTCGCCAGACAGTGTGGCCGTGTGCAGCAAGGAGCGCAGCGCCGGTTCACGCCGCAGGTCGCGGACCGTGGTGCGGACGGCGTGCCCGGCATCCAGCAGGGCCCGGATGCACCAGCTTCCGATGTACCCGGTTCCTCCGGTGACCAGTACTTGTGCCATGTGCCTCTCCTCAACTCTCGATTCGTGCGGCAAAAAGGGGTGTCGGCGGGCGCGGCGCCGGTGTCGAAGAAGTTGATTCCCATCTCCACCACGTGCCGGATCAGCGGTCGCGCGTCCCGCTCACCCATCGGCCGGACGGAGGCCCGACGTCGGGCTCGTCGTAGGCCATCGCACCGATCGCGATCGGTGCTACGTCCACGCAAGTCGGGCCGAGCTTGCTGTCCTGCATGACGCCCCCCTAAAGTAAGTGGAGAGCTTCTCCGGATACTGTAATGGAGAGGTTCTCCACTTAGCAAGTGAGGTCTCATGGTCCGTGCAGACGCCCGCGAGAACCGGGCTCGCATCCTCGCGGCCGCCCGCGAGGCACTCGCCGAGGACGGTCGCGCCTCGATGAACCAGGTCGCTCAGCGCGCCGGGGTCGGCGCCGGCACTCTGTACCGCAACTTCCCCACACGCGAGGCACTGGTCCTGGCCGTCTATCAGGACGAGGTGAGGCGTATCGCCGGCACCGTCCCCGACCTGCTGGCCCGGATGCCGCCACTTGAAGCGCTCCGTCACTGGACGACCGACCTCGTCGAGGCCATGCGCACAAAGCACGGCCTCGGCGACATCCTCAGCCCGGATGCGCAACAGGCGATCAGCGAGCAGAGCTACGGGCCGGTCATCGCCGCGCTCACAGAACTCCTCGACGCCGGTAAAAGAGATGGCAGTATCCGCCCGGATGCCGACCCAGGAGACTTCCTCCATCTCACCGGAGCGTTGCGGCGCGCCGCGACCAGCCCTCAGGACCGGGCACCCCACATGCTCGCTCTGATCCTCGATGGACTCCGCCCGCACCGATGAGCGGCGCGCACGCGACAGGGCCGCGCCACGGGCAATGGTGAAAAGCCGGCCACTCAACCTGTTGAAGTGCCCAGCTGGCTGCGGCGGTGGACTCCTGCGTCCAGACATCCCTATGGGGTGGCAGGGACGCGTGACTCACGCCCCGCATTCCACGCGCCCTCGCCACGGACGGCGATGTCGCGAAAAGGCTGCCGGTCGGCATGGGCCACGACCAGCACCCCGGCAGATGAGAACTCGGCATGCTCCGCCCCGGCAGGCAAAGCCCTCTCTGCTGGCCGCCGCGCTCTGGGTCCGTCGCCCGTTCGTAGACTGGTCGGCGCCCCACCAGCGACGCCCAGGAGGTCCCCCATGCGTCCTGATCGTTTCGAGACGTTCGCCATCGACACGGTCCGCCAGGCCGGACACCCGCTCGTCAGCAAGGTCCTCACGCTCAAGGAGGCCGGGGAGGGCAGGCAACCGTACGGCCTCGAGGTCCAGTTCACGACGGGGACAGCGCTGCGGTGGCAGATCATCGCGGAGTCCGCGCCGGGCGACAAGTACGACCAGCCGGAGGTGCCGGTCGAAGGCGAGGCGCCGATGGCGCCGCTCGGCGAGGTCGACCTGGCGGCGAAGCCGGACCGGGTATCAGGGGAGGCGTGGCTTGCACACCTGCTCTCGGCGGCCGGCTCGAAGGAGCTGGCGTCGATCGAGGAGTGGTCGAAGCGGGAGGAGACCAAGGCGGGGCACCACGGGATGACGCTGCGGTTCCACTCCGGGGCGAAGGTGTACGTCCGGGCGGTCTGACAGGACAAGGCCCCCGCCGCGTGCCGGTGCGGCAGGGGCCAACCCATGGCGATGAGGGCGGCGGGTTCCGTTATACCGCCCCCTGCACCTGCCCAGTGTGACCTGGTGATGAGGATGGTCGAAAACGGCCAGGGATGCTGCTCGCCTCAGTTCGTCTGGCGTTCAACGAAGTGGGGATTAATGGGGAGCGACCAGCATCAGCGCCAGGGCCCGGCAACCGAAGGTTGCCGGGCCCTGGCGGTCTGTAGGGGCTAATGCCGTATCTGGACGGGATCACCGGGGTGGGAGCTGGGCGTGAGAAGATCGCGGCCGTGACCATCCAGCTTCATGACCTCGACGGCGAACACTCGCTGACGTTGGACGTCGGTGGCCTGCCTGCCGACGCGGCACGAGCCGAACGGGTACTTCTGGGAAGGTCTCGTGCAGTTTGCCTGTCCGGACATTGCTAAGCGCCTCGACTTCGACAGCGAGGCCGGCATGTTCTGTGCGGTCGGGACTCCGAGTGATCTCGCGCAACTCAAGACGGCCCTTCAGTCCGTCATCACAAGCTCCGACGCGGTCCGCGACATCATCGCCCGGGCGGAGACCTCGGGCTTCGAGTTCGACGATTAGCCAACCGGGCAGGGCCCCGACCTCCTCGACACCGTCTGTCCCCAGCTCGACGTGTGAGCCGGGGACAGACGTAGGGCCTGCTCAGGGAGTCCTCCGCAGAGGGACGACGTCGGTGCGGTGATGGGGCATGGTCGGCCGGGCGGCCTCCGGGGTGGCCAGTAGCGCGACGATGGTGATCGGTTGTTGGCAGTGCGGGCAGTTCCGGGTCGCGGTCGGCTCCAGGGGGTCGCGGACCGGCGCCTGCTGCCGCGTGCTTGTCCGGGCGGGTGGCGGCGGTGGGGGCAGCTCGATCCGGGCTGGCAGCGCGGGCGGCGCCGACTGGGCGAGGCGTCGGTCCCGTTCCTCGTTGAGGGCCTGGTCACGGACGCGTTCGGCTTCCTGGCGGCAGGCCATCGAGCAGTAGACGGTTCGGACGGTCTTTGGTGCTTGGAAGGGGTTGTCGCAAACCGGGCAGAGGCGAGCCTCCTTCTGTTCCTCGCTGCGACGGAACTCGACCAGGCACTCGGCCGAGCAGAACTTCCTCTTCCGGCTCAGGTCGGTGTTGAACTCCTTGTCGCACTGCGGGCAGACCCGTTGCTTGGGCAGGTGCGCGCAACCCTTCTCGCGGCAGACCGGTGAACAGTATTTGCGGCGGCTGGCCGCCGAGTCGACTGTGAAGCTGGCGCCGCACTCGGGGCAGGTCCGGTCCAACTCGCCTGCGGGGCTGATGGGTTCAAAAGACACGGGCGTTCACTCCCTGGCGAAGCGTCTCGGCGCGGGACTGGTGGTGGCGGAGCCGGTAGGACGGGCCGTCGATGCCGACGACGGTGGCCCGGTGCAGGAGCCGGTCCAGCATCGCCGCCGCGACCGTCGCGTCCCCGAATGCCGAGGCCCAATCAGCAATGCCGACGTTGGTACTCAAGATCGTCGAGGACTTCAGATACCTCTGGTTGATCACCTGGAACAGCGCCGAGGCGCCGTCCTCGGGCAACGGGAGGTAGCCCAGCTCGTCCACGATCAAAAGCCTGGGACCTGCGAAGAAGTTCATGCACGACTTCCAGCGGCCCTCCAGTGCCGCCTTGTGGCAGCGGGCCGCGAGCTCCGCCGCGGTGGTGAAGTAGACCCGGTGGCCGGCGTCGACCGCAGCCCGGCCGAGTGCGACCGACAGCATCGTCTTGCCGACGCCGGGCGGGCCGACGAACAACGCGTTCGACGCGTCGTCCAGGAACCGCAGGGTGGCCAGGTCGCGGATCAGCTTCTCGTCGACGCCGGGCTGGGCGGAGAAGTCGAAGTCCGCCAGCGTCCAGGGCTCAGGCAGGCAGGCGAACCGCTCCCTCGCGGCCAGCGTGCGGGCCTCGGTGGCCTCGACCTCGATCTCCAGCAGCCGCTCCAGCGCGGCCGTCATGGACAAGTTCTCGCCGCGGGCCTGGTCCAGCACCCGCGGCGCCGACGGCGCGCATGCAGGTGGTGCAGTAGTCCTCGGGGGTAACGCCTGGTGTGTGCAGCGCCTTTTCGCTCAAGGCCTGTCCGCACAGAGTGTTGCCGTTGCAGTCGACGGCATGCCACAACTGCCGGGTCCCTATCTCGGTTGCTACGTGTTCGGGGCTCATGTGGTACATCGGCCACCTCCCGCTCGAACGCGGATGCGGTTCAGGGCCATGAGACCAAAACGGTGGCGGGGCGGCGACTCCTATCGGCCGAACGGGTGTACGCCGGGAGCCGCTCGTGTCGGTGGCCAAAGGACGGTGCACGTCACGGCAACGGCCACGCCGCGGCAACAGGATGCGCTCAGCGGAAGTCCACGGGCGTAGGCGTCGGTCCCGAAGGAGGGTTCAGGATCCGGTACTGCCGGTTAGAAGTTGCGGCCCTGGAAGGTCCGTACGCCCTATACCTGGAGCCGGAGTCCGGCAGCACGTGGACGCGGCTTCCTCCCAATGATCCGTAGCTCTACAGAGGTCGGCCATCAGCGGTCAGACAGGCTGCGGGGAAGCCCATGGGGGCCGGGCCGTCCCCACGATGTCGTCGCCGTTACCGGACGGTCCATCCGCGCAGCGTCACGGCGATCTCCTTGACGGTGACCAGGCCGGCTTCCGCGTCGCGGACGAGAGCCGCGGCGTCTTTGGGCGGGTAGTCCAGGCGGTGGCCCTGCAAGGCCAGAAACCCGACGGTACTGACCCATGCGAACTGCAGGTTCGAGTGCTCCAGGCAGGGGATCCGCGCGAGTTCATGCATGAGCGCGGCCGCTTTGAGGTGGTCCGAGCCGTAGCAGTCTTGGTCCATGGCGCTGGAGTGGACACGGGCGACCGCGGCGTAGAGCACGCCCAGTTCGTGCACCTGTGGGTCGCCGTCGATCTGCTCGGCGGCGTGCAGCAGGAACGGCACGTCGATGCTGTGGATCACGCGGCGTTCCCGTGGCCCGCCTCGGCACGGTCCAGCTCGGCCAGGCGGCGCTCTGCGGCCAGCGCGGCCGCGTGCCGGTCGGTGTCGGGTTGGTCGTCGCCGAGCTCGGCGAAGGCCTCGCGGGTGTACTCCGAGGCTTGCCGGGCAGCGTCCAGGAAGATCTTCTCGACTGCCGTGGCGCGCTCGTAGGCGGCCGAAAGCACATACTCCTGCATGCTCACCCCGGCGGCCTTCGCGGCCCCGGCGATGGCGTCGTACTGCTCCGGGGTGGGGAACCTGAGGCTCATGGCCTTCTTCTCGGCCTTCTCGGATGCGCTCATGGTGGCAACGGTAGCACTGGTGTCATTCCCGTAGGGAGGGGATTCGGCGGGCCGGACAGCACGCGAGGCTGCGGCTCCCGGACACAGTGCAGGACCACCGGGGCGGGCTCGGGGTCGACCGGAGCGGGCGGCGCCGGGCTCGACAGCCGCAGTAACCGGCTCGGGACCCTCGCCGGTGCCGTCCTCGCCGCGGATCTGCGGGACCGCCTCGATCTCCGGACATGGCGGCCCCTCCTCGCAGGCGTGGGCATGATCGCCGCGAAGGTGCCGCATCTGCTGGGTGCGCCGTGACTCCTCGTCGAGATAGCCGACGCGGCCGATGTCGTGCTGGGGGCCACCGTGGTGTTCCTTGTCCTGAGGTCAGTGCGCCGCCGGAGGCGCCCACTTCGCCCACTTGGCACGATGGTCGGCACCGATGCCGCCGCCAAGAACAGGGCCGAGGCGGGCCAGGCAAGCGACGCGCCCACCTTCCCCACACCCGAGCAGATGTTCGCACCCGTCCACCGCCACCACATCGCTGGGACAAGCACGCCACGAAGCAGCCCGTGCAGCGGCGCCACCGATCGGCCCGTAGAGGCTCGGTGCGCACCCCACGACACCCCGGCGGTTGAGCGAGATGGCTGACGTCTCAACTCTGCGGGCGCAGGCCCGCTGGCTACGCAACCTGCCGCATCGGACATGCCCTACGCCGGGGTTGAGTGGGCGACGATGCTGATCGTCGCTGCGGCAAAGTGACCGTCGCCGCATGCTCCGGCCCTCCCGGTGGGCTGAGCTGCACCACGCTCCGCGCAGTCCGCAGTCGCGTGATCGAGCGGTCTGAGTTCCTCGAGTGCCTGCCCTCGGGCTTCCGGGAAGGAGGCGACGTCAGGCGTTCGCCTCTCGGTATCGGGCCTGCGTCAGGGCGGCCGTGCTTCCAGGGTCTGCCGTGGGTTGTCAGTGGACGGTCGTAGGCTGTGTTCTCCGTTACCGGCAACGAACTGGGAGCTGTCATGAGCGCATGGGCCGAGGGCATCGCCGCCAGCACCATCTTTGTCGAAGACCTGTCCGCCTCGAAGAAGTTCTATCTGAATGTCTTCGAGGCCCCGATCCTCTTCGAGGACGAGCACTCCGTCGCTTTTAAGTTCGGCGGGACGATCATCAACTTGTTGCGGACGACGCACGTTCCGGAACTCATCGATCCGGCGACTGCGGCCCCGCGAGAGGCGGGTGTGCGCTTGCTCTTCACCGTCGAGGTGGACGACGTTGACGCGAAGTGCGCGGAGCTCGCCGCGGCAGGCGTTGAGCTCGTCAACGGGCCGATGGACAGGCGCTGGGGTCCGCGTACCGCCAGCTTCCGAGACCTGGACGGCTACATGTGGGAGATCGCCCAGGGCCAGTGACCCGCTGACGAGGCACCGCTGGCTGCCCAGGCTTGCCGCCCTGCTACTTCTGCAGTCATGGCCGGCCTGCCCCAGGCGGCCGCCACCTCGAGGCACCGCTCGCCGTATCGATCCGAAGGCACGCGTTCGAGTCGCCGCTTCCACCAGCAGGAGCCAGCGTGCTGCGGCTGACGGACATTCCGAGGACTCTGGCGATGCTGACCCCGGCCGGGCCCATGAGGGCCAAACCGACTACAGCGAGGGCGGATCGCGGCCGTGGCGTCCGCTGGGACTGCCTGCCCGGCGTCTCGGCCGGGCAGTTACTCGACGAGGGTGCAACGTACGCAGTCCGAGTTCCCGCAGGCGAAGCGACGAATCCCCAGCTGAAACAACGCTTCGGCCACCATCCGGAGCGTGTCGACACGCGCCATCTCGTTCACGTTTACGCACAGCACCTCGACGTCCGCGATCGACGGGAACACCAACTCCTCCAGCCATTGCCGGCATCCCTGGAAGCCGCCTGCCAGGAACTACGCCGACCGCAAAATCCCTGCAAGACCCGCCCTCTACACGGTCCAGGACATTGGGCAGCTCATCGTCAAAATGCGAAGTGAGTGAGAAAAGAGTAGTTTTTCGTTGGCGCCAACACAGTGGATACACAGTGCGATGCGACAGTTACTGCTCGCAAGATCCGTCCGGTGTGCTGGACAGGGCCTGCGAGCGGTGCGGGAGGGGCCTTGATGAGCAGGATGGAAATGCTCAGGTTCCGGCGAGATCCATTGGGGTTCATCGAAGACTTCTGTCACCGCAGTCCGTCGGGAGTGTTTCGTCTGCCGTGGGGCACCTGGTGTGTGGGCGATCCCGACCTGGCACTCCGGGTGCTCCGCGACCCGGTCTTCAACTCGGAACGGTCCACCTTCTTCGGGGACCTGCTGCCCTCAAGGCCAGCCCAGACCGAGTTCGGCCGCGCCGTACGAAAACTGATGCGGGCGCATTTGCCCGAGTACCGGGACAACGTGGCCAGGGCCGTGGCCGGACTCCCCGAGGCCAGTCAATGGCCGGGAGCCGGAACGATGCTGGCGTACCAGTGCACTGCGGACATGCTCCTACACCCCCAGGTCTCACCACCGTTGCACCGGTTGTTGGCTCAAGCCGTACGCATCGGCATATTGCTCCGCGCGCCGCGCTTGAGGCAGCGGGCACGGGTCGAGATGCTGCGCCCGAAGCTGAAGCGAGCCCTGGCCGAACAGGTGACACTTCGCCGGGAGGAGGGCATCCGTGCCGACGAGCCGCGCGACATGCTGGACACCGCGATCGGCGCGTGCCCCAACGAGGTCACCAGCCCCGCCGTAGCCGACCTGTACCTGCAGATGTACTCGGCAATCGTTGAGACCGTCGGCCACTCGGTGGCGTGGTCACTGCTGCTGGCCTGCCTCCACAACACACCGGGTTCCCCGTGGCCATGGCCCGCCGACTGGATCGCCCGCGAGGCGGCACGACATCGTCCGGTGGTCTGGATGGTCGGCCGTCCCGTCCCCCACCCCATCGAATTCGGCGGCATCTCCTTCCAGCCCGACGCGGTCCTGTCCGTCAGCCCCTACCTCTTGCACCATGACAAAACCCGCTGGGCCCAGCCCGACATGTTCCGGCCGCAACGCTGGGCCGAACCAGGTGGACACGGCCCCTACCTGCCCTACAGCACCGGCCCTTTCACCTGCGCCGGAGCGGCGGTCGCGCACACCATGATCGTGGACACCGTGAGCGCCCTCACGAGCGACGCACACCTGACCGTCACAGGCGGCAACATGTCCCCGTTCGTGACCAACGCCGCGGTCTGCCGCCCCTTCGCCCTCCACCGGACCCCCAAGCCTTCGACTCACACGCTCGGAAGGAGGTGAACAACCATGATCGCTGCTATCCGGCGCATCATCAGGAACACCCCCGTCTCCAATTGGGACCCGTCCTGGGGGTGACCTAGCGGTCTGATTCCGCCCACCTGAGTGGCCTGCACGTCGAACGCAACCGCATGCAGGCCACTTGCCCTGACGTGCGATCCCGGCTCTGAGCACCGCAAGTCAAGCCAGGTGCCGCTTACGAGTGCGGGCCCGTCGGGCGGGATGGCGGGCCGTCCCGGTTTTCGATCACCAGGCGACCTGCTGTCCGGAGCAATCGTCAGCGCCGCCGGCAGTGGCGTCACGTGTCGCCGTGCGGCGCTGGCTGCTGGTCCAGCTGCTCGGTCGCAGGCGGCCGGTGTGGGTGTTCCCGTTCCTGGTGTCCGTCTCCGCGCTGGGCGCCCTACTGCTCCATGGGTACGTGAACGTGAGCGATCTCGGTCCAGCGCAACGTGCACGAGCCGTTTTGAGGGCTGAAGAGGACCGGCAGCGCTATCGCCCACGCCGTCGGCGCTGTGGCCTCGCTCGTGGGCCTTCTGATCACCGGGCCGCCACGCTCTGCGTCCACTCGGGCCGGTGCTCCGCCGGGCGGCAGGGCCGACCGGCGCGGGCGGCTGATCACCTGCCGCGCCTGTCGCGAGCGGGGGCCCAGCGCCAGCGTCGCCACGTTGGCCATGAGCGGCTTGATGCTCGAACTCCCAAGCGCGCCCAGAACCGAAACCGGAGCGAGCAGCGCAGGAAGATGGCCAGCACACCGCAGTGTCAAGGGACAGTAGGTCAGTGCCGCGGTCCAATCGGGCAGATGGTCCGCCGAATTCCTTGACGGTGCCCCGCAGCACCGTTCGCCAAGACTTCTTGGCCAGATCAGAGGGCTTCTCCGCCTGTGCCCGTGTACCGCCACCGGTCACCGCTTCAGCGTCGCCGCTGACGTGCCGTCTCATCTGAGTCACCGCCATGCTGGGTTGGAACCCAGCGAGTAGGCCGAGGGTTTGCTGTACTGTCTCGACCACCCGCGCGACATGAGACTCGGCCCCACGGCACGTCGCCTCCGATCTTCTGCACCCCGACACCGTCTCACTCAAGCGCCTGTACGCCCATCCTCATCAAGCACTGCACCCGGCGCGCACACCTCGCCAGCATCAGTGTTGGGGGAAAACGCCTTGGACCGCCTCAACGGCGAGCGTTGCAGGGTGGAGAGTCGTCCGCGTACTGGATGTACGCGGACGGCCCCGGCCACCCCGCGTGGCGCCGTACCGCGCCCGGCGCCGTCGTCGCGCCTTGCGTCAGCGCTTTCGGATCACGCCCCTGTGCGGCTCCGGCAGCCCGACGGTCAGGCTGCCGGATCCGTCACAGTCGGCTCTGGTAAACGACCCCGTTGACCCCGCGGTAGGCGATCAGCACGGTGTTGTCGGGTGCCGCGACCCCGCCGAGCGACCCTTCGAACACCGCGCTCACGAACGGCGGACGGGAGAACCAGCCACCCCAGGCGCCGTTTCCGCCGGCGGAGTAGTTACGCTGCCAGAGGGTGTAGTCGGCAGCTCGGGCGAAGAGGTAGACGCTGCCGCCCGCGGCCACCAACGTCGGGCTGCCGCTGACCGTACCGCCGAGCGAGGTCCAATCCGACCAAGAGCCTGACGCCGAACGCACGCGCTCCCAGATCGAATCGTCGGCCGTCCGAACGGCGACGTGGGTGCGGCCCGCCGAGTCGGTAACGGCCGAGGGCCGCCCGTACGTCGCGGCGCCACCGGGCGCGCCTACCGAGCTCCATGCCCCGGCCGGACCGGTCTGCCAGACGAGGCCGTCGGCGCCGCGCGCGAAGACTGTCCAGTCGCCCGGCCCCCGGAAGGCGACGCTGGGGGCATCCGTGATCTGTCCGCCGATGCTCTGCCAGGCCCCCCAAGTCCCGTTGGTGCCGCCACTGAAGGTCCTGAGATACGTGGCGTCGTCCGTGCCTCGTACGAACACGTCGATCCGTCCGCCGGACGAGCCGTACGCAGCCGGCTGGCCAAGGATCGAACCCGAGACGGGGCCGCCCAGGTTCACTGAGGCACCCGTCCACGATCCGTCGCTTCCCGTGCGCTGGATCAGAGCGCCGTTCGCGTCACGGGTGAACGCGGTGAGTGTGGTCCCATTGGCCACGATCGCCGGGCTGGCCGAGGAACCCGTCCCCAGCGGGACACCGGGGGCGGCGTCCGTGCCGGACAGCTTGAAGAAGGCGGTGCCATGGGCGGGGACCGTGACGGTGAACGACCCGGTGTATGTCCCCCGGTCCTGGCGAGCCCGCAGGTCGCGGACGCTTATGCTCCCGGTCAGCCCGGCGTCGGCGAAGGTGACCGTGCGCTGGACGGGAGAGTTCGAGCGGTTGAGCAGCACGACCGCGCGCTTGCCGGCGCCCTGGAGGACCTTGCTGTAGACGTCGCCAGTGGAGTCGGTGGCGACCCGTACACCCTGAACGGCCAGGGGGTCCTGGTCGACCGCGAGGATATCGGGGTTGCGCAGAGTGTCGATCATCGACTGAGGAAGGGTGCGCGGGTCGGAGCCGATCACCAGCGGGGCGCCCATGACCGACCAGAGCACGAGCTGGGAGGTCGACTCCTCCTCGTTCAGCTCGTACGAGCCGTTCGCGGTCTTCCTCATGGGCAGCAGGTAGTCCGGGTCGTTGTAGTGGCCCGGGCCCTGCGCTTCGGGGTGCCAGGCGTTCGCGTCGGCGCTGCGCAGGATGTTGGTCCACACCCCGGCGGAGGGAGTGCCGAGGGCGAGGTCGGTGCCCGTGCGCCAGGAGTCTCCTGTCGTCGGGCCGTAGATGTACGTGTTGTGCGCGTCCTGGGCCGGGGTGTGGGAGAGCGCCCAGTCGTCGGTGAGGGGGTTGCAGATGTTCAGCAGCATCGGTCGCCCCACCTTGGCCAGGGCGTCGCTGAACTCCTTGAACGCGGGGCCCGGGTCGAGCTTCGCGCCGATCCCGCACAGGAAGTCGACCTTGACCGCGTCGAACTTCCAGTCCGCGAACTGTTTCGCGTCCTGCTCGTAGTACCCGCGACTCCCGAGCCCGCAGCTCTTTCCGCCGTCGTAGGTGCCCGCGTCGGTGTAGATCCCCGCCTTGAGCCCGCGTTGGTGAAGGTACGTCACGAGCGACGGCAGCCCGGACGGGAAACGGGTGGCGTTGGGGGTCAGCCGTCCCTGGCTGTCGCGGGGGGTGTCGGCCTGCCAACCGCCGTCCAGCCAGACGATGTTGTAGCCGCTGTCGCTGAGGCCGCTGCTGACCAGGTGGTCGGCGACGGACTTCACCTCGCTCTCCGTCGGAGCGCCCAGGCCGTAGTAGGTATTCCAGCCCATGTACGGCGTCGGGGCAAGGCCGCTGTTGTAGTAGCGCGGCGCGCCTTGGTCGACGGTGCCGGGAGCGGCCGAGTCGGCCGCTTGCGCCCCTGGCGCGGCCATCCCCACGAGCGCGGTGGCTAGCAGGGCCGCCGCGGCCCGTCGGGCACGCACCATACCTGCACGATGCGAAGTCACTGTGTCTCCAGAGAGTTGGGGGAATCGTCGGCGCCCCGCCCCGCCGAAAGGGGCCACCCGGATCGCGGCGGCGGCGCCACGACGACGACTGTGACCCTGCGTTCTCACCATGTCAACGATTATTACTAATTTATGTTCACGGTCCGGTCAGGCGAGTGCGGCGACATGCCGTCCGCCCTCCCTTGGAGAAGCGCCGCCGCGCCCGGCACTCCGGGCTGGATCCGAGCGCGTGGGCCGGAATTCGAGAGGACACGACACCCCGCCGGCTGACGGGCGGGTGGTGTACGTCGAGAGTTTGGACGGCTTCCCCCGGCACAAGCATCCCAACCGTTCCAGCCAGGGCGGCAACCGAGTTGGCCTTCCTGCCGACCTGCGGACCATGGCGGAACCGCGTCGAGTCGGACTTCGCCGCCCTGTGTCACGTCGCCCTCAACGGCACCGACCCCCGAAGCCATGCAGAGCAGATGCCGCGACCAACGCCGCCTACATCCGCCGGCGGAGTGCCGTGCGGAGCCGTAGTCCGACTCCCGGCTCCCGACTCCCCCATCCGCGGCTGGGCCCAGTACCCGGTCCTGGCGGCTCGACGCGGACCCCGCGCTACAGCTCAACGAGCCGTCCGGCAGCAGGCGGATCCGATGCGGATCCGTGCCGCAGAACCACGTTCGCCAGGAGGAACGGCAGGTCGCGTGACAGGTTCCATGACGGCGAAGGGCGTGTCGGCATCAGGGCACAGACGAAGAGCGCCACCTCGCCGCCTCCGAACGCGTTCCCGTCGAACTCACCGACACCGACTCGTTCGATCTCCCTCAGCCAAAAGGTTCCGGGCCCCGCATAGCAGGGTTGGTGTCCTGGGCCTGGTCAAGCAGCACGAAGTCGACCTTGGGCTCAGGTCCCACCGCGCCCACATCTTCAGATAGTCATCGTGCTTGTGCAGCACCGCCGCAGCATCGAGAGGCTGCAGGTCCGCACCGTCCGGCGCAGGGCTCGTCAGGCGACGCGGGAAAGTCCCTCAGCAAACGCGCCGTCGAGCCCACAGCCTTCACCCTGTGGTAAAGCCGGAAAATGCTTCGTTCGTGAGCTCCTGGAGCTTGGCGAGCGGCACGTCGCGGAGATGCTGCGTGAGCCCCCACCGATGACCGAAGGGATCGAGGAGCTGACCCTCTCTCTCGCCCCAGAAAGCGTCGCTCAACCGGCGAATCACCGTGGCCCCGGCACCGACGACCCGCTGCCAGGTGTCATCGGCATCGTCGACATGCAAGTAGACGGCACCATAGGTGCCGCCGAAGTGCTGCGGCCCGAAGGACCCCATCTCAGGGAATTCGTCGGCAAGCATCAGGGTGAGCGTCCCGATGCGGACCTGGACGTGGATCAGCCGGCCGCCGGGTACCACCAGCCTGGTGAGCTCTGCGGCTCTGAAGGCCTGTTGGTACCAGGCGGATGCCTCGTCCGTGCCGCGAACGGTCAGATGCGGGGTGTGGGAGTTGAACGACATCCGTGCTTCCTCTCTGAGATCTCGGTCCGTCCGGTTCGAGCACGGCATCACACCGCGCCGACGGCCCGACCGATCGACGTCCCTGCTGCGGGAATTGTCAGGCACGAGCCCGACGCACCTCTCAACTGCTCCACGACCGCAGCTTGTCCGGGTTGCGAATCGCCCAGATATGCCGAATGCGGGACTCGTCGATGTCGAACGCGTACACGGTCAGCACCTGATTGCCGTTCATCGCGACGAGGCCCGGTTGGCCATTGACCGTCCGCTCGCGGAGGTCGAGTCGGCCGGCGAGACCCGCCAGGTGTACCAGGAACCCGGCAACCCGGAGGTGGCCTTGGACCAGAGCATTTCAGGCGGCGTGAGGGGTGACGCGGGCTGCCGCAAGGCCCGCAAATGTGTGCTGGCGCACCCGGGGTGCTGCGACGGCCGGCCTCCGGGCAGGGGGCGGGCCGTCGCCGTCGGGGGGCCGGCTGCCCGTTCTCGACGACGTTCGCTGCGCCACGCGAGTCCTCGGTGGCGCGCTCGCGAGAGAAGCCTCGGCCGGAGTGGGGTTCAGGTGAAGCGTGACAACCAGGAGATCGCCGTCATTCGCCTCGTCGTCCGCATGCTGCCCAAGCGCTGCGTGGCGCTGCACCGCTCTGGCCGTACTCGCCACCAGGGCGGTGCGCGCGTACGCCGGCTTTACGGCAACCGCGGGACCCGACCTGCCGCAGCAGCCGCGCACCGCGGCGTAAGCGGTCGCGTGTGGCAAGAATGTCCCCATGCACATTGTGATCGCGGGTGGACACGGAAAGATCGCGCGGCGGCTGACCCGGCTGCTCTCGGCGCGCGGCGACAATGTCACAGGGCTGATCCGAAACCCAGACCACGCCGACGACCTCCGGGCGGACGGCGCGGAACCGGTGGTGTGCGATCTGGAGCGTGCCTCGGTGGACGAGGTGACCAGCCACCTCCGCGGCGCCGACGCGGCACTGTTCGCCGCGGGCGCCGGACCGGGCAGCGGCGCGACTCGCAAGCAGACTGTGGACCGAAACGCGGCCATCCTCCTCGCCGACGCGACTGAGCGCGCCGGGATGCGCCGCTTCCTGGTGATCTCCGCGATGGGCGTGGACAACCCGCCGCCGCCCGGCACCGACCCGGTGTTTGCCGCCTACCTGAAGGCCAAGGGCGAGGCGGACGCCGACATCGCCTCGCGTCCGGGACTGGACTGGACGATTCTGCGCCCGGGGATGCTGACCGACGACCCCGGTAGCGGCCGCGTCACGCTCGCCGAGCACACGGACCGCGGCCAGGTGCCTCGCGATGATGTGGCTGCGGTGCTCGCCGCCCTGCTCCACGAGCCCAGGACCGCGGGGCGCATCCTCGAGCTGCTCAGCGGGGCCACCCCGATCGAGGAGGCGGTGCGTGCCGTGGCCGGCGGCTGACACCGCACTCCGCCCTCGCCCGGGCGCGGGTAACGACTTACATCCAGGCGCCCAGCGCGTAGCCGAGGTCGGCATGCTCACCGCTCCTCCTACCGGAAGGGCTGCATTCAGATCGGCACGCCCGCATCCGTGAACAATTACTCGAGTGCCAGTGCCGGGTGAGCGGACCGGCCGTCGACCGTCGGCCGTCTCCGACTCGCTTTCGGACACGTGGGCGTTCGTCGGAGGGGCCGTCTCCTATCGGGGTCGGCGTCCGAAGAGGGCGAGCAGTCGGTCGGTGGGGTGGCCGGGTCGAGGCGGCGGGAGGGGAGGGGCGAACAGGCCGGTGCGGTCGACGCCTTCGACGACCATTGGGGCGAAGGCGAGCAGCGCCTCGGCCAGCGTCGGCGGCAGGGGTCCGGGGCACCCGGTGGACTGGTTCACGTCCCAGGCGTGCA
Organism: Streptomyces sp. MI02-7b; assembly: GCF_033793585.1. Lineage (NCBI taxonomy): Bacteria > Bacillati > Actinomycetota > Actinomycetes > Kitasatosporales > Streptomycetaceae > Streptomyces > Streptomyces sp. MI02-7b. Next base: position 82,418 of record NZ_JARAWX010000022.1, on the reverse strand, counting down.
GGGCCAGTTCGTAGCTCCCCAGAAGAGCTCCCCACCGCACGCGGGCCGTCTCACGGGGCATGGCCGCCACAGCGGTCCGGAGGCGGCGCAGCTCGTCCCGGGCCGGGCCGCAGCCGGGCTCCGGCGGCCGCCCGGGAGGCATGCCTGTCAGGATCTCCCTGGTCGAGGCGGTGGAGTCGGTGATGTGACGCACCAGCGTGGAAAGGTTCCAGCGGGTGCAGGGGGTGGGCGCGTCGGGGTCGGCGAGGGCGGCACGGTGCAGGCTGTCCAGCGCCGCCTCGGACGCCTGGGCGAGCAGGTCCAGCGGGTGCGGCGGGCGGGGTAGGCGCGGCGGGATCATCCGGTCGTACCCGACAGCGTGCGCGGGACGCCGAAGCGGGGGAACAGATCGGGGTGCAGGAAGACCACGACTCGGGAGATCAGGCCGCCCTGGATCTCCAGCACCTCGATGGCGTGCGCCCGGAAGTCGCCGTCGGAGCCCTGCACGTAGGTGGCCACAGCCGGACAGCCGTTGGCCCACAGGGGCAGGGCGCGCCGGGGCTGTCGGAAGACCCGGCGCGTCCAGTGCTCGCGGACGGCGTCACGGCCCCGGAACCAGGTGGCGATGGGCGGCATCTCGTACGTCACGCCATCCCGGAGCAGCTCGGCCAGACGCCGGATGTCGGCGGCCTCGAAAGCGTCCAGGTAGCGGCGCAGCACCTTCTCGTCCAGTTCGGGGTCCGCGGAGACGTCGTCCTCGGCAGGCGGGTCGTCGGCCAGCGCGGCCCGGGCACGTTGCAGCAGGCTGCGGCCGGCGTTGACAGTGATGCCGAGGAACTCGGCGGCTTCGGCGGTCCGGAGTCCGACCACGTCCACGAGGAGCAGCACGGCCCGCTGCCGGGCCGGCAGCCGCTGGAAGGCGGCCACCAGAGCCAGCCGGGTGCTGGCCCGCAGCATCGTGACCTCCGAGGGGTCCTGCGCCTGCCCTGCCCGCTCGGAGGTCGGCAGCGGGGTGAGCCAGGAGACCTCGTCGGCGCGTACGAGGTCCACTCCCCCGTTGTCGGTGGCGGTGCCGAGGCCGGAGGGCAGGACCCTGCGGTGCGTGCTGGCGAGCGCGGACAGGCAGGCGTTGGTGGCGATGCGGTACAGCCACGTGCGCAGGGAGGAGCGGCCGTCGAAGCGGTCGTATCCGCGCCAGCCGCGTAGCAGCGTCTCCTGGACCAGGTCCTCGGCGTCGTGTACCGAGCCGAGCATCCGGTAGCAGTGGGCGAGCAGTTCCTGCCGGTAGGAGGCGGCGAGCGCGTTGAAGTCGTCAGCGGGCACCGAGTTCCTCCCCCACGGATCCGCCGACCGCGCCGCCCGGTGAGGTGACCGGGGTCTCCGCCCGGTGCCGTGCCGGGACGGCCAGCCCGCATGCCGAGCCGGTGAAGGCCAGGGCGGCGGCGACGATGACGGCCGCGGAGAAGCCGTCGGCGAAGGCGTCCGGGGACTGTTCGCCGCCGGCCGCGCCGAAGACGGCTGCCATGACCGCGATGCCGAGGGCCCCGCCGAGTTGGCGCACGGTGTTGAAGGTGCCCGCTGCCTTGCCCATCATGGCGGGGGGTACGGCGGCCGTGACGGCCGTCTGCTGGGCCGGCATGGCCATCGACGTGCCGACGCCGGACAGGACGAGTGCGGCCACCGAGCCGGTGTAGCCCTGGTGCTGATGGGCGTTGACGCCGATCCACAGCAGTCCGACGCCCTGGAGGAGCAGCCCGGCGGAGATCAGGACGCGCGGGCCGATCCGGTCCTGCAACCGGCCGGCGACCGGGGCGACGAAGAACAGCGTCGCCGTCCAGGGCAGGAACCTCAGCCCCGCCTCCAGTGGCGAGTACCCGAGGGCGACCTGCAGATACTGGGCCAGGAAGAAAACGGTGCCGAACAGCGAGGCGGTCAGCATGAGGGTCGACAGATTCCCCGCGGTGAAGGCCGGACGACGCAGCAGGCGGGTCGGCAGCATGGGGTGGACGGCCCTCGCCTGCCGGACGGCGAAGGCTGCCAGTACCACGGCCCCGGCGGCCAGGGCGGCCAGCACCTCCGCGCTCCCCCAGCCCGCGGACCCGGACCGCACCAGCGCCCACACCAGGGCGAACATCGAGGCCGCCGCGAGCACGATGCCCGGGAGGTCGGGAGCGGCGGGCCGTCCGGTGTGCTCCGTGAGCACGGAGCGGGCGATGGGCACGACGACCGCGATGACCGGGACGTTGATCCAGAAGATCCACTGCCAGGCGATCCCCTGGGCCACCGCCCCTCCGACCAGCGGACCGCCGACGACGGCGAGCCCCATGACGGCCGCGTAGACGCCCATGACGGCGCCGCGCTGCCGGGCCGGGGTGGCTTCGGTGAGCAGCGCCAGCGCGGCGGGCGACAGAAGGGCCGCCGCGGCGCCCTGCACCGCCCGGGCGGTGACGAGGACACCGGTGGTGGGGGCGAGGGCGCAGGCCGCCGAGGCGACGGCGAACAGCACCAGGCCCGTCAGATAGGCGCGCTTGCGCCCGATCCGGTCGCCCAACTCGGCCGCGGGGATGAGCAGCGCGGCGAAACCGAGACCGAACGCGTTGACGGTCCATTCCAGATCGTCCATTGAGGCGCCCAGGTCACGCCTGATGGTGTTCAGAGCGGTGGCGACGACCAACTGGTCGAGGGCGACGATGAGTCCGGCCACCGCGGTCAGCCCCAGTACCCAGCGCAGTGCGGGCGGCCTGCCGGTGGCAGCGGGTGCGGTCATGAGGTGTCCTTCCGGTCGTGTTGTCACTGGTACTGACTCGACGACCGTGCCGAATGCATCGCTGGGCCAAATGCGTCCTGCAACCGCGTACGGGCGTCCCGGGACCGCGTGGGGCGGTTGGGGGCTTTCGACACCGAGGCACCGATGCATTCCGGCTCCGACGGAAGTCCAACAGATATGAACCCGATCGATGACAGCCCCCGGCGGCGGCTCCTGCAGACAGCCCTCGTGTCCCTCAACGGAGTCATCGCAGAGCCGCTGAGCTGGGCCGGACCGTACTTCGGGCCCGGCAGCGCCGCGCGCTCCCTGGAGGTCCTGCGGCAATGCGAGGCGATGCTGATGGGACGGCGTACCTACGAGGTCTTCTCCCGTCAGTGGCCGGCCGCGTCCGGCCCCTATGCCCAGCACATCAACACGATGAAGAAGTACGTCTTCTCCTCCACCCTCGATGAGGCGGAATGGACCAACACGACCGTGGTCGCCGCGGATCCCGCGAAAGCCGTGGCCGAACTCAAGCGCACCCCCGGGCGGGATCTGATCGTCTACGGGCATGGACGGTTCGGGCAGACCCTCTGCGACGCCGGCCTCGTCGACGAGCTGAGCCTGACCGTCGTACCCGTCTTCGCGGAGGGCACCACGTTCTACCGGCCCGAATCCCCTGCCCAGGCCTGGGAGCTGGTGAGCGCCGGCCCGGGGCGGGATCCACAGCTCGTATCCCTGACCTACCGCCCGGTGCGCCCGGAGTGAGACGGGCCGCGCCCGCGGGTCAGGCGACGGTGTTTTCGGTCCCGGTGCCCGCAAGGCGGAGCTGGTGGTCACGGGCGAGGAGGAGGTAGCTGCTCGCGGTCCACGTGTAGGCCCGGTCGCGCAGTCCCGTGCCCGTCAGGGCGTCGAAGTTCTCAGCGAACCCGTGGGTCTCACACAGGGCGCGGAAGCGGGCGCTGATGTCGTCCGCCAGCCGGAGGTGACCGGCGCGGCGCAGGCCGTCCTCGATGAGAACGGTGGCGGGGGCCCAGATCGGGCCGCGCCAGTAGCCGTCGGCCGAATAGTGCGGGGAGGTGGTCAGCTCGGTGGCGAGGCCGTACGGGGTCAGGTGGGCCTTGATGTGGTCGGCCAGCGCGCTGGTGACCTCGGCGGGCAGGTGTTCGCCCAGCGCGATGGGCATCAGGTCGAGGAGACTGGCGCTGCTCCAGGTCTGCCCGGTACCGGCCGAGCGCGCGATGAACCTCTCTCCGGTCCAGAGCTGGTCGAGCAGCGCCGCCTGGATTTCCTCGGCTACCCCGACCCATCGGCTCGCCTCGTCCGGTCTGTTCAACTCTCTTGCCAATGATCCGAGTTCGCGGAGTTGAAGGACGAGAAAGGCGGCGAGGTCCGCGGTGACGACCACACGCCCGGGGTCGAAGGTAGTGGCGTTGTCCCACCCGCTGTCGTTGCCGTGCTGGTAGTAGGGCAGTTCGGCGCCGGGCGCACGCCGCACGGTGAGCCAGAAGCCGGTCCAGCGCTCCAGGCGCTCGTACGCCTCGGTCAGTTCGGCCCGGCCCAGGGGGGTTGGCAGACTGCGCCGCAGGTGGCCGAAGGCCCAGCCGTGGATGGGCGGCTTGACGAAGTTGTAGAGGACTTCGGAGTGGGTGACCGAGTCCGGGAGGGCGCCGCTCTCATCCTGGTGGTCGAAGGGCAGGTGGAACTGGTCCCAGGCCAGCTCTGGCGCACCCGGCGCGAGGGCGAGGGCGTTGAAGCAGTGGTCCCAGCTCCAGACCTTGTCCATCCAGTGCTTGGACATCAGCACGCCCGGCCTGGTGACCAGGCCCTTCGCCGCCACGGTCGCCGACCAGACGACGTAGGCTGCGAGTTCGGCGGCAGGGGTGGCTTCCGAACGCCAGGGCGCCACCGCGTCCGCGAAGGCCGCGAACGCCCCCCTCGCGGCCGACGCGATGTCGTCGAACGATGCCGCGGATGCGTAGGGTGGGCGAGCGGTGTCGAGTTCCTCGACCGCGACCTCCCAGCCGCCGTCCGCCTCCGCTGTCACGGTGACACCGCGATCGCTACTGCCCAGGGCCTGGTCTCCGGGCGCGTCCGCGAGGGTGCCGGACAGCACGGTGACCCGGTAGCGGCGGCCGGTCTCGTACGAGGTGAACACGTGCGCGTTCGCGGCCGGGTCGTGGAAGAAGTACGTTCCGCTGAACGGTGTGAGGGTCCGTACGGCGGCGAGGACACCGAAGTCCAGGCCGCTTCCCCGAAGGCGTACGGCGTCCGGGGCCTCATAGGCGAGCTCGACGCGCCCGCTCTCGCCCACCCAGCTGAGCAGGCCCGGTATCGCCTCGACGCGGGTCTCGGCCCGCCCGCCTCCCACCGGGTCCAGGGGGACCAGGCGCAGGACACCGTGCATGCCGTTCTGGTGCGAGACGAGGTGGAGGTCCTCGGCGTACGTCTTCTCCGCGATCACGGGCGAGATGTCGAACCAGGACCCGTACGCGCTGAACGGGATGTCGTGGACGGAGAATGCCGGGCCGGACAGTGCGGCGGTCATGTGGTGTGACTCGTTTCTCGGTCAGGGGGTTCCGGCCGGCCGGCGCGGGAGGGCGCCGGTCGGCGTGGCAGGTCGGGGGACTCAGTCCTTGACGGCGCCGGTGGTCACACCGGCCGCCACATAGCGCTGGGCGAGGACGAGAATGACCGCGGCGGGCAATGACGCCACGACGGCGGTGGCCATGATGGCGTTCCACTCCTGGTTGTTGTTGCCGATGTAGTGGTAGATGCCGAGGGTGATCGGCTCTTGGGCGCCGCCGTTGACCAGGGTGTTGGCGAAGACGAAGTCGGACCAGGACCACAGGAAGGCGAACAGCGAGACCGTGACGACGGCGTTGCGGCTCATCGGCAGGATGATCGACCAGAAGGTCCGCAGGGCCCTCGCTCCGTCCATCTGCGCGGCCTGGAGCAGCTCGCCTGGTATGCCCGACATGAAGGCGGTGAAGATCAGCACCGCGAAGGGGACGGCCAGAGTGGAGTCGGCGACGATCAGCCCGGGCACGGACTGGAGCAGGCCGAGCTGGAGGTAGACGGCGTAGAAGCCCATCGCCATGATGATCCCGGGGATCATCTGGGCGGCCAGCAGGACGAAGCTCAGCAGGCCGCCGCCGCGTGGGCGCAGCTTGGCCAGGGCGTAGCCGGCGGGCGCGGCCAGGGCCACGGTCAGCACGACGGTACCGAGGGCGACCACGAGGCTGGTGCCGAGGTAGGGCAACTGCTCGTTGAGGACGGTGCGGTAGCCGGCCAGGGTGCCGTGGGTGGGGAACAGGTCCGGCGGGCTCTTGCGCATGTCCTGGTCGCGGGTGAGGGACACGTTGATCATCCAGTAGACCGGGAAGAGCATGATCCCGGTCAGCAGCAGGCCGACGGCCGTCTTCCAGCCTGTCTTCGTGACAGCGTCCGCTTTCATGACAGCGCCTGCTTTCGCTGGACGCGGACGTAGATCAGGCCGAACACCAGAGCGGCGACCACGAGCAGGTTGCCGACGGCCGCACCCGGGCCGAAGGCCGGCAGGAGATTGCCGAAACCGAGCTGGTAGGACCAGGTGGCGAAGGTGGTCGACGAGTCCGCTGGGCCGCCCTTGGTCATGATCCAGATGATGTCGAAGACCTTGAGGGTGTAGACGAGGCCCAGCAGCAGCGTGATGGCGGAGACCGGCCGCAGCAGCGGGAAGGTGATGCGCCAGAAGCGCTGCCAGGCGTTCGCGCCGTCGAGGGCGGCGGCCTCGTGCAGTGATCCGGGGATGGATTGCAGACCGCTGTAGAGCACCACGAGATTGAAGGGGACGCCGATCCAGATGTTCGCGATGATCACCGAGGTGAGTGACCAGGACGGCGAGGTCAGCCAGTTCACCGGCCCGATGCCGACGGCGTGCAGAACGGCGTTGACCACGCCCGAGTCGCTGTTGAGCATCCACGACCAGGTGGAGGAGGAGACGATCAGCGGCAGCAGCCAGGGGACCAGGAACAGGGCCCGGAGCGTGGCCGAGAGCCGGAAGTTCTGGTTGAAGAAGACCGCGAGGGCGAGCCCGATGGCGTACTGGAAGACCAGGCATACGGCGGTGAAGACCGCGGTGTGCAGCAGGGCCGGCGCGAAGACCGGGTCGTCGAAGACCTTACGGTAGTTCGCCAGGCCCGTGAACGGCGCGTCGCCCTGGACGAAGGAGCGGACGGTGTAGTCGCGCAGACTCAGGTCGAGGTTGCGGAAGAGCGGATAGGCGTAGAAGAGGGCGAGATAGAGGGTGACCGGGGCGAGGAAGCCCCAGGCTGCCCATTGCGGGGAGGCCGGACGGCGCCGTTCTCGCGCGGTCCGGGTCGAGGCGGCGACCGCCTCGACCCGGTCGAGCGCGGACCGGCGGTCCGAGAGCTGCTTCGTGTCGTTCATCTGCGGACCGCGAATCCCTGGTTACTTGACGGCCGACTGCGCCTCGGACAGCGCAGCCTTGGGCGACTTGGAGCCGCTGAGAGCGGCCTGGACGGCCTTCCACATCTGCTCGGAGATCTTCGGGTACTTGGTGCCCAGGTTGTCGCTGGTACGGCCCCTGGCCGCCCGGACCGCGTCGGCCCACGGCTTCAGGTCGGCGTTTGCGGCCACCTGCTTGTCCTGGACTTCGCTGGTGGGGGCCACGTAGGACAGCGTGGTGTCGGTTTTGTAGAGGGAATCTCCACTGGTCAGGCAAGTGACCAGCTTCTGGGATGTGCCGTAGCGGGCAGAGTCGTTCTGGACCGGGATGGTCACGAACTCGCCACCGGTGGGGGCCGCGGCGTTGCCGCCCTCGGCAGCGGGGATGGGAATCACTCCGTAGTCGAAGCCGGCCTTCTTGGCGTTGGCGAGCTGCCAGGTACCGTTCTCGCCGAAGGCGTAGTCACCGCTGGCGAACTCCTGCCAGCTGGTGGTCTGGGTGTTGTTGAGCACCGAGTTCGGAGCGTAGCCGTTGTCGAGCCAGCCCTTCCACAGGGACAGTGCGGTGACGCCCTGCGCGGAGTCGAGTGCGGTGAGCTTCGCGCCCGAGCCCCAGAACCACGGCAGGAACTGGAAGCTGCCCTCCTCGGTGCCGATCGCCGAGAAGGTGATGCCCTTCTTGCCCGCCTTCTTGACCTTCGCCAGCGCCGCCGTCAGCGACTCCCAGTCCTTGACCGAGGAGGCGTCCACGCCGGCCTTCCTCAGCACCTCTTTGTTGTAGTAGAGGGCCAGGGTGTTGGCGCCGATCGGTGTGCCGTAGGTCTTGCCGCCGGACTGGCCGGCCGCGAGCAGGTTGGCATCGGTCTTGGAGGTGTCCAGCTTGTTGTCGTCGGTCGTGGTGAGCACACCCGCCTCGGCGAGGGTCGACACCACCGGATTGTCGACGATGAGGATGTCCGGGGAGTTGTCCTGCTGGGCCGCCAGCAGGGTCTTGTTGGCCAGGTCGCTGGTGTCGAAGGCCGTCCGCTTGATCTTGACGCCTGCCTTGGTACCGCACTGGTCCAGCAGCTTCGCCCAGTCCGAGTCTTTGGCGAACTGCGGGTACGGGTCCCAGACCGTGTAGGTGCCGCCGGCGGCGTCCTTCGATCCGGAGCTGCCCGAGCCGGAGGAGCAGGCGGTGGCGCTGACGTGCACGGCCAGGATGGTCAGGGCCACGGCGGTCAGACGGCGTTGTCTGGAGGTGCTGTGCATGGCAGGTCCTTTGCTTGTGAGCACGGGTGTGCCGTGACAGGGGTGACGGGGGAAGGCCGGAGCACGCTGAAGGCGTCTGTGAAGGATGCGGGTGCTCGGTGCGCTGGAACGAGCTGCCCGTGAGTCGTGGTGGGCGGTGTGCCCGTGGGTCGTCGTCGGGAGTGTGGTGGAGTCGGGAGGCCGGGGCTTTCGGACTCAGGAGGTGCCAAGGACGGGACCGGTGCTGGCCCGCAGGGAGATCGGTGGTGCGAGCAGGTGGCTCCGGGCCGGGGCGCCGGGGTCGTCCAGCCGCTCGACGAGGAGGTCGACGGCGAGACGGCCCATCTCCTCCGCCGGTACGTTGGCGGCGGTGAGCTGCGGAGTCACCGTCTCCGCCCACCGGCCGGCGACGACCCCGGTGACGGAGAAATCGCGCGGAACATGACGGCCCGCCTGGGCGAGCCCCCGGTAGAGGCCGCCGAGCGCGGCCTCGTTCAGCGTGACCAGCCCCGTGGTGGCCGGGTCGTCCCGCAGGATCCGCTCCAGGCACGCTTGCCCCGAGGCGGCGTCGTCCCCGCAGTTGTACGTCCGCACGGTCAGCCCGCGTTCGGCGGCGGCCTTGGTGAAGCCGTCCAGACCACGGTGCGCGGACTCGTATCCGGCCCTCATCAGTTGCTCGGGACGGTTGACGAAGGCGACCCTGCGGTGGCCGAGGTCCGCCAAGTGGTGGACGCACGCCTCCACCAGCACGGTGTGGTCCAGGCCCACCCACCAGCCGCCCTCCGGGTTGGCGGTGCGGCCGATGGAGACGGAGGGGAAGCCCAGCTCGGCCAGGTGGTCGACCCGGTCGTCCGCGAGCCTGATCTCCATGAGGATGGTGCCGTCGACGCGCCGCTCCCCCAGCAGCCGCTGGAAGGAACGGTCGCTGTCCACGCCGCTGGGAGACAGCAGCACGTCGTAGTCGTGGGCCGCGGCAGCCTCGACCACGCTGCCGATGAAGTCCAGCTGCATGCCGGTGTAGTGGTTGCCGGCCGGCGGGAAGACCAGGCCGATCGTGCTGGTCCGGCCGTTCGCCAGAGCGCGGGCACTGGCGTTCGGGCGGTAGCCCAACTCGTCGATGACCTGCTGGATCTTCCGGCGGGTGTCGTCCGAGACCGGGCGCTTGCCACTCAGCGCGTAGGACACGGTGCTCCGCGAGACACCGGCCCGCCGGGCGATCTCACCGATGTTCACGAAGAACTCCTTCTTCGAACCGGTCCGAGAGACCAGCCCGGTCGTCGAACCGGTTCGCGTGAAGTGAAGTTAGGAACAAGCCGGACGGCTGTCAACACCCGGAACGACACCTCGAGAAAAAGTACGACAACCCCAACGCTCCACGGGCTTCGCTGACATCGCTGGCGTCAGAGGCATTGCTGCGAGATTCCCTGGGTGCTAGCTTCCTGCGAACCGGTTCGATGAAGTGATCTTTCCGGCGGCGGGAGCGGGGCCCAGGAGGCGAGACGCCGACCACGTATGCAGCTGGGGGGTGTGAAGATGCGGGTGGCCCGCCGACGTCGCCGGCGGGCCGAGCTCGGCGTGCAGCATCTCGCGTCCGCGCGGTTCCGCCAGGACCCGGCCGGCCGTCTCGCGAGCGGTCACGAACCGCTGCCACTGGCCTCAGCGTCCCGCAGGTCTGCCCAGTCGGCGGCCGGCTGTCCGGTGCCCCCGGCGACGGCCCTTGCAAGGGGCGGCGTGGACGGTGTCGCTCGTCGTCTCGCCGGCGGGTCTCACCGCGTCCGCTGCCGTCCGCGACAGCTGGCATGACCGTGTGTCAGCGGCCCCCGGCCGCAGCACGCCGAGTGCCTCGGGAGTCCCGGATGGTCCGGTTCGGCGCGGCATATGACCTGGGCGCGCTGTTCGGGCAGTCAGGCGGGGAGACGCAGTGTCAAGGGCTGATGGCTGCCGCGTCCCACACGATGAGTGTGCCGCCGCGGTCGAAGGTCATGAGGTGTTTGCGGTCGAGTGACATGCGGCAGTCGAGAACGATGTCCGTGTGGGCCTCAAGGGTGTTCAGGAGCTCACCAGTGCGGGTCGACCGGATCTCCACGTGGTCGGACACAGGCACGGCCAGCCAGTCCTCGGTGGTGGTGAAAAACGTACCCGTCTGCTTCAGCGTGAAGCGCTCACGATTACCGGGCAGTTCCAGAACTCGGAGGCTGTACACGTCACCGAGAGCGATCCATGAGCCGTCCCCGGCCAGACCGAGCCGGTGGATCTCGTGCGGCTGGTCGGGCAACTCCGCGAGCATCCGGCCGGAACGCGGGTCCCAGAACAGGATCTGACGGCTGCGGCCACGGGAGGCCAGAGTCGATCCGTCGGCGGTGAGCGCCAGCCGCGACAAATCCTTTGACAGGGGCTTCGTTCCCCGGCGCTCGTTGGTGAGCGGGTAGACGAAGCTGCCGGTGAAGGTGTTGTAGGCAACCCACTCGCCGTCCGAACCGTACACGGACTCACCCACGGTACCGACCTTGAAGGGAAGCCTCTCCTCGCCGCTGACCGCGTCCCAGGCCCGTGCCTTCTCACCCACCGTGCTGGTCATGATGAAACTGCCGTCCGGGGAGACGGCGCAGTAGTGGACCCCTGTCGGACTGGGTACGGATCACCCGTCGCAGGGCCTGGGCTTCCAGGTCGTACACATGGATGTTCCCCTGGGGCCCGACCGCCACCAGCCACGTGCCGTCCGGTGCCAGAGCGAAGTCGGCTGTGGACGGCGGAAGTTGCAGCACACCACGGACCGACGACAGCGGCTGGGTGCCGTGCTGCCCGGCGCCGGCTGGCTCCTCCTGTTCGGCGTGGTGGTCCGCACCCGCGCGCGGGAGCGGCGCAGGGCTCAGGGCTTGTCGCAGCTCGGCCAGCTTCCCCGGATCCAGTCGGGAGCCGTCCTCCTCCCCGCTCATGACCTCATTGATCACTGAAGCGGTGGCCCGGGACTCCGGGGAGTCGACCAGGGCCAGATCGGCCAGAAGGCTCCGCACGCCGTACCGCCGGATCTTCGCGATCTGCCAATCCGGGGACCTCACGAGTCCGGTGGCCTGAGCCGGGTCGCAGTACCGCATGTGCCACACCAGATGCCGCCACCAGTACCCGGCGCCGGCGGGCAGAGCCCACCACGGGTCACCGGGTTTCAGCAGCACGAAGGCGTTGTGTACGAGCTGTCCGTGCCAGTCGGCCTCTTCGCTCTCCGACCAGCGCGACCTCAAGCGCCCGTGGAGCCCCTCCGGGACGGTCAGCCATCGCATGCCGTCGCCGGCCTCGGTGATGTCCACGAGACCCACGCGATGGAAGTCGTCAAGCAGGCCCAGGGTGTGGTGGATGTATAGACCGGGACCGCCCCGCGGGTTGCCAGCCCGCCATCGCCGGTCCGCCTCCGCCATGACGTCGCCCTCTGCCCCGGGTTGACGACTCGAGCATCCCGCCTCCGAAGCTCCCCTACGGTGGCGGACACCTGTCGTCCATGCCGACGGGGGCTGCTGCCCCGTAGGGAGTGGCAGCGTGGCCGACGAGACACCTCTGGTACGCAGCCTGCGGGCTGCCGTTACCGCAGCACCGGACGACCTGCCGCTGCGCCTCCACCTTGCCCGACTGCTGCTCGACGCAGGGCAGAGCAACGAAGCCGTCACCGAGGCGCCGCCGTGCTGCAAAGGGATCCCGCCCACCCGGAGGCCCGTGCGTTGATGAGCCGGGCTGTCACCGGCGGGGCCGCGGCCACCCCGTCCGGGCAGCCGCCCGGCCGAACCGGTTCAGGCTTCGACTGGCGTGCCGCCGAGCAGGAACTGTCCGGTCTTGTCCCCCCGCGATTCGTCGGCGAGGAGGCGGGGCACGGGGCGGTCACCTCTGCCTGGGAAGTGGAGGCAACCGGCTTGCGTCTGACCGACGTCGGCGGGATGGCCGAGGTCAAACAGCGTCCGGAGGCGGCGTTCCTCGCGCCGATGCGTAACCCTGAGCTGCGCCGGCTGTACGGGAAGAGCCTGCGTGGCGGTCTGCTGCTCTACGGTCCTCCCGGCTGCGGGAAAACCTTCCTGGCCCGCGCGGTGGCCGGAGAACTCGGCGCCCGCTTCATGCCGGTCACCCTCGATGACGTGTTGGACATGCGGATGGGCCAGTGTCTTTCCATCGGCAACATTGCGGCGCTTCGCCGGTCCCGCACAGTCCATGACCTCGAAGGACCCGGACGGATCGGTCTGATCTCGGTCGTGTCTGTGCCGAAAACGGGTGGACGCGCTGTGCCCGCATGCGGCCGAGGCCCTTGCCCCCGGCCGCATACGCTTCGTCCCCGCGGGGCGAGTGAACGCCCCGATGTCGGATCAGAGCGAGGTGAGCACCCTGATGCGGTCGGCGATGGCGCGGCGAGCGACATCGGAGGTGAAGGCAATGGAGTCGAACTCGTGGGGAGCGCCGGGGTGGAGGTGGAATTCGACCGGTACTCCGGCGCGGCTGAGCTTCGTCGCGTAGGCCATGTCCTCGTCGCGGAAGACGTCGATCTGACCGACTTCGATGTAGGCAGGTGGCAGGCCGGTCGCGTCTTCCAGCCGGGCCGGAGCCGCCGTGGGCGGGACGTCGACGCCGCCGGCGGCGTCGCCGAGCAGTGCCGGCCACGCGGTGAGGCTGTCCTCGTACGACCACAGCGCGTACGGCGCGATGTGCGGATCGGGCGTGACGGTACGGTCGTCGAGCATCGGCATGATGAGGATCTGGCGGGCGATCCCCGGGCCGCCGCGTTCACGTGCCAGGATCGTCAGTGCCGCGGCCATGCCGCCTCCGGCGCTGTCGCCCATGACCGCCACCCGGTCCGGGTCGACCCCCAGTTCGGCGGCGTGATCGTGCAGCCAGCGCAGCGAGGCGTAGGCGTCTTCGAGCGGTGTCGGGAAGGGGTGCTCGGGCGCACGGCGGTACTCGACCGACAGCATCGGCACGCCACTGGCGGACACGTAGCGCGAGACGGGCCCATCGAAGAGGTCGATGTGGCCGAATATGTAGCCGCCGCCGTGGAAGAACAGCACGGCAGGTCCGGGTTCGGCGCCGTCCTTGACGTACCAGCGCAGCCTGATCTGCGCACCGTCGTCCGCCGTCGCGTGGTAGTCGGTCGTCCTGACGTCGTCCGGGATCGGCTGCGCCGTTCCTGCCGCACCGATGATCGGCTCCCACATGGCACGGCGGCCCACGACGTCGCCGACCCCCGGCGGCGTGACCCCCTCCTCGGCCATAGGGGCCAGCGCTTCGGCGATCTCGGGATCGAGGTCGAGTGACATGGTTGTTTCCTCCGATGGTGCGAATGGATCTGGTGAGGGAGAGGTGTCAGGCGGCGGGCGGAACGACGATGGACTTGCCTGACAGCGCCCCGGTAGCGGCTCGGGCGTGGAGTGCCGGCAGCTCGCGCAGCTGCACATGCTGGGCCACGTCGACGCGCAGTTCGCCGCTGTCGATCAAAGCGACCAGATGCGCCAGCTGTTCGGCGTCGCTGCGTACGTAGACGTCGATGCCGTTGACCCCGCGTTTCTCGTCGCTGGGTGCGGGCATCCACACCGTGGTGTTCACGACGACACCACCCGGACGGACCAGTTCGGCCAACGCGGCGAGCTTCGCCGGTTCGACGGGCGCGAGGTTGAGCACGACGTCGACGGGTTCGGTCACCGCCGCGCTCAGTCTGGTGGTGGTGTGGTCGACGATCTCGTCGGCACCTGCAGCCTTGACGCGTTCGCTGCTGCGCGGTCCGGCCGTGGCGATCACCTGTGCGCCGGCGCTCTTGGCGAGTTGCACGGCGTAGCCGCCCACGGCCCCGCCGGCACCGTTGATCAGCACTCGCTGACCGGACGTCAGCTTGGCGTGGTCGAACAGGGCCTGCCACGCGGTGAGGCCCACCAGCGGAAGCGCGGCAGCATCAGGAAGCGGGATGCTGCGAGGGGCCGGTGCCAGGATCTCCGCCGGAGCCACCACGTACTGCGCGGCCGCGCCGTCCTCCGTCATCGGCAGGAAGCCGACCACCTGGTCACCGGCCCTCACGCCGTTCACACCCGCGCCCAGCGATTCGACCGTGCCGGCCACGTCGATTCCGGGAGTGTGGGGCAGCGTCACCGGGATGGGACCCTGCATGAGGCCGGCCCGGATGTTCCCGTCGACGGGGTTGAACGACGTCGCGGCGACCCGGATGAGGACTCGCCCCGCCCCGGGTACGGGCTGTTCGACATCCTCGTAGCGGAGGACATCGGGGTCACCGTGTTCGTGGAAACGCACTGCCTTCATGAGACATCCCTGCTTTTCGGTTGATTCCAGGTGTTGGGTCGAAGCACCCGTGACTCGTCTGCTGAGGCTTCGGAGCAACGGCTTTGCTGGAGCGTGCCGGTCGGAGTAACGGCCGGAGCGCCCACGGCGGAAAGGAGTTGGAGCTTCTCGTAGGTCGGTGAGCCCGGAGGGGCGGAGAGGATCAGCAGTTCCTGGGTCTGTTCCGGATCGACCAGACGCCGGCAGTACAGTCGCAACTCGCCCAGCTCCGGATGCCGGTAGCGTCTGATCCCGTCGCGGTGGGCGACGTTCACCTCGCGCCACCGGAGCCAGACGTCGGCGAATTCGGGGCAGTCCTCCAGCAGGGCCGCCACGATCTCGCCCGCCCTGCCGGCGGGGTCCGCCGTGTGGGCAGCGCGGAGCTGCCCGGTCAGGATCCTGCTGAGCAGTTCATGGTCCTCGGCGGGGTGGACGGCACGCTGCGCCGGATCGGTGAACCACCGGTAGACCAGGTAGCGCGGCAGTCCACTGAAGCGGGAGCAGTCACCCAACAGGGCGATTGCCGGCCGGGTCTGCAGCAGCGTCTCGCCGAAGCGCGACATCACCAAGGCGGGTGTGTCCGATAGCCGTTCGACGATGCGCATCATGGCGGGACTGACGTGGTTCTCCCGCAGGGCCCAGCGCGGTGCGGAGTGCCCTCCCAGGTCGAAGAGCTGGTCCCGCTCGCTCTGAGTGAGCCGCAACCCGCGGGCGAGCGCGGCCAGCACCTCTTCGGACGGTGCCGGGCCCTGCTGTTGCTCGATCCTGCTGTAGTGGTCGACCGAGATACCGGCCAGTGCGGCCACCTCCTCGCGCAGCAGTCCACCGGTGCGGCGTCGGGGACCACAAGGCAGCCCGACGTCCTCCGGCCGCAGCTTCTCCCTTCGTGCCCGGAGAAGCTCTGCCAGTAGCGCCACGTCCACGTCGGCCTCCCTTTGTTCGACCTGTCAAGCGTGGCGAGGACCGGCGACCGGATGAAGGTCGCACTTATCCACGGACAAGTCGTCCGTGGATGAGGCGCGTCGGCAGGAGCATCAGGACCGGCAGGGAGCAGGCCGGACCCGCTTGCCGGTCCCGCACATGCCCGGGCCGTCGCACGGCACTGCCGAACCATCCCGGAGACTCTGACGACAGCCGTGTCCGCGCCGCTGCGACGAGCACGCCGGATCCCGCCCGCCGCCTGCCCAGGCTGGTGCATCACGGGCCGCAGTAGACCCGCTCGGACCTGCTCCACCGACGGTGCCTTCCCCAACGGGGCGGTTATCCTTGACAGGAAGTCACCGGCCCGCGACTACCGCCGACTGAGCCTGTCGACGCCGTCCGAATGATGCTGACGAACCACTCCGCCTTCGGGCTCGGTTCGGGGCACGGAGAGGGAATGGGGGGAAGGGTGGACCGCGTACTGCTGGCCGATTTCCTGCGGGCACGTCGTGAGGCGCTGCAGCCGGAGGACGTCGGGCTTCCCCGTGGGGCCCGGCGCCGGACCGGTGGACTGCGGCGCGAGGAGGTCGCGGCGCTGGCCGGCATGTCAGCCGACTACTACAGCCGAATCGAGCAGCGTCGCGGACCGATGCCGTCTGAGCAGATGCTCGCTGCCCTCGTTACAGCGTTGAACCTCGACCCCAGCGAGAAGGAACATCTGTTCGCTCTGGGCGGATACGCGGCCACGCGTCATGTCGTGCTCCCCGACGCCGTGAGCCCAACCATGAGACTCGTCGTCGAGCGGCTCGCCGACACCCCGGCAATGGTGTTCTCCCAATTCGGCGAGACGCTGCTGCAGTCTCCTCCGGCGCTCGTTCTGTTCGGCGATCACAGCCACTTCAGCGGTATGTCGCGCTACCTGGTATACCGCTGGTTCACGGATCCCGCGCAGCGCGCCCTCTATCCGCGCGAGGATCACGAACTGCGGGGCAGGGTCTTCACCGCGGAGATACGGGCGGCCTACACGACGAATCCGCGGGGCAGGGCCGGCGAGATCGTTGCGGCGTTGCGCGACGCCAGCCCAGAGTTTGGTGAGGTCTGGCGGCGGCACGAGGTGGGCGTCATCCACCATCACGACCTGAAGCGTTACCTGCATGCCGAACTCGGGGAGTTGGAGATGTACGCGCAACGGCTCCTGGACCCCGACACGGCCCAGGAGTTGCTCATCTTCTCCTCCATCCCCGGATCGACGAGCCACGGAAAGCTCCAGCGCCTGACCACCCCCGCAGCCGTGACAGCCGCCCGCCACCTCCAGTGAGCACCGGCGCTCACCCCCGTGCCGCCACTGCTGTGCTCCACGTCCCGTCGCCGTCGCACCCGTCCACCCACGGACAAGTTGTCCGTGGTTAAGGGGACCCTTCATCCGGTTCCTGGCCGACGACATGCTGGTGCTGTCAACAACGGACGAGCCGCGAACGGCCGGGACCGTCACAGGACGTTCCGGGGCGCGCCGTTGGGCGAATCCTCCGAAAGCGTACGCCCGCGGTCACCACGCGGTGCCACCGTCCGGCTCCGAGTACCGCACGCCGACATCGCCCGGCGCCGGCCCTGACCGAACCGCCCGTTCCCGACGCGCTCGCATCGGGAACGGCACTCCGTACGGCCTCGACGTCCCGTGCCGTCCCGTCCGTCGCCAGCCCGACCAACCACTGAGGAGACATCACGATGATCCCCGACGACGACCCTTCACGTCCGCTGACCGTGGCAAACCCCGACGCCCCAGGCACGCGGTACATCTCGCTGGTGGGCAACACGTACGCCATGCTGATCACCGGCGAACAGACCGACGGCCGGTACTGCCTGATCGACATGCGCGTACCCGACGGCGGCGGGCCGCCGCCGCACCGGCACGACTTCGAGGAGATGTTCACGATCCTCGAAGGCGAGATCGAGTTCACCTTCCGCGGTGAGAAGCACACCGTGGGAGCCGGGTCCACGATCAACATCCCGGCCAACGCCCCACACAACTTCCGCAACACCTCGGGCGCGCCCGCCCGCATGCTGTGCATGTGCACCCCCGCCGGCCAGGACGAGTACTTCATGCGCATCGGCGACATCGTCGCGGGCCAGGACGCGCCGCCACCAGTGCTGACGCAAGACGAGCTCACGGAACGCCGCCGCCGAGCGGCCGAGCTGGCCCCGGCCTACCGCAGCGAGTTCCTGTAGCCGGCGCCGGCATGCGGCACCGCTCCGTCATCGTCCGGCGCGAGCGACGCCTCCGTGGCCGATCCGCTCGGCAGGGTCCCCGCCTACGGGGACCGCCGACTGCCGGTACCGGGCGGCGGCCATCGCCGCCACGGCGTTGGCCGCCACCACCGATGACAGCACCCCGCGACCTACAGGCGGCGGCATCGCGCTGGCCGCTCTCCTGCTGTGGCTCGCCAGCTACCTGCGCGTCAACGTGCCCATCGACAAGAGACTCCGCGCGGCGGCGGCCAGCCGCACCGTTCCGGCAGACACCAGGCAGCTCCAACAACGCCGGGACAGCGTCATCTGGTCCCGCGCCCTGCTCCAGACCACAGCGTTGAACGGTCTCCTCGCACTCCTCAGCTCCTGAAGAACCCGCTGACCGCGTCTCCGCGCCTGCCCGGCGTTCGGTGACCGCTACTGGGCCCTCATCACCGGGCAGGCGGCTGCTCGCTACGGCCCGAAGGACATCACCCCTCGCGCCTGATCGGCGTGCGCAGCGCTTCGGCCATGCGTCCGAGGTGGCCGGAGAGCGGGCCGAGGGTGAAGAGGCCGCCGCCGACGACGAGTTCGCCGGCGGCGGGGAGGAGGCGGTCGTGGGCGCGCTGGAGGCCGGCGCGGTCGCCGAGGCGGAGGGCGACGTGGGACTCCAGAACGCAGCACACCTCGTACAGCAGGTCGGGCGGCGGTTCGGGGAGGGCGTGGAGGGCCTCGCGGGCGGCCGCGGGGCGGCCGTCCGCGAGCAGGGCGAAGGGCTCGGTCCAGGGGCGGAACGGGCCCCAGTCGAGGCCGGGGTCGATGGCGACCGGGGCGGTGGACAGCGGCTCCTCGGGGGTCAGCCGCAGGGACAGGAGCGCGAGCGGGAGCAGGCCGCGTTCGAGGCCTGGCATGCCCGCGCCGTGCAGGCGCGCGGCGGCGGCACGGTACGCGGTCGCGGCCTGGCCGGGGCGACCGTGGGCGGCGAGTCGCATCGCCCGGTACCACTGGGTGAAGACGCCGGCCAACGGCAGTTCGTGGCGTTCGGCGAGCGCGTCCGTGGCTGCGGCGTGCCGGTCGGCCGCCGCGAAGTCGGCGAGGGCCGAGCGGGCCTGGAGGCGGATGAGGTGGCCGAGTACTTCGTACGTCACCAGGCCGTGCCGGGCGGCGAGTTCGACGAGTTCGGCGCCGATCGCGTCACGCCGCGGTGCCAGGCCGGCGCGGGTGCAGGACTGCATGAAACCGGCGTTGAGCGCGAACGCCAGGAGCGCGGGATCGTCCAGGCGCCGGGCGATTCCCTCCGCCTCCCGGGCGGCTTCCGGGCCGCGCGGGGAGCGGACACCCCGCGTCTCCAGGGCAATCGTGGCCAGCAGGCGGCAGCGCGCCGCGTCCTGGGAGCCACCGGGCGGTGGCAACGCCGCGAGTGCCCGCTCAGCCGCGGCAACGATGCGCCGGGCGAGTTCGGGGTCGTCGCTGCGGGTCCAGATCGCGGGGACGTCGTACGCGCCGATGACGCGGGCGGTCAGTTCCGGGTCGCCGAACTCCTCGGCCGCCGTGACGGCCTCCAGACGGTGTCGCTGCGCCTCCTCCAGGCCGCCGCCCCCGGTGACCGCGAGGTTCCTGATCAGGCCCACGGTCGCCTCCAGCCGGGCTCGGGCGCCGGTGGCGACGGTGCGGTCGTAGGCGGCCGCCGCCCGCGTCCACAGCCGGGCCGCCGTGGCGGCCGGCTCGGCGGGCAGGTCGAGGCCGGGCGCGTGGGCGAGGATGTCGGCCTCCAGGCGCCGCAGCGCCGGACCGGGGTCGACGCCCAGACGGTCGGTGAGAACGGACCTGGCTTCGCGCAGGGCCGCCAGTGCGTCGCCCTGCCGGCCCTGCCGGTACAGGGCGAGTGCCAGCAGCCGGCGTGCCTCCTCGCGCAGCGGGTGGCCGGACAGCAGCACCTCCAGCCCGGGCACGGCCTCCGCGGCCCGGCCGAGGGCCAGCAGCGCGCCGGCCCGCCGCTCCTCCGCCTGCAGCCGCAGTTCGCCGAGACGGGCGCGCTCCGCCCGGGCCCAGTGCTCGTCGGCGAACTCGGCGTAGGCGGGTCCCCGCCACAGCCCGAGGGCGTCCTCCAGCCGGGGCAGCGCGCGCTCCGCGGGCAGACCGGCCGCCACGGCGACGGCCGCCTCGAAACGCCAGGCGTCCACGGCGTCGGACTCCGGGCGCAGCGCGTACCCCGGACCTTCCGTGACCAGCAGGCGGGAGGGAGCACGCCGCGGGCGGTCCGGCTCCAGGGCATGTCGCAGCGCACCGACGAAGGTCTGGACGGCTCCCACGGCACCGGGTGGCGGGTCCGCCCACAGGTCCTCGACGAGACGGGCGACCGGGACGACACGCCGGCGGGCGACGATCAGGCGTGCCAGCACGGCCCGGTGCCGCGGCCCCTTCAGGGCGAGGGGGCCGTCGCCGCTCTCCGCGACCACAGGTCCCAGCACGCCGAACGCGACCCGTTCCATCGCCACCTCTCCGCACGTCCTCCCGCCACGGTACGCGCCGGACGGGAGGCGCCCAGGGCCCGACCTCTGCTGACCGGAGCCGGCCCGCGCTGACCAGGTGCTGATCCGCGCCCGGCAGGCTCGTGGTCGTCACCACGCCCACCAGCCCGAAGGAACCTCCCATGGCACCGGTCATCCCCGGCTTCGACTACCGGACCGTCCCCGCCGCCGACGATGTCGCGCTCAACGTCGCCGTCGGCGGGTCGGGCACGCCGGTCGTGCTGCTGCACGGCTTCCCGCAGACCCACCTGATGTGGCGGCATGTGGCCGTCGACCTCGCCGCCGATCACACGGTCATCTGCCCGGACCTGCGCGGCTACGGCGCCAGCGGCAAGCCCGCGGAGAACGCGGCGGGCACGGCGTACTCCAAGCGCACGATGGCCGCCGACGTCGTCGCCGTCGCCCGCGCGCTGGGGCACGAGCGCTTCGCCCTGGCAGGACACGACCGCGGGGCGCTCGTCGCCTTCCGCACGGGCCTGGACCACCCGGCGGCCGTCACCCACCTCGCCTCGCTGGACGTGCTGCCCACCCTCGACATGTGGGACGTGATGCGCGGCACCAGTGCGGCCGTCGGTTTCCATCTCTACCTCATGGCCCAGCCGCCCGGACTGCCCGAGCAGATGATCGGGGCCGCTCCGGACGCGTTCTTCGGGCACTTCCTCGACCAGTGGGCCCGTGACCCGCAAGCGATCCCCGAGGACGTCCGCGCCGCCTACCTCACCGCTTCGCGCGCCGCCGTCCCCTCCATCGTCGCGGACTACCGCGCCTCGGCCGGGATCGACGTCACGCACGACCGGGCCGACCGCGAGGCGGGCCGCCGGCTGGAGATGCCGGTGACCGTGCTCCAGCAGGATTGGGGCGCGGTCCTGGGCTTCGACGCCGCCGCCCTGTGGGGTGCCTGGGCAGCGGATCTTTGTCATCTGGCCGTCGACTGCGGCCACTTCATGGCCGAGGAGGCCCCGGGGGAGGTGGTGAAAGCGCTCCGCGAGCTGCTGGCCCGCGACCACGCGTGACAGCACCACACGTGACAGCATCACGCGCCCCCGGCCAGCTCGATCCGGGTCCTCGGGCAGGGCCAGGGCGTCCTCAACGGTCCACGGCCCTCGCATGATCAGCGGCGTCAACGCTCAAAGCCCCGTTCCCCGTGGCAACCCGTTCGGCACCGCCTGACGGGCGGCCAATGATCGAGGCCCGGGTCATCCGGACCATGCCGGACGACCCGGGCCTTGCCATGCGTCGGGGGCTGGTGCGTCGCGGACGGTTTCGAACCGCGGGCGTCTGCTCCGTACGTTCGGGCCAAGCCTCGTCAAGCCTGGCGGGAGTCGCCTTCGCAGGGGAGTCTGACGGAGAAAACCGCCTCCGACCGCTCGCACATCGCCGACGGCGAGGTGAGCGGGTCCGCAGCCAGGTCAGATGTCGAGGATCTGCTCGCTGATCACCTCGAGGAAATCAAACCGCTCGGCGGTACTCGAACCCGGCTGCGGCCTGAAGACCACCATGCGGTGGCCCGTGGCGGCACTCACCACGATGTCGCACTGCACGTCCAGCGGCCCGGCGTGCGGATGCACCAGCCGCTTCCGCGTGGAACTCAGCGGCTTGACGGCCATCTCGTTCCAGTAGCGCGTGAACTCCTCGCTGGCGTGCAGCAGATCATCGATCAGCCGGTCCGCGACCGCGTCACTGCCGCGCCGTGCGGCGGCAACCCGCAGATCCGCGGCGTAGCCCCGACCGATGGCCTCGTGCTCCTCGGCGACGTTGAGCGCGCGCGACGCCGGATCGGTGAACCAGCGCCACGTCACGTTGCCGGCCCGGGTGTCCCCCAGCGCCCAAGTGCCGAACAGGGCCTGGCTGAGCCGGTTCTGGGCGACCAGCGTGGACAGGTCGTCCATGACCTGCGCGGGCACCGTCGTCAAGGCGTCGAGGAGGAACATCATCGCCGGGTCGACGTACCTGCCTGCTCCCCCGGCAAGCGGCGGGGCGTAGCCGGCGAGCCGGTAGAGGTGGTCGCGCTCGTCCACGGACAGACGCAACGCTCCCGCCAGACTCGCCAGTATCTCCTGCGAGGGGTGGGCGTTGCGGGACTGCTCCAGCCGCTCGTAGTAGTCGACGGAGATGGTCGCCAGCAGGGCCACCTCGGACCGCCGCAGCCCGGGGGTGCGGCGGCGTCCGCCGGCGATCAACCCGACGTCGGACGGTCGCAGTGCCTCGCGGCGGGCCCGCAGGAAACCACCGAGGTCGTTGTGGTGCATGGCATCGCTCATTCCTGGATGGCCTTCATTCCCTCCGCGTAGTACCGCTCACCCGTCACCTCGTCGGCGGCGATCACCTCGTCGAGGTTGCTCAGCGTGCCGGCGTCGAGGGTGAGCTCCGCGGCGACGACGTTCTCCTCCAGGTAGGCGCGACGCTTGGTGCCGGGGATGGCGGTGACGCCCTGGGACAGTACCCACGCCAAGGCCAGCTGCCCCGGTGTGATGTCCAGCTTCTCGGCGATGACGCGCACCCTGTCGGCGAGGGCGAGATTGTGGGCGAAGTTCTCGTCGCTGAAGCGAGGGGCGGTGCGCCGCCAGTCGCTCTGCGGCAGGTCGTCCAGCGTGCGCAGCCGCCCGGTGAGGAAGCCGCGGCCCAGCGGGGCGTAGGCCACGAAGCCGATGCCCAGTTCGCGTGCGGTGTCGAGCACGCCGTTGCTCTGCACCGTCCGGGTGAACAATGAGTACTCGGTCTGCACGGCCGACAGTGGCGCCACCGCGTGGGCGGCGCGGATCGTGTCGGCGGACGCCTCGCTGATGCCGAGGTAGCGCACCTTGCCTTGGGTGACGAGCTCTCCCAGCGCCCCGAAGGTCTCGGCCACGGGCACGTCCGGATCCACGCGGTGCTGGTAGTACAGGTCGATACGGTCCGTGCGCAGCCGGCGCAGTGAGCCCTCCACCGCTCGCCGCAGGTACTCCGGTCGGCCGTTCGGGCCACCGACGAC
The DNA here is from genome assembly GCF_033793585.1 of Streptomyces sp. MI02-7b. Lineage (NCBI taxonomy): Bacteria > Bacillati > Actinomycetota > Actinomycetes > Kitasatosporales > Streptomycetaceae > Streptomyces > Streptomyces sp. MI02-7b. The sequence continues at coordinate 59,068 of NZ_JARAWX010000022.1, read as the reverse complement.
TTTCCCGGAATCGTCCAGTGTCAGCCCGCCGAACTTCGTCGCCAGCAGCACTCGGTCCCGGTGGGGCGCCACCGTGCGCCCGAGCAGTTCCTCACCGGTGAAGGGGCCGTACATGTCGGCGGTGTCGAAGAGGGTCACCCCGAGCTCGATCGCCCGGTGGATCGTCTCCACCGACCCGGCGTCGTCCCGGGTGCCGTACATGGCGGTCATCCCCATGGTGCCCAGGCCTTCGACCGACGTCGCCAGTCCCTGGCTGCCGACCGGGTGCGTCCTGATGCTCATACGTGTCTCCCTCCGGGTGGCCGCCGCTGCTCGGCGAGCACCCGGCCAGCCTCCACCCGCACGGACTGGCTTCCAGCGTCCGGTTCAGACCCGTCTTCCGAGGACGACACTACGTCCGGTCCCGTGAATGACCTGCCGCGCGCTGGCTGACCTGCTCTCTTCGCGGTATGCCTCTGCCATGTGCGGCCTTCTGACGTGCCCGGTGGTCATCGCCATGACACGACGGCGCGGTCCAGGGGGTGCCTACCATCCGCCGAACGGGTGACCTTGGCATGGAAGTTCCCCGTGATCTCGGACACGTGATCGTTGTGCCGCAAGGGTGACACGCCCTTCGCCTCGGCAGCTGACTCGCATGGGACCGATGAGACGACGCCGGCCGTGCGTCACCCACCCGCCGGCCGGCGCTTCAGACGAGATGCGTCTCCTGACAAGGGGGCCGTCCTGGAGCGTCCACGGCCGCGTCGAGCAACCGACGGGCGCCCTCACGGACGGTGTCCCCCATCAGGGAGCCGTTTGGGATGGTGCCGCCCTCGTTGACCACGCTCAGCACGGGGGTGCCGTCCTCGTGCTCCAGGCTTCTTCTCTTGATGCTGCTCTCTTCTTCCTTTCCGGGACCTGGTGGTAGGCGCACCACTACCACTTCTTGCGCTTGCGCCACATCAAGTTCAGAGGCTTCCGTTGCGGGGAACGGCCACTGCGTCCTCCCCCGAACGTTTTCTCACAGCTCCCATTTCAGGGCGATGCCTCTTGACCTGCCACAACGGGGTTCAGGATCAGATGCTTTCTCTCTGGCGACCGCAGACCTCGGTGGCGCCGCATCCGGTTCGCCGGTGTCCGCGTCACTTCGCGCTGCGGAGCTTCACCCCCGGCGGGTCTGTCGCCTGTGCACGATCCCCCTTATGCGGTCAGGCGGTCAGCTGTCGGAGCATCTCGGCCGAGTCGTGCAGGTTCGTCATCTGTACGAACCTGCCGTCACGGACCTTGTAGATGGCGTACTCGACGATCTTGAACGAGGCGCCGGAGGCCGGCACGCCGAGCCATTCCTTCACCGGCGTGCCGGTGTTGATGGCACGGACGGCGATACCGTCCCGATCGAGCAGCAATTCGTCGATCTCCCAGCGGATGTCCGGGACAGCGTCGGCAATCCCCTTCAGGACCGTGACGACGTCGTCGCGGGTGCCGGGCCGGCCGCCGAGCATGACCTCGTCGTCGATGAACTCGTCCATGCGGTCGAACTCGTGGGCGTTGAGCGCGTCGGCGTAGCGCATGTACCAGTCCCGCAGATTGTGCTCGGCCATGACGTTCCTCTTTTCAGTCGTGCTGCAGCGATCTGAACTGCGAAAACTTCCGCACCGTTCGGTGCATAAATCGAGAGTAGCACTTGTGCACCGATCGGTGCACAAGCGGTAGGATGAGGGCATGCACACATCGCAGATCGGCCGCCCGCGGACGTTCGACGCCGAGGCGGCGCTTGACAGGGCGATGATGGTCTTCTGGGCGCAGGGCTACGAAGGCGCCAGCCTCGCCGACCTGACCGAGGCCATGGGCATCTCCCGCAAGAGCCTGTACGCGGCCTACGGCAACAAGGAAGACCTGTTCCGCAAGGCGCTGCAGCGCTACGAGGAAGGCCCCGGTGGCTACGTCACCGAAGCGCTGGAGGCACCCACCGCCCGCGAGGCCGCCGCGGCTTTCCTCGCCGGCGCAGCCCGCGCCACCACCATGCCCGCTCTGCCCGCTGGCTGCCTCGGCGTCCAGGGCGCACTGGCCACCGGCGAGACCGGACGAGTTGCCCACGACACCCTGGCCGAATGGCGCGCGCACGGCCAGGCATTGCTCCGGGAACGGTTCCAGCTCGCCGTCCAGGAGGGGGATCTGCCTGCCGAAGCTGACCCGGAACGGATTGCGCGCTACGTCATGACGATCGCGAACGGCCTGGCCGTGCAAGCTGCGGGCGGGGCGTCGTGCGAGAACCTGCAAGAGGTGGCCGACGCGGCTATGCGTAATTGGCCACCAGCCTGACTGGCGACGCGGTCTGCGACCGTCGGAACCGTTTTCGAGCCCAGCCCGTATGGATCTCCGCTTCGGGTGGCTGGGGCCTCCCCCTGAGTGGTGGACACCCCGATACCGGATCTGCTCGATCCGGAGGAAGCGAGAACACCGCCGATGGCGATGAAGGACCTCGGACGAGTTCAAGGCCGATGCCATGGCCCTGCACGAGTCCACGCCCAAGGCGACCTACAAACGCCTCGGTGACGCGGGTGCCGCAGGCGACCAGCGTCAGCAGGCGAACCTGCGGATAGCCGGTCCCGCCATGGTTGCCCACCTGCTTGGTGAACGTGCTCAGGACGGCCGGGGTGTCAGGAACCGTCAGGATGGTGCCGTCCACTGCGACCACCAGCAGCCCGCGCCAGCTGGCCCCGGGGCCGTGCGCGGTTGGGGGCCGGTCCGCGCAGCGGGTCGGACAGCGACAGCCACCGCAGTGGCTTGGCTCCGACCCGGCGGCGCGCCTGGGCAAGCGCGCTCGCCGAGGGCATGGCCACGGGTAGACCGGCCAGTGCCCCGGTGTGCTTGCGCCACACACCGGGGTATCCCACCTCCGGGAACAGGCACGCGGCCAAGATCAGGTAGATCACGACCCGGGACGGCAGATCCCGCAGCCGCGTCTGCACCGCCCTGCTCGCCCCCAGCGCCTCGTCGACCGTCTCGAAGGGTACGAGCTGAATGAGCTCACCGAGATGCCCTGGTGCGAAGAGGCCTTCGGCCACCTGGACGGCACGGGTGATGGCAGACTGTCCGGACAGCGGAGCCTCCGGTCTTTGTGAACGGCTTGTCTTGGCCGACTGCCAGTTCTACCGGGGCTCCGCTCCTCACATCCGGCCAAACCACCATCACGCGCCCTGGACAACACCACGAGACCCGTCAACTTCACGGCCTTGGGGATGGCTGCCGGCCGCCCGATATTGCCGAGCGCTGTGCACTGAGCCCCTGACCTGGGTTTTCGCCCAGGTCAGGGGCTCACGCGCGTCATCCGGAACCGTTCAGGTGAATCCGTTCACGGCGGTGTCCAGGTCAGGTCGAGGGGCCCTGCATGGCATCGATGAGCCGGTGGCGGGCCAGGGCGTAGGAGAAGTCCGGGACGGTGTGGGTGCCGTCACGCAGGTCGCGGGCCAAGTGCGAGTAGAGCGCGGCCACGTTCCGGGAGGGACCCGCGAGCTCCTCGGGGATGTCGGCGCGGTATTCGGCGGGTACCTCGATCGGGGAGACGGCGGCGTCGTCACCGAAGCCCCCCTGCAAGGTGAGGTCGGCGATCTGCATGTTCCCCCAGCCCGCGGTCAGGACGAGGTCGCCGTCGGTGCCGTTGATCTCCCAGCGGAAGTTGTCACCGCGCGAGGTGCCGCCGCGGTAGAAGACCGACGCGGCCGCCCCGCCCTCCAGCGTGCCGATCAGGGAGATTTGGTCGGCCGCGGTCACCGGCAGGACGCTGCCGTCGTCGGTCACGGTGACCTCCTGGCGCCCCACGACGAGGTTGGACGAGTGGTGGGTGAATTCCCCGAGGGTCGCGCTGAGCGCGTCAATGGCGTGCAGGGCGGCGGCGGTCAGCGGAGTGGCGCCCTGGGTCCTGTCGTACCAGTACGCGTGCGCCCGGGTGGTCTGCGGTCCCCAGACCATGCCCGAGCCGACCATGGTGGTGCCGATGACCCTGCCGATCCTGCCCTCGGCGATCAGCTGGCGGGCGTAGCGAAGCTCGGGGTGGTAGCGGCCCTGGAGGCCGATGACGGTGCGCACGTCGGCGGTCTCGGCGCGGCGGACCAGGTCGGCGGCCTCGGTCCCGTCCAGTGCGAGCGGCCACTCGCTGTAGACGGTCTTGCCCGCGTCGATCGCGGCCGAGACCAGCTCCCGGTGGTGGGGCACCTTGACCGCCACGACCACGACGTCCACACCCGGGTGGGCGATCAGCTCCGCGTGGTTGTCGAAGGCCGCTCCCACGCCGAAAGCGGCCGCGGCGGCGTCGGCGGATTCCTGGCGCGAGGTGCTGATCGCGCGCAGTTCGAAGTCCGGCAGCGCCTTGAGCGCCGGGACGTGGCTGATCGAGGCCCAGCCGTGCCGGCTCGCGCCGATGATGCCGATACCGATGGTGCTCATGTGTCTGCTCCTGCGAGTGTCCCGGTGACGGGGGGTGCGTGTGTCCGGCGTGTGCGTGTCCGGGCGGGCGAATGCCCTGGGTAAGGGGGCGGCCGGAGACCGGATTGCTGCTGTCTCCCTGGCCGCGTTCCCCAGTGAACGCTATCTGGAATGAGAAGTCAAAATAGGTCTACGTTAGTGCCGGGTTGGCGACATACCTACTGTTCGGGGGCACATGCGGCTCCCAGCGTTAACTGACTGACCATTCTCGATTCGGATAGCTGGTCGGCATGGCCAGGATCCGGAGAGTTCGACACCGAAGTGGCGGTGGAGGCGGCATTGGACGCCTTCCACGCAAAGGGCTACGAGGGCACGTCCGTGCAGGACCTGGTGGTGGCCACCAGGGTCGGGCGCGGATCGCTGTACGCCGCCTTCGACAGCAAGGAGGGGCTGTATCTCGCCGCCATGGACCGCTACCGGGAGAAGCACGCCCTGCCCCTGATCGACATCCTGCGTGCCGGGGCACCCGCCCGGGAGCTGATCCGTGAGGAGCCGCTCGGCACCGTCGACACGATCGCGCAGGACGGCAGCCGCAGGGCTTGCCTGATCGTGGGCGCGGCGATGGAGCGCATCTCCCATGACCCCAAGGTCGCCACCCATGTGCGTGCCGCGACTACCTCGTTGGAGGACGCGCTGTACGAGGTCATCGTGGAGGCCCGGTCGAAGGGCGAACTGCCCGCCGGCCGCAGCCCTCGCGACCTCGCGCGGTATCTCATCGTGACGATCCACGGGCTGCGGGTGCGGGGGCCATCAACCCCGACCGGGCCTCGCTCGCCGCGGTCGCGGAGGTCGCCCTCGACGCTCTCGGCTGAAATTGCCCGTACCGGACAAGTGAGGCACCCCGCGGCTCGGCCGCGGGGTGCCTCACTTGTCCGGTGTCTAGGAGTGGGCGGGGCGCAGGTCCAGCGCGGCGAGGTCGTCGTCGTCGGCCGCCCCTGCTTTCTGAGCGGGGGGCTTGCCCACGTTGACCGCGAAGAAGGCGATGAGCGCGGCTGCGGCGAGGAAGCCCGCCGCCCACCAGTAGGCCACCGCGTAACCGTGCACCAGCGCCGCCTTGTCCACGGGTCCGGCGCTGTGGCGGGAGGCCAGGTAGTCGGCCGTCGCCCGGGCGGCGATGGTGTTGAGCAGCGCGGTGCCGATGGAGCCGCCGATCTGCTGGGCGGCTCCGGTCATGGCGGAGGCGACGCCGGCGTCGCGGGCCTCGACGCCATGGGCGCCCAGGCCGAAGGCAGGCATGAACGCGGTGCCGATGCCGACGCCGACCACCATCTCACCGGCCGCGATGAAGGCGAAGGACGAATCGGCGTCGAGCAGCGAGAGCATCAGCACACCGATGCCGGAAACCGCGAATCCGGCGCTCATCAGCACGCCGGGGCGCACGCGGTGGAAGAGGCGGGCGCCGATCTGGGTGGAGCCGATCGCCTGCAGGACCGCCATGGGGATGAAGGCCAGCCCGCTCATCACGGGCGAGTATCCCTTGACCAACTGGAAGTAGTAGCTCAGGAAGAGGAACATGCCGAACATGGCGATCACGGACAGGCCCAGGGACAGGTAGGCCCCGGCCCGGTTCCGCTCGGTCAGGACGCGCAGCGGCAGCAGCGGCGACTTCGCCTTCGACTCGAGCAGGACGAAGGACGCCAGCAGCACCACGGACAGGACGAACATGCCGATGGTCATGGTCGAGCCCCAGCCGTCGTCCTCCGCCTTGGCGAAGCCGAACACCAGGGCGACGGTGCCGCCGGTGGCCAGAACGGCTCCGGGCAGGTCCAGACGCCCACGGCGGGTCTGCCGGCTGTCGGCCCCCACCAGTTTCAGGACGCCGACGATACCGATCGCGGCGATCGGCAGGTTGATGTAGAAGCCCCAGCGCCAGTTGACGTACTGCGTCAGGACGCCGCCGAACAGCAGGCCGGCGCCGCCGCCGGCCGTGGCGATGGCTCCGTAGACGCCGAACGCCTTCGCCCGCTCCTTCGCGTCGGTGAATCCCAGTGAGATCAGCGCGAGTGCGGCGGGGGCGAGCAGCGCGCCGAACACGCCCTGGAGCGCGCGTGCCGCCAGCAGCGTGGGGAGGTTGGGCGACAGGCCGCCCACGGCCGAGGCCACCGCGAATCCGACAAGGCCGGTGACGAAGATCTTCTTGTGGCCCCGCAGGTCCGCCAGCCGTCCGCCGAGAACGAGCAGGCCGCCGAAGGCGAGGCCGTAGGCGGTGATGACCCACTGCCGGCCGCCGTCAGAGAAGCCCAGGTCGTGCTGTGCGGACGGCAGGGCGATGTTCATGATCGCCCCGTCCAGGAAGACCATCAGCTGGGCGATGCCGATGAAGATCAGCGCCTTCCAGCGCCGGGGGTCCGGTTGAAGGGTGGTCGTGGACATGTGCGTGCTCCTGAGGAAGGGCGAGAGGAAAGGGGGAGGCCGACCCCGACGGGTCAGGACCTCTCGGCCTGCGGCCGGTCGCTCGTTGCCCGACGAGGCGGGAACGTCCGAGATTATGGAATGAGCGTATCAGAACATCGAGGCGCAGTCCGGCGTCCCGAACCTGCACCAAGGTCCGCTTCCGTGCCTAAGGATCGGCCGCCCCCATGGCATGCGGACGCCGTCCAGCCGCGGCATGCGTGGCGGTCGATTGATGATCACCTCCTTTAACTTGACTCAACGTTCCACTATTCGTAGCGTCGGTTCTGCCCGGCACGGTGTGGTGACGAACCTGCCGACATGGCCCCTCTGTCTCGTAGGGACGGGGTCCGCCGGGACCACTGCATCGCATTGGCCTCGGGGGCCGCCGAACGGGCGCTACCCGAACGCCGGCACCCGAACGCGGCACTTGAATGCCGCACCAGAAAGGGACACCAATGACCTCCGACCGCAGCAAGACTGCCTCCGACCGCCGGTTCTCCAAGCGGGCGGCCATGGTGACGGCCGCCGCCCTCCTCCTGGCCGGAGGAGTGGCCACCGGTACCGCGACGGCCAACGCGCACCACTCGCACGACGACAAGGCCGGCAGCGCTTCCACCGCCGCGACCGTCCGCAACCTCGCGGACATCCAGGACATCGAGAAGCTGAAGGCCCGTTACTTCCAGGACATCGACACCAAGCAGTGGGCAGATCTCCAGGCGCTGTTCACGCCCGACGCGCACATCAACACCGGCCAGGAATTCAACAGCCCGGCGGAACTGGTCAAGGCCACCAAGACCCTGATCGCCGACGCCCCCACCGCACACCAGGGCCTTCTTCCGAACATCACGGTCAAGGGGGACACGGCAACCGGCACCTGGGTCATGGAGGACTACGTCAGCCTGAAGGCAGGCGGCGGTTTCCACGGCTACGGCCAGTACCACGACACCTACAAGCGCATCGACGGACGTTGGTACATCACCGGATCGGTGCTGAAGCGGTACCGCATGGAGACCCTCCCCGACACGGGCCCCTACCGGGCCCCGCAGAAGACCAACTGACCCGGTGCGAACCTCCGGGGCGCCGCCGCACCCCAGGAAGGAGAACCATGAAAGCCGTCGGAGTGTCCCGCTTCGGAGGACCGGAAGCCCTGGAGGTCTTCGAGATTCCCGAGCCGCACGCCGGTCCCGGCCAGGTCCGCATCCGGGTCCACGCCGCGACCGTCAACCCGGGGGACCGCTACCTGCGCAACGGAGCGATCGCCCACCTGGCGCCGGGGCCGCCTTGCATACCCGGCATGGAGACGGCCGGCGTACTGGACGAGATCGGCCCCGAGTCGGTGACCGGCCCGCGCGTCGGTGACCGGGTGACGGCCATGACCATGCCGCTCATGGAACACGCCGGCGGCTACGCCGAATACGTGGTCCTCCCCGCCAGTTGGGTCGTCCGTGCACCGGCCGGCGTTACATACACCCAGGCCGCGACCCTCCCCATGAACGGCCTCACCGCCAGGCAGGCCCTCGACCTGCTCGCCCTGACCCCGGGACAGACCCTCGCCGTCATCGGCGCGGCCGGCGTCATCGGTGGATACGCCGTCCAGCTTGCCAAGGCCGACGGCCTCACCGTCATCGCCGACGCCTCACCCGCCGACCGGGAGTCGTGCACGCGCTCGGCGCCGACACCGTGCTACCCCGCGGCGCTGCCGTCACCGACCACATCCTGCGGGCGGCCCCCGGCGGCGTGCACGGCCTCCTGGACGCAGCCGTCCTCGGCTCGGCCACCCTCACGCCCGCGGTCCGGCCCGGCGGAGGGATCGCCGTACTGCTCGGCGAAGGCGCCGAAGCCATGCCGCCCGGCGAACTCGGCCGCCGCTGCGTCCGCCTGCACCAGGTCAACGTCCCCGACTCTCTCGGCGACCACGTCCGACTCGACCGCCTGCGCGCCCAGGCGGAGGACGGCGTCCTCACCTTGCGGGTCGCCGGGGCCCTTCCTCCGGAACAGGCTTTTGACGCCCACCGCCTCCTCGAAGCGGGGGGCGTTCGCGGCCGCCTCGTCCTGCAGTTCCGGGAGGAGGACGCGGACGGGTAATCGTGCCGGAAGGCCGGCCAGTCAGCCGCTCCCCCACCGGTGCGCAGCCGTGCCCCGCCATCCCACCCAGCGCGGATCGTCGACCACCAGGTTCGGATCCGGGCAGTCCGACCGCAGGATCAACAGCAGGCCGCGGCCGGAGAACGCCGCGCCCACGTAGTCGTCCTCGCTGCTGCAGGCACGGTGCGTCGTCACCAGTCGGCCGCCTCGAGGCGACAGGCCGTGCACCACGAATTGTGCATCCTCCGTCGCCTCAGCCCGCACCAATAGCAGCCGCGCCGCGCACCCGCCCCCGGCGGACGCACCCAGCCGTACCGGGCCGTGAGGGGCGCCCGTTGGAGTGGCCGTCCGACTGCCCGGCGCGCGTCACCGAACCCACTGCCAGGTGGTGGGCTCCAGTTGGTCATGCGCTCCACCGCTCAACGGCACCAGCCGGTGCGCATCGCCGGGTCCTCAGGGCGTCACGCCCGCAGCGGACTTCGGCGTCTGGTGCTCACCGTTCCCCCGAGACGCAGGCGGTGAGCACCGGGCCCGGGGCGTCCTTCGGCAAGTTGTCGCAGCCCGGCCGGCTCGTGGCGCGCGAGCTCGCGGACCCGGCGTCGCAGCCCCTCGTAGCCCCGCCGCGGCAGAGCGAGCTTCCCCTCGCCGCCGACGGCCCGCTTGTCGACCGAGAGTTTCGGGCGGTCGGCCTCAGGCTTCGGCTGGAACCCGGGCCCGCAGCGGCCGGGTCAGGCCAGGGTGAGTTCGTGCCTGATGAGCTGAGCCAGCACGGAGGGCCGGGAAAGGAAGGGTGAATGCGAACTCTCCAGCCGCAGGGTCTTATTGGCGCGCTCGGAGAAGAGTTCCTGGGCGAAGGGCGGGACGGCCTTGTCTGCTTCGCAGATGATGTAAGTGCTGGGAATCGTCTGCCAGGCAACCGCGGTGAGCTTTTGGGTGATGGCGGCGTAGGACTGGAAACCCAAAGCTACTGCCGCCTTCTCGGCAACGCCCCCGTCCACGTCACCGTAGAGCACGTCGACCGGGCCGGAGACGGTCAGAAAGTCGCCGACCCCCTCCTGCCGGTGGAACTCCCACCAGGGCGCGGGGCTGCCGCCCACGCTCGACAGCAGGGAATCTCCGGCGTCGAGCTGGAACGCGGCGAGGTAGACAATGCTCTTGACGTTGGGCGTCTCGACAAGGGCCTGGGTGGTAGGGATGCCGCCGTAGGAGTGCGCGACGACGACCACAGGCCCATCGATCGCCTCGACCGCACTCTTGACGGCAGCTGCGTCGGAGTACATATCGCCCAGTGTCTTGGGATCATCACCGGACGAAGTGAGAGCCACCGTGTGGACATCGATGCCGGACAGGTCATCGATGAGGAGTTGCAGATGCTCGGGCTTGTGCCACGCTCCGGGCACCAGCAGTAGCGACGGCAGGGTCATTCGAACCTCGCTGAGCAGGCGATGCGTTGGCCATGATGTGCGGGCCCGCCATGTAGGCCCTCAGGCCGCGGGATACTTCCAGGGCTCCGCTCTTGCTCGCCCTTCCTCGCCCTTCGGCTGCCGTGACGCAAGGGTGCTCGAGCGGGTGGGTGCCCGCCTCGGCCGGCCAGGGCGGCGACCCGAATTTTAGATTATTTGTGCCATCTTACACGCGGGGCGACGCCCGTGTTCTCTGGAACGTGGACGGTCTCTTATGCTCACTCGCCGGTGTGGCGGAATGGCTGTAGGGGTGCCGGCCGGCCGGTCGTCGCCCCTATCCACGCCGGCCACAAGCCCTCATGACCCTCGCCGCGGACCCAGGCCCGGCCCTGCCCGAGCCGACCAGCACCGAGCGGGAGTTGCCGGACGGCCGCCCTTGGACAACGGGGGCGAATCTGCTGCGCGAAGCCGCAACGCTGCCAGCGACGCCCATCGTGTCCGGCTACCCGCCCGGGCCACCCGCGGCTCCGGCCAAGTGCCGGGCCCGCATGGTGGCCGGCCTGATCACGCAACGCGCCACCGCAGCCGCCTTCCAGCAGCCCTGCCCCCCCCCCGCACTCCCCCCGATCCCCGAAGGACACCTCATACGGCCGGCGACCGCCTCACACACCACCTGCCCCGCCGCGCAACGCGCCCACCGGGCGCCAGGGCGTCCCCATCCCGCAGGGCTCGCCCACCAGGGAGGACGGGAGGGGAATCCCGGGATCGGTGCTTGTCGGGCTTCGCGGGTGCCGGGGCCGCGCAGTTCGACACGTAAGGACCTTTTACGAACTTTTGAATATATGCCCCATATGGGATCATTGCTTTATGCCGTGGAGTCTTCCGAAGCGCGATCCGACGAGCCAGCCGGATCGCCGCGGGAATCGCGTCTCCGACAGGGGGACCATTTCCCACGCGGACGAGGAACTGCTCCGCACGCTGTACGCCGAGCATGCCGGGCCGCTGTTCCACTTCGTCCTGCGACTGACCTCGGGAGACCGGCAATGGGCCGAGGACGTGGTGCAAGAGACACTGCTGCGGGCCTGGCAGCATCCCGCGGCGTTCGACCCCGAACGCGGTCCGGCCCGGGCGTGGCTGTGCACGGTCGCGCGGCATCTGGTCGTCGACGCCCGCCGGGCCCGCCGGGCCAGGCCGACCGAGGTGGACGGCGAGGTGCTGGAACAGGTCGCGGAGCGGACGGCCGGGGAAGACGAGATCGAGCAGGCGCTGCAGAGCTGGGCGGTGGCCGACGCCATCAGGACCCTGTCCCCGGAGCACCGGGCCGTGCTGCTGGAGACGTACTACAGGGGCCGGACGATGGTCGAGGCGGCGGGGGTGCTCGGCCTTCCGGTGGGCACCGTGAAGTCGCGGACGTACTACGCCTTGAAGGCGCTGCGGCTGGCGCTGCAGGAACGGGGTATCGAGCCGTGACAGCGGCATGGAGGAGGTGCGGACCATGACCATGAACGGCGGCTGCGACGTCGTCCGGTTCTCCCTGGGCGGGTACGTGCTGGGAACGCTGTCTCCGGCGGAGACGGAGCAGGTACGCGCCCACCTCGCGGAATGCGAGGAGTGCCGCGCCGAGCACGCCGAGCTGGCGGGACTGCCCGCGCTGCTCGCGACGGTCAGCGTGGCAGAAGCCGAGGCCGCGGCCGCGCCCGCAGCGAGCGAGGACCTGACCGATCGGCTCGTACAGCGGGCCGCCGCGAGCGCACCGCCGCAGCCCGCACGCGCTGCCGTACCGGGCACCTCGCGCAGAACCGAACCGGGCCGGCTCGACCGCTTGCTCCAGCAGGCCGCGTGCCGGCGCCGTACCGTCTGGCGGAGGCAGCTGGTCGGGGTCGCCACGGCCGCGACGCTCATCGCGGCGGCAGCCTCGGGCGGCACATGGCTGGCTACCCTCGCCTCCACTGGCAGCCAGGTGGCGCGGCCCGCACCGACGTCACCGGCCCCGGCCCGCACGTTTTCCGGAACAGACCCCACCACAGGCGTGTCCGCCTCGGTGAAGGTCTCGCCCGCCGCCTGGGGCAGTGCCCTGCAGGTCTCGGCCAAGGGAGCGCCCCCCGGGATCACGTGCAGGCTGCAAGCGGTCGGGGTCACGGGCACCACAGCGACCGCCGCCACCTGGCAGGCCGGCAAGTACCCGGGCGGCGCCAGGATTTCCGGGACGGTACCCATGTCCCCGGGAACGATCAGCCACTTCGACATCTACGCCGGCAGCGGCCAGAAGCTTCTCACCATCTCGGCGTGAGGCCTCGCCCCGGCTCGTACCTCGTGGCCGGCGGTGATAGTCGGCCATCAGCTCTCGTTCGGCACCGAGGCCCGCATGGAGGGGATGTGTGCGGCTTCGACGATCATGTGCGACGCGACGGCTGTGTCCGCGTTGGGACCCCCTGGGTGAGAGGGCGCAGCACGTCGGACCGGTGGTGTGGGGTCAGCGCTGCGCGACGTGTCGTGTGAGGGCCGGGGGCGAAGGGCGGCGTGGTCTTCGGCCATGGCGCGCAGGGGCTCGGTCAGCTCCGAAGTCGCTGGTCCCGGCAACTGTCGCCTTCCTGCTCGACGGCGAGTTGGCCATTGCCTGGCCGCACAAACTCCCCTACCGGCTCCTGCACGCCGCCGCCCGCAGCCTGGCCCTGGGCGCCACGACCTGGCGGCCGCCTTCACCCGGCTGCAGACCCTGCCCGGCCCGCCACCCGAGCCGGCACGGGCCGTTGCCGCCCGCCCACGCGTCGAGGCCCCTTGGAGGGCCCGGCCTGTGCGCGCCGGGCCCTCGGCACGTCCCGCGACCGCACACGGCCGGCAGGGCATCACCGATGCCGTCGTCCTGGCTCAGCCGGAGCCGACTGGAAAGCGGTGGCCAGGTCGTGCTCGGTGATCTCGTCGGCGGGGCGGTGGAGTGTCCAGCGGTGGACCCCGCCGTCCATGGGCAGCACCTCGACGACGGTTTCCCACGGCGGGTGGCCGAGCTCACCGCAGCCGAACTGGCGGATCATGACGGCGGTGTCGTCGTCCAGGCCGAGCAGGATGCGCACAGCGTCCCTCAGTTCGCGCAGGTGCGGACTCGGCCAGGCGATTCCTGGGCGTGGTTCCAGGTGCATGGGAGATACCCCCTTGGTTTTGGAAAGGTCGGCAGGTGGCGTGGACGGCGGGCTTCGCCGTGGCGGTTCAGTCCGGTGGTGTGCGGGTGGTGGCCCGGGGCCGGATCGGTGGCGTGAGGAGTGGTCGGGCAGCGCGGTGTTGTGCGGCCAGCGCCATCTGCCAGGCCGCGAGGAGCAGCAGCGTTCCGGTCTCGGCGAGGAGGCTGAGGAGGGCCTGCGGTGCGGGCTGCAGACCGCGCTCGGTGAATCCGAACACGCCCACGGTGCGCGAGGCGGCGAAACCGCCGAGGGCCCCGAGCGCGACGCCTGCCGCGGCGGCCCTCAGCAGCAGGGGTGGCGTCCCCCACAGCAGCAGGGCGGCGAGGGCGAAGGAGGTGCCGGCCTGGAGGAGGAACAGGGGGCCGATGAGGTGGACGAAGCGGTACTCGTCGAGGTAGAGCTCGGCGTGGATGTATCCGCCGGCGGCGAGGGTTGCGGCAGTCGCCCACCGCAGGACGAGGACGGGCAGCCTTCGGGTGTTCATGCCAACCTCTCATCCTTGACGGCCAGTTCGCGATCGCCTTGGTGGTAGCCGACGCTGCGGATGCCCAGGGCGTCTTTGAGCTGCCGGGCGGGGACGACCTGCGGGGTGGGCGCGGGGGCACGGCCCGGCTTGGGCAGGGGGTAGGCGGTGGTGGTGGCGGAGTGGAAGGTGATGTTGCCCTCCGTCTTGGTGAACAGCTGGTGGACGTGCCCGTTGAGACAGGTGACGGAGGAGAAGCGGCGCAGGAGGGCGATGACCTTGAGGGCGTCGTCGGTGCTCCAGCCCCACTGCGGGTACATCGCGAACAGCGGGATGTGGCTGAAGACCACGATGGGGGTGTCCGACGGCAGTCCGGCGACGTCCTTGCGGACGAAGTCGATCTGCTCGTTGCCGAGGTGGCCGAGCTTCTCCAGGCTCAAGGTGTTGACCAGGGCGATGAAGTGCACGCCGTGGGTGTCGAAGCTGTACCAGCCGTCGCCGAGCGTGCCCGTGCCGAAGGTCCGCCGGTAGGTGCGGCCCGCATCGCCGATGGAGTCGTGCTCCCCCGGCACGGTGAAGACACGGTCTGTCTTCATTGCGGCCATCATCTGCTTGACCTGGTCGAACTGCCCGGCCGTGGACAGGTGGGTCAGATCGCCGCTGTGCATGACGAAGTCAGGCCTGAATCCCAGCGAGTTGACCTGGTTGATCGCTTCGGTGAACGAGCCGGCCACGTCGGTGTTCGCAGGACCCTGGAACCCGATATGGCTGTCGGAGACCTGCACGAACCGCAGCGTGCCGCTTCCCGCGGCGGCAGCACCGGACCCGGCACCGGTTCCGGCACCGGCGTGGGTGTCCCGGGCGTCGGCGATGTGGCTGATCACCTCCCCGCCGGCCACGGTCAGTACCACCGCGCCGCCGAACCACCCCGCATGTCGCATGAGTTGGCGTCGGGTCATGCCGTGTTCGGTATCGGGCCGGCCGGCGTCGCGGTCCCGCGCTGCGTCGTGGCTGTCGTAGGAGTCGGTCATCGGGTCACCTCCACGGTGGCGGTCATGAACGGATGGATGGTGCAGAGGTAGGCGTAGGTGCCGGGTTTGGTGAACGTGTAGCGGTAGGTGGCGTGGGTGGCCAGGGCGGCGGACTGCAACGGGCCGCCCGCCTGGGCGCTGGTGACGGTGTGGGCGTCGGTGTCCTGGTTGGTCCAGGTCACCGTCGTCCCCGCCTTCACCTTCAGCGTGGCCGGGGAGAACGCGAAGTTCTTGATGGC
Organism: Streptomyces sp. MI02-7b; assembly: GCF_033793585.1. NCBI lineage: Bacteria > Bacillati > Actinomycetota > Actinomycetes > Kitasatosporales > Streptomycetaceae > Streptomyces > Streptomyces sp. MI02-7b. The sequence continues at coordinate 43,813 of NZ_JARAWX010000022.1, read as the reverse complement.
CACGGCGTTCCCGGTCACCGGCGCGGCCGGCGCGCCCGCGCCCGAGTGAGTCGTGGGCATGTTCATGCTGGGCATCGGCGAGGCGCCGGGAGCGGTGCCCGCCGCCTTCCCCGGCCCTGCGGCACCGGGCATCCCGGCCGCTTGGTGCTGACCCGGACCGGGTGTGACGCCGCCGGCTCCGGAGGACGAGGGGTGCGACCACGGAGCGCACGAGCTGAGCAGCCCGAGCGCGCCGACGGTGGCGATGGTGGCGACGGCCAGCCCGGCCGCAACGCGTGATCGCCGGTCCGGTGTGCGGAAGTTCAGATGCATGGTGGTGGCTCCTGACTGGTCAGGCGGGGACGGGGGGCTGCGACGGCAGGGGCGCAGGCGACCGCAGGGATGTGGGGTGGATGCCGTGTTCACGGCCTGTCCCGACCGCTGCACGCGCACCGGCGCCGCGCGGAGCCGTCGCCGTGGCGTGCGCCAGGGGGCGGGCCGAGGCCGCGCGGTGGCGCCGACTTCGATGTGCGAGGGCACGGCGCGGGCGTGGCCGGCGCCAGGAACGCACGCGTCGCGTGGCGTGTCCCGGTCGCTTGCGATCCGTCCTTTGACACGGGGGGAATCGATTGAGGAACTGCGTGAAAGCCGGCTTCTGCCCAACTCCACGGACGGCGAGGGCCATACGGTTCGACGCATATGCACTTTTATGCGGCTTTTCGGTACCGCCGCAGATCGGTCGGCCTGCCCGGCGCCGGGGTCGCGGTGATCGCGTGGGGCCAGCCGCCGGCGCACCTCCCGTGGCAGTCACCGAGTGCTTCCCGCCCCTCTCCGTGCGTTACAGAAAGGAGCCGTACAGATGTGCGCTGATCGGCTCATGTCCCGGAGTTCCTGAAACATGGCCTGCAGACCGATCCGGATCGCTCCCCGCGCCGTGTCTTGGGTAGAGGGACTCTTCGACCGAGGGCGAGGAACTGCTGCGCACCGTGCACGCGGAGCACGCAGGGCCCCTGTCTCACTACCTGCTGCGAGCGACCTCAGGAGACCGGCAATGGGCGGAGAACGTGGTGCAGAAGACGCCGCCGCGGGCGTGGCGGCATCCCGCCGCATTCGATCCCGCACGCGGCCCGGCCCTGGCACGGCTGCGCCCGGTCGCCCGGCATCCGGTCATCGACGCCCACCGGGCGAGGACACAAGCGAGCAGGCACCGCAGAGCCGGGTGGCTGCCGACGCCGTGCGGACGCTGCCCCCGGACCACCGCGCGGCACTGCCGGAGACCGGCTGCCGGGGCCGGAGCGTGGTGGAGGCCGCACGGGCGCCGGGCATCGCGCCGGGCACCGTGAAGCCACGGACCCACCACGCCCCGCACGCCCCGCGGCCGGCGCCCCGGGAGCGGGGGACCGAGCCATGACCGCGGTGCGCAGGAGGTGGCGACCATGAGTGCGGAGCACCACGCCCTCCGACTGGCGCTGGGGGGATACGTCCTGGGCACACTGCCCCCGGCAGAAACGGAACAGGTACGCGCCCACCTCACGGAATGCGACGAGTGCCGGGCCGAACACATCCGGCTGTCGGGACTGCCCTCGCTGCTGGCCACGGTGGCCGCGGCCGAAGCCGCCGGCCGCGCCGCGCCGGCGACGGCGGACGGGGAGCCGGCCGACCGGCTGGTGGCACGGACAGCCAAAAGCACGCAGGGCCCCTCGCCCGCACGGCCTGCGCTTCCGGAAACACCGGAAACGCCGGCACCACAGGCGGGTGTCCTGGACAGGCTGCTGGGGCAGGCCGCAGCCCGGCGCCGCAGGACCTGGCGTCTGCAACTGGCCGGCGCCGCCGCCTCCCTGACGTTCGTCGCGGCAGCGGCCGGCGGCACATGGCTGGCGGCCACCGGATCCCTGAGCAGTCAGGCGACGCCGCCCGGGCCGACCGCGCCGGCCGCCTGGCGCACGTTCTCCGGAAGCGATCCCGCCACCGGCGTCTCGGCGACGGTGCAGGTCTACCCCTCCGCCTGGGGCAGTGTCCTCAAGGTCTCCGCCAAGGGCGCGCCCGCCGGAATCACCTGCCGGCTGCAGGCGGTGGGGCCGGGCGGCGCCAGGACGGACAGCGCCACCTGGCGGGCAGGCCAGTACCCTCCCGGCACCACGATCCCAGGGGCGGTTGCCATGTCCCCGGGAGCCATCGAGCACTTCGAGATGCTCGCAGGCAACGGCCGAAAGCTGCTCACCATCCGATCGTGAGGCATTGACGACAGCCATCACGCCGTGGTGCCGCCCCGCCCGCACCACCTGTCACCGGAGGCCGGCCGTGTCGGCACCGGGGCAGTTCAACGGCCTCGGTCGCCGGGCCGCGGCCCGCTCCCGTCACGCGGCTTCGACAGCGGTGCACCGGGCCGGCCACCCCGCACCGGGACCTCCCGGGAGCCGGGGCACCCTCACCGTCGGCTCCCGCGAACCGGCCCGGCCCCGGGCCGGCTTGCTGCGTGAGTGCCCCGCCGATCACGCGAGGGGACCGAACCACCGCCGTCCCGCCCGCCCGGGTACGGCATCGATCAAGCCCTGACACCGGCGCGTGGGTCCGGCCAGGCCGCCGTACCGACGGACCCACAAGAAATCAAGCAAAAGGTACGAATAGGTCGAACCGATGGGCATGCGCCGTCCGTGGAACTGAATGAGCGCGCCCCACTCAAGGACCGGCCCCACCGACCGCCCCGACGTCGCCGGCGGCCTCCCCCCGTTCCGAGCTCCGCACCTCCACAGAAGAGCCACAAGACCATGTTCGTGACCGATTCACCCCGCCCGATTTCGCTGCCCGACCAACCCTGCACCCACCAGGCGTTGCTCACCCTGCCCGCGCGGGAGGCGCACGTCTCCGCCGCTCGTCACTTCGCGGCCGATCTGCTCGAGACCTGGAGCGTGCCCACAAGCGAGCGGGACTCCGCCGTTCTCATCGTCGACGAACTCGCCACCAACGCCGCCCAGTACGGCCGCGAGCGCATGACCCTGGTGCTCGTCCTCGACCACGGCACTCTTCACATCGTGGTCACCGACTCCGGCACGACCGTGGAGCGCCCTCGTCGCGACATCGCCCCCGACGAACACGGCCGCGGCACCGGCATCGTCCAGGACCTCGCCCAGTCGACCGAGGTCCACCAGACGGGCAGCGGCCGCGAGGTCCGCGCCTGCCTGAGGTGTTCGGCATGACCGGCCCGGGCGTTCCGCGCGAGCCGCGGCGCCGGGCCACCCGACGACCCCGCGCACTGGCCTTTGCGACCCGGGGGCCCCGCCCCGTCGACGGCCGCCCCGGCCCGGCCAAGGTTGCCCCGCGGTCCGCGGCGCATCCACCGGCCCTCGATCACCGCGGCCCCGACCACGACAGGGCGCCCTCCCGACGCCGCGGCGCTGGCGTATCGGAGCAGTGGTGAGCGTGGACCTCACCCCGAACGGCCTCGGTGCCCCGCCTGAGCGCGAGGCGTACGCGAATGCGCCCGATCTGCGCCGCGAGATGCACCAAGTACTCGCCCTCGAGGCCGAACGCGACGGCCGCCAGGCACGGCCCCTCACCGGCCCCCCGGTCGACCCGACGGCCGCCGAACGGGCCCGCCTGCTGCGCCGGGCCGCCCTCATGGACCGGATGGCCATGGACGACCCCCGCCCCGGCCCCCTGGCGGCAGCCGCGGAAACCGCCGAACAACTCCTCCTGCACGACCGCCGCCATCCCGACCTCGTGGCCGGCCCGCACCACCCCGACACGACCACGCCCGCCCCCGGCCGCCGCTGCTACGTCCGCCAGGAGTACGCCGCCTGGACGGCCGCCGGGCGCCCGGGAACCTGAATTCGACACCGGCCTACCCGACAGGAAGAAGGACACATGACCCGCAGCGACTTCGACACCCGGCACGCCCCCGCAGCAGCCGGCCGACTCGCCAGCCGGCGACAGGAACGGTCACCCCAGTCAAAGCCGCTGAACGCACCGCGGCCGAACCCGAGGACGCACCGGCTGTTCCAGGCGCCCGAACGCGGTTGCCCCCAGGGGCAGCAGCCGGGACTGGGTGACGGTGCGCCGTCAGCCGGTCGCCGGGAACGGCGACATCGTCGCCGCGACGATCGCGGGCGAGGCCACGGTCAAGCACGGAAAACCGAGGCAGGGATGAAGGCCGACGCGTTCGAAAGGGTGGTGTGACGATGTTCCGCAATGCGCTGGAGCCCTGGCACCTGCTGATCCTGGTCGCGGTGCTGGTCTTGATCTTCGGCTCGAAGAAACTCCCCGACACGGCCCGGGCGCTGGGCAGGTCCATGCGGATCCTCAAGAGCGAGACCAGGGCCATGAACGACGACAGCGCCCCGAACGAGCCACGCCCCGAGCCTGAGCCCGCGCCAGGACCGGGACCGGGACCGGGGACGATCCCGGACGCTCCCGAAGACACCGCCACCGCCCGCACCGCGCCTGCGGACAGCACGACCGGCCGCCGGGACTGAGCCCGGTCGTGCCCGCCCTCGGCCCATCCCCGCGACAAGACGCTGCCCGAAGCCTTGCCGGCCGGCTCACCTCTCGCGCTGCCCGGCCGCCCGCATCGCTGTCCGCGGTCCAGGCAGGACAGATCAGACCGCGGTAAGTGGTGCCGACCTGCACCGACTATCCCCTGAACGCGCTAGGCCCAACCGGCGCCATGCCGAGCTGAACCGACGCAGGGCCGGCAGTCTCCGGTCCGCCGCACGAAATGAGGACATGGCGTGCCCCCATCGGCCCGCACCAAGGAAAGGGATCCCGAGCGGCGGATGCCGCTCGCGGAGCACCTTCGTGAGATCCGCAACCGGCTCACCAAGGCCGTCCTTGCCATCCTGGTCGTCACGATCGCCGCGGCCTTCTCCTACAAGGGCATCATCAACTTCTCCACCAGGCCGGTGCTGGCCTCGGTCGGCTGCCCGACGTCCTTCGCCGATCTGGCCGAGCGGACCGCCAACACCACCTGCGCGCGGATCACGATCAACGGTCTGCTCGCGCCCTTCACCCTGGCGCTGAAGGTGTCCCTCATGGCCGGCGTCGTGCTGGCCTCGCCGGTATGGCTGTACCAGCTGTGGGCGTTCGTTGCCCCCGGCCTGCACAGGCACGAGCGCAGATACGCCTACGGGTTCGTCGGCGCGGGGGTCCCGCTGTTCTTCGGCGGCGCCTTCATCGCGTACAAGGTGCTGCCCACGACCGCGAAGGTACTGATCGGCCTCACCCCGCACGGGGTGGACAACCTGCTGCCGCTGGACGATCTGCTCGACCTCGTCACCCGCATGGTGGTCGTCTTCGGCCTCTCCTTCGAGATGCCGCTGCTGCTGGTGATGCTGAACCTCACCGGAGTGGTGTCCGGCCGGCGGATCATCGGCTGGTGGCGCGGCATGATCATGGGGATCACGGTCTTTTCGGCCGTGGCGACGCCGAGCACGGACCCGCTGACCATGCTGGCGCTGGCCGCACCGATCTGGGTGCTCTACTTCGCCGCCGTTGTCTTCTCGCTTCTCAACGACCGGCGCAAGGCCCGAAGACGGGCAGCGGAACCCGGCGACCACGAGACCTGCGACCTCGACCTCGACATCGCACCGCAGGACATCGGCGAGGCGGAATCAGTGCCCGCCGGCCAGGCGTTGCCTGCGCAGCCGGACGCAGGCGACGACCGCTTCGACGGTGGGACGAGGTGACCTGAGGGGCCTTCAGCAGGGTCGGGACCTGGCGCGATGGCCTGTGAGGGCGGGCGCTGTCCATCGGATGCGGGTGCATCCGGGCCAGGACAGGTCGAGGCCGGGTGAGAGGGCGTGCCGGTGCTGAGGTCAGGCCGCGGCGGACCCTCCGGTGCTGACGTGCTTCAGCCCGCGACCCGCGGCGGACACACCCTTTCGGAAGGCTGGTCGTGGAGGTGTGCTGGCGGCGGCGATAGTGGAAGGACTCACAGGCGGCCCGCACGCTGTCCGCGTCGGGGCCGGTCCCGTCACCCAGGCGGCCCCATGTGCCGTACTGGCGTTGGCTGGTGAGCCAGTCCGGCAGAGCGGCACGAACTGGGTGTGGGGCAGCAGGAGGTTTCCTGCCGCCCCACACACCAACGCAGCGCCGGCGTCCTGCTTGCTCAGTTGGCGGTGAAGGCGGGGTAGTCGGTGTAGCCCTCGGAGTGACCGGCGTAGTAGGTGGACCGGTCGCCGTCGGCCAGCGGGTGGCCCTGCGCGAAGCGCTCGACCAGGTCGGGGTTGGCGATGAAGGGTTCGGCGAAGGAAACCGCGTTGACGGTCCCGTGGTCGAGGATCTGGTTGCCGAGGGCCTGCGTGAAGCCGAGGTTGGCGACGATGTTGCCCTGGTAGTGGGCGCGGTAGCGGGAGAAGAGGGCGATCCGCTCCTCGATCGTGCCGGGGGTGCCCAGGAGGTGCAGGTAGGCCAGGTTGCTGTCGTTGAGCTTCTTGAGCAGCTGGTCGTAGTCGGCGAGTGTCTCCTCGTCCGCGGTGAACGTGCCTCCGTTGTTCCAGCCCGGGGACATCTTCACGCTGACGCGGTCGCTGCCCCACACGTCACTGACGGCGTCGAGGATGTCGAGGAGGAACCGGGCCCGCTTCTCGCTGCTGCCTCCGTAGGCGTCGGTGCGCTGGTTGAGACGCGGGTTGAGGAACTGCGGGATCAAGTGGGACTGCTGGGCGTGGATCTCCACGCCGTCGAAGCCGGCGCGGCGGGCGTTCTCGGCCGCGTAGCGGTAGTCGGCGATGGTGGCGGCGATCTCGGCGGCGGTGTAGGCGCGCGGGGTGACGGTGTCCTTCGGGCCGGAGGGGGTGAAGGACTTCTCGCCGGGGTTGACGGCCGAGGGTCCGGCGGGCAGGCGGCCGCCGAGGTGGTCGGGGTGGGAGGCCGCGCCGAGGTGGCCGAACTGGGAGACGATCCGCCCGCCGGCCTCATGGACGGCTTCGGTGACCTTCGCCCAGCCGGCGGTCTGCGCATCGGTGTAGATGCCGGGCGCGTGGATGAAACCGATCGCGTCGGCGTTGACCCAGGTTCCCTCGGTGACGATCAGGCCGGCGCCGGCGCGCTGCGCGTAGTAGGTCGCGTGGAGGTCGGTGGGGGCCAGCTCGGCGTTCTGAGCGCGGGCGCGGGTCATGGGGGCCATGACGACGCTGTTGGCGAGGTCCAGTGCGCCGAGGCGGACGGGCTGCAGCAGGGGCTGGGTGGTGGTCATGAGCAACTTCCTTGTACTGAAGGGGGGATGAGGAGGGGAGTGAGGAACGGGCGAGGGCCCGGCTCAGTCCTGTTGGAGGGCGTGGAGTCCGGACAGCGGGCCGCCGAGCTGCATGAGGCGTCCGCCCTCGCGCAGGGAGCCGAGGTCGACGGGGGCGAAGCCGAAGGCGGCGGTCAGGTCCGTGACGGTGGTCTTGGCGTCGGCGTCGTCACCGGCGAGGAACAGCACCTGGCGTCCGGCCTGGTGCCGCGGGTCGGCGGCGATGTACTGGCCGTAGAGGGTGTTGAACGCCTTGACGACGCGGGCTCCGGGCAGCAGTGAGGCGACGTGTTCGCTGCCGGTCAGCTCGCCCAGGTCGGCGATCTTCACGGGCGGCGGCGGGGAGGCGAACTGGTTGGTGGCGTCGATGACGATGCGCCCGTCGAAGGGCGGCAGGCCGGCCACCGCGTCCGGGATCTGGGGCCAGCCGACCGCGAGCACGACGAGTTCCGCCGCAGCAGCCTCCTGAGGGGTGCCGGCGTGGGCGAGCGGTCCGAGGTCGTCGGCGAGGCCGGCCAGGGAGGCGCGGCCGCGGCTGTTGCTCAGCACGACCTGGTGGCCGTGGGCCACGGCGTGGCGGGCGATGGCCTGGGCGACGGTTCCGGCGCCGAGGGTTCCGATCTTCATGAGGTGCCCTTCGTGGGGTTCAGGGTGCGGGGCTGGTGAGCAGGACGGTTCCGCTCCTGCCGGGGCGGCGGACGTGGTCGATGGCCTTCGCGAAGTCGGCGAGGTCGTAGCCGGCGGCGACCTCGAAGAGTTCCGGGGCGGTCGCGGCCAGACGGGCGGCGAAGGCGACGTCCTCACCCCGTTCCTCGGGCGTGCGGGCGGCCATCCACTGGAGGACGGACGTGCCCCGCACGGTCAGGGCCCGCGGGGTCAGCGCGAGCGACTCCAGCGGCGTGCTGCCGGAACCGAGCTGTCCGTAGGTGATCAGCGTGCCGCCGTCGGCGAGCAGCCCGGCCAGCTCACCGGTCAGGGATCCGCCCACCGCGTCCAGTACGACCTGGGCACCCCGGCCGCCGGTCGCGTCCCGGACCTGAGTGCGCCAGTTGGCGTCGGCCGTCGAGATGGCCGGCAGTGCGGGGAAGCGCTGCCGCATGGTCTGCGCCCCCGCGGCGCTGCGGACCAGGTTGACCAGCTCGATGCCGTGCTTGAGTGCCGCGGCGCTGACCAGCTTTCCCACCGACGAACCGGCGGCGGTCTGCACCACCGGACCGGCCTGGCCGTGCTGGGCGTCCTGGACCGCCCGCAGCAAGGAGAGCAGGGTCAGCGGGTTGGCCAGCATCAAAGCGGCGGTCTCGTCGCTGAGGTCCTCGGGCACCGGCACCACAAGATCGGCCGGCGCCGTGACGAGTTCGCTCCACGCGCCCGGCACCGGGAAGAACGCCACCCGCCGGCCGGGTCGCAGGTCCCGCACGCCCTCGCCGACGGTCTCGATGACGCCCATTCCCTCAACGCCGGGAATCCGTGGCGTGGCGAACCGCTGCCGCGGCCCGCCCGCAAGGCCCGCCACTGCCGCCAGGTCGCCGGGGTGGATCGGCCGGGACAGCACCCGCACCCGCACCTGCCCGGCCGCGGGCGCAGCAGGGACCGGCTGTTCGCTCAGGCGTAGTACCTGCCCGGCCTCTCCGTGCTGGTCGTAGGTGATGGCGCGCATGGCGCTCCCCTTCCGGAATTATTAATGATGGGGGTCATTGAAAACCTCCTGCTACGATGAGAGGCATCATTAAAAATGTCAAGTCGAGAGCGACGCGAGAGGACGGCCATGCCGCGGATCACCAAGGAGGACAAGGCCCGCAACCGGCAGAACATCCTCGACGCGGCCAGCCGCATGTTCCGCTCGCAGGGCATCGACGCGGTCGGCATCGCCGAGTTGATGAAGGAAGCCGGACTCACCCACGGCGGCTTCTACAACCACTTCGCCTCCAAGAACGACCTGGCCGTGGAGGTGTGCGGCGCCTCCTACGCCGCCTCGCTCGAGGGCCTGGCCCAAACGATCGAGGACGGCCCGGGCCAGGACGGCTCCCCGCTGGAGCGGGTCGTGGCCGAGTACCTGTCCACCACGCACCGTGACGCCCCCGACGGCGGCTGCCCCTCCGCCTCTCTGGCCACCGACGCCGGACGGCACAGCGAAGCCGTGCAGAGCGCGTACGCCGAAGGCGTCGAGGGCTACCTCACCGGCTTCGCCGCCGAGTTCCTGCGCGAAGCCCAGGACAAGGGCCACGAGCTCGACCCGGCCGAGGCCCGCCACAGGGCCGTCCGCCTGCTCAGCGAAATGGTCGGCGCGCTGATGCTCGCCCGCGCCGTACGACACGTCGAACCCGAGCTCTCCGACGAGATCCTGCGGACCGGCCGCAGCCACGCCCTCGACTGATGCGACTCGGGGCCGGTAAGCCCCCGGGCCGCCACCGCGGCCCGCTTACCGGGCCGCACCCCGCTTCCCGTCAGCCCAGCGCCGGCGGCCCCCGGGCCGGCTCCCGCTACGGCCAAGAGCGTGCGCACCCGCACAGGAAGACCCACCTGTGCGCCAGCCCGGCACCGGCCCGACAGTGGAGCGGCCGTCGGATCCAGATGAACCTGGTACGGCGGGGCCAGACCACGTGCTGACCAACAGCGAGGCCTCCTCCACCTCGCCGGTGTCACGTAAATGCTGCGCTGACCCGCGACACGTGAAGACGCTCGCTACCATCCCCTGATGAAGATCACAGCCGGGAGCCTGGTGGTGGGCCTGGTATTCGGGGCGGCAACTTCGCTCGCGGACATCCTTTCCTCGCCGTTCACGACGTTAGGGATGCCGCTCCACGGCACCATCTGGGCAAAATCCGCCAAAGTGCTCAGCCTGCTGATGGACTCGGGCTGGTGCTGGGCAGCGCTCGCGGTCGCAATGGGCTGGCTCGCTGCAACACCGCTGCGCGGCGCGGTGGCCGGACCCCTGGCACTGATCGGGGCCACTATGACCTACTTCGTGACGGACGCGGTCGTCGGTGACGAGAACATGACGTCGATCGTCTACTGGCTGGTGGCCGGCGTTCTCTTCGGGCCGGCCCTGGGCGCGACGGGCGCAGCCATAAGAAAACCAGGGCTGATCGGCATGCTCGCGGCGCTCGCCGTTCCCATGGGCGCCGCTGCTCAAATGATCGTCATGCCACCTCGACCACACTTCACCGTGACCCCGTCCGTCATCGTCTCCGAGGTCATCGTCTGGACGGCCGCGATCCTGGGCACCGGCTGGGCCCTCTACCGCTTCTGGGCTGCGCGGCGCACGGCCCCGGTGGGGTAGCACTCGCCATCGGCGTGCGTCGGACCCCCGCCGACAAGAACGACCGCTCAGCAGTTCCACGCCCGCGAGGGAAGCCCCCTGGCGGGCGGGCAGGAAGCACCTTGAGCGGCTCACCGAGCCCGACGAGCCGGTCGTAGAGGTTCGACTCGGTCAGTTCCCGGACAACACCGCCGCCGGATCGGGAAGTCGGCCGAGGCACGGCGCGCCGGACCCGACGCACTCGGCATGCGCCGGCAGCCGCCACAGCAGGGGGAAAGGCCAGGCCGTCCCGCACATGGGTCCCGGCCCCCTGTGCGGCGGCTTGATGCCGAGGTTCTCCTGCCGCGGTCCCCCAATAGGATCAGCGAGATCGACCGACGCGCAGGCGGATTCGTGGGGGAGGTCACTGGTGGTGCTTCAGGTACGTGGCGTCGTGTTGCCCGAACGGGAGGAACGATCCTTCTGGATCGACGGCGACCAGCTGAGGGCCGGGGCTGCCCCCGATGCCGACCTCGTCGTTGACGGCGGCTGGCTGCTGCCGGGCCTGGTCGATGCACATACCCATCCCGGTACCGAACACCTCGAGGCCCCGTTCAGCGATGCGACGCTTCGACGGCACCTGACCGATCACCGCGACGCCGGAGTGCTGCTGGTACGCACGCCCGGGTCCGCGGCCCGCATCCCCGACTGGGTGGGCGAAGACCCGGACATGCCCCGCGTCCGCTCGGCCGGACGCTGGCTGGCCACCCCGGGCCGTTTCTTTCCCGGCTTCGGAAGAGACGTGAGCGAGGCCGACCTGGTCCACGCAGCCGTGGAGGAGGCCACCGCGTCCTCGGGTTGGTGCAAGGTCATCGCGGACTGGAGGCACGACGAGCCCGCGCTGCCGCTGGACGTCCTCGCTGCTGTCGTCCAGGCCGTGCACGCGATCGGCGGCCGGGTGGCCGCACACTGCCAGACCAGCGAGGGCAGTCGCAACGCCGTCCTGGCCGGAGTCGACACCCTGGAGCACGGCATGCACCTGGACCCGAGCCTGATCGATCGGATGGTGGACCACGGCACCGCGTTCGTCCCCACGCTCAGCGTCCTCGGCTCCGGAGCCGACCGACGGCGGGCCGCCGAACCGAGCGCCCGCCGGGACTGGTGGCTGGCCGGATGGGACACCATGCTGCCCAATGTGAGGGCCGCACACGAGGCCGGTGTCACCATCCTGGCCGGCACCGACAGCTTCCCGTGCGGCACCGTCACCTCGGAAATCGCATGGCTGGTCCGTGCGGGCATGTCGCCCGAGGCGGCGCTGGGCGCGGCCTCGTGGTCGGCCCGCGCCTACCTCGGCCTGCCCGGCCTGGTCGACGGAGCCCCCGCCGATCTCGTCGCCTACGACACCGACCCCACACTCGACGCCTCCGCTCTGGCCCACCCCAGCCGCATCATTCTCCGAGGCCGGGTCATGGCCTGAACGCCGGACGTCGGTCCACAACTCTTGACCATGACTCCACTCCAGCGGTTCGCAAACGGCATCGAAGCCCAGTGCAGACGGGTCCACCGGGCCTCCTCGCCGGCGTGCGAGTCCTCGGGGAGGGCGTCGACATCACCGGCGAGCGGGGAGTCGAAGCCATCTGCTTCGCCGACACCCGCGGCTCCTGGTCGAGATCGTCCAGAACATCGGCAGAGCCCACGCCCCAACCCCGGCGGCACGAACCGAGGTTGCCCGCATCATCGTGCCCGTTCCTCGAACCGGGAGAGGGCCCGGACAACGTGATCGCCTCCGACTCGTACCGCCCCTGGTCGCCGTCCTGCAAGGCCGGCCTGCGCTCACACGGCGAACACCTCGTCGAACAACTCGCCAACGTGCCCTGAAGCGGACCGCGCACCATCCACGTCCACTGATGGCGCTCTTTGACGGGGAGCCCCGGGCCTCGTCCCTGTATGCCGCCGTGAACGGCCTGCTGACACCAGGCAGCCAACCCGCCCGGCTATTGCCACGAGGCGGCACACGGTGAACAGCCCGCTCGCACCTGCCCGTCGATCAGACGGCGGCAGGGGCGCCGAGCATCGCGGAAGCCTGCTGGAGCGGGCTGAGGGCACGCGTGGGTGCGGCCGTCCGGGGAAGGCCGCGGCAGGTGAAGCCGAGCTGGGTCATGGCCCGGAGGACTTCGCCGGCGCTGAAATCGCGGCGGTCTTGGCGTGTGATGACCTGGCCGACCTGTTTGACGGGGTAGCTGCGGCGGCCGATGATCACGGACTCGCCGGTGACCGGCTCGGGCTTGACGCCCGTCATGGATTGCAGGACGCCGCTTTTGGTGAGGTCGAACGGGAAGCGGGCGATGACACAGCGCATGATGCCTCACAGGGAGAAGGAGGGGATGGTTCTGCGGTGAGGCGGTTCAGCGGGCAAGGGCGAGGACGCCGAGAGCGCTACCTTGTTCGTCGACGACAGGCAGGGCATCGACCCGGCGGTAGCGCATGGCGTGCTCGGCTTCGGCCATCGTGGTCACAGGCGAGGTGAACGGCCCGCGGTCGCCGAGGATGTCGCGCAGCTGGACCCGGTCGGTGTAGACGGAGCTGTCATGGACGGCGGTGAGCTGGGCCTGGGTGACCAGGCCGGTGCACAGGCCGTCGTTGTCGCAGATGAGCAGGTGCCCGACGCGGGCACTGGCCATGACGGACAGGGCCACTTCGACGGTCATGTCGTCACAGACCTGCGGACCGGCGGTGTCCATGGCGTCGGCCACCGTCTTGTGCACGGGGGTGGCACTCGCCGAGCGGGGTTGCATCTGAACCAGCGTCAAAAGGTGCCTCCTGCAGAGATAGGCCGGCTTCCTGAGCATGTGGTGTTCAGGCCGCCGCGTCGAAGGCGGACTGCCGCACGCTCACGCGCCGGGCACCCGAAGCGGGACCGCGTCGACTGCGGGAGGCCGCGCTGCGCTTGCGTCGCTCGGGCGCCGGCGCGGTGATGGTGACGGGGATGCCGGAGGGGGTCTGGGCGCCGGTGATCCGGTTGAGGGCTTCATCGCCGGAGCGGACCTGGGTGGTCTGGGGCACGATGCCGGCGGCGGTCATGAGGCGGGTCATGTCGCGGCGCTGGTTGGGGGTGACCAGGGTGACGACGCTGCCGGACTCGCCCGCGCGGGCCGTGCGGCCGCCGCGGTGCAGGTAGTCCTTGTGGTCGGTCGGCGGATCCACGTTGACGACGAGGTCGAGGTTGTCGACGTGGATGCCGCGTGCCGCGACGTTCGTGGCGACCAGCACGGTGACGTGCCCGGTCTTGAACTGGGCGAGGGTGCGGGTGCGCTGCGGCTGGGACTTCCCGCCGTGCAGGGCGGCCGCCCGTACACCGTTGTTGAGGAGGTCCTGGGTGAGCCGGTCCACGGCGTACTTGGTGTCCAGGAACATGATCACGCGGCCCTCGCGCGCCGCGATCTGCGTCGTCGTCCGGTGCTTGTCGGTGCCGTGCACGTGCAGGACGTGGTGTTCCATCGTGGTGACCGCGCCCGCGGACGGGTCGACGGAGTGGACGACGGGGTCGGTGAGGTAGCGGCGGACCAGGAGATCGACGTTGCGGTCCAAGGTCGCGGAGAACAGCATGCGCTGGCCCTCGGGGCGTACCTGGTCCAGGAGTGCGGTGACCTGCGGCATGAAGCCCATGTCGGCCATCTGGTCGGCCTCGTCGAGGACGGTGATCGCGACCTGGTTCAGCCGGCAGTCGCCGCGGTCGATGAGGTCCTTGAGGCGTCCGGGGGTGGCCACGACGACTTCGGTGCCACCCCGCAGCGCAGCCGCCTGCTTGCCGATCGACATCCCACCGACGACGGTGGCCAGGCGCAGCTTCACCGAGCGGGCGTAGGGGGTGAGTGCATCGGTCACCTGCTGGGCCAGTTCCCGGGTGGGGACCAGGATCAGGGCAAGCGGCTGGCGGGGTTCGGCACGCCGGCCGGCGGTGCGGGCCAGTAGGGCCAGGCCGAAGGCCAGCGTCTTACCGGAGCCGGTGCGCCCGCGGCCCAGGACGTCGCGGCCCGCGAGGGTGTTCGGCAGGGTCGCGCCCTGAATCGGGAACGGCACCGAAACGCCCTGCGCGGTGAGCGCGGCCAGCAACTCCCTGGGCATGTCGAGGTCGGCGAACGCCTCGACGGCAGGCAGCGCGGGAGTGATCGTTTTCGGCAGGGCGAACTCTCCCGAAACCGCGCCGGGCCGGCGGCCGTAACCACCCGAGCGGCTCGGACCACCGGAACGGCTCGGGGCGGACGAAGCGAAGCGGCGGCCACGAACCGAACCGGCGGCGGAGCCGGAAGGGGGGCCGTCGGTGCGGAGGCGGGTGCGGGAGGAGCGGTCGTTCGTACGTGTGGGGTTCATTCAGAACCTTCCTTGATACGGCACGTATCAAGGAATTCCTGCAGCGGAAGAACAGCGCGAGGAATCACAAGAACGGGCCGAATGGGATGCGAAAGCGAATCTTGCCTGCTAAATCCGGAGCGGGGTGCAGGTGATGAAATCGGTGGCGTCGACGTGGACGTGAATCGTGGACGTCGACGGGTGCAGCTCCGAAGAGGCGCGCGCCGGCGGGCGGGGGTTGTCCCGCAGGTGACACCGCTGCGGGATTCCCGCAACTGGTGCCGCACGTTCGGGCACCAGCTGCCAAGTGGGCGCCAGTGTCAGGCGGGAACGATGTTCTCGGCCGTCGGTCCCTTTTGGCTCTGCGCGATGTCGAAGGTGACCTTCTGGCCTTCGAGCAGCTCACCAAGGCCCGTGGCGATGTTCGAGAAGTGGGCGAACACGTCAGCGCCGCCACCGTCCTGCTCGATGAAGCCGAAACCCTTGGCCGTGTTGAACCACTTCACAGTGCCAGTCGCCATGTCACATCTCCTTTGGGGCAGTACACCAGCATCCGCCCTGTACGGACACCGGGTCGCCGCAATGACGCCCCGCCCGGAAAATGACCGGATATATAAAAACGCTTCCAGTGGCTGAAAATACTCACGGAGGCGCTTGAAGTTTTGGGAACCGCGACTGCAACTGAGGTCGACAGTAGCATGCCGTGTCGGCCCGCGTACGTTGCATGACTTCACTCTGTTCATTGCGGGAAAAACTCTTCCGGCGCCGCGCGCCAAATCCTCGCCTCGCGGTCATAGATTCTGGCCTGCCGGGAGCGCAGAGTTGAGGAAAATGGTTGCCGTTCGCCTCGAAGGGTCTTTGCCTGCCGTGCCCCCGATCAACCCCCGACCCCGGGTGGCTGAGCACGGCAGGAGGGGTTGGGGCTCGGCCTCGCCGAGGCAGTCATGCGACTGCCAGGACGATGGCCGTGTAGTGCGCGGTGAAGGCGGCGATGGTGAGGGCGTGGAAGACCTCGTGGAAGCCGAACCAGGCCGGTGAGGGGTCGGGGCGCTTGAGTCCGTACACGACGGCGCCCGCGGTGTAGAGCAGACCACCGGCAATGACGAGCACGACCACCGCGGTGCCGCCGGTGCGCGCGAAGTCGGACAGGTAGAAGACGGCCACCCAGCCCAGGACGAGGTAGCACGGGGTGTACAGCCACCGGGGAGCCCCGATCCACAGCACGCGGAAGGCGATGCCGGCCAGGGCGCCTGCCCACACCGCGGTCAGCAGCACCAGCTGCTGGCCCGCGGGCAGCAGCAGGACCGCCAGTGGGCTGTACGTGCCGGCGATGATCAGGAAGATGTTCGCGTGGTCCAGCCGCCGCAGGACCGCCTCGCCGCGCGGACCCCAGTTCCCGCGGTGGTAGACCGCGCTGGTACCGAACAGCAGGCAGGCCGACAGCGCGTACACCGAGCAGGCCGCCACTGCCGCGGCCGAGCGCGAAACAGCGATCAGGACGATGCCGCCGACCAGAGCGAGGGGGAACACGCCGGCGTGGAGCCAGCCACGCATCCTCGGCTTCAGCGCAGCCGCGGCGCGCTCCATCCCGCCTTCCGGGCCGGCGGCTCTCTGCCCGGCAGTCAGCCGGCCGGGGGCGCCGACAGGCGCATCAACTGCGCGAGTACGCAGGGAGTCGGGCGTGGTGCCGGGGCGAGGCTGGGACTCCCGCCCGCGTGCCGGCGGCTGGGTCTCTTCGGCGATCATGTGCTCGTCTTCTGAGTGGGCGGAGGAATGCGCGGCCCGGCACGTCGCCCCGGACTGCGGGGTCAGGTGTCGGCCGCGTGCCGGGATGCGGCGCGGCGGTATTCGGCGTTGATGCGCTGGGCTTCTTCGAGCTGGTCTTCGAGGATGATGATGCGGCAGGCGGCCTCGATGGGGGTCCCGTGGTCGACGAGTTCCCGGGCGCGGGCGGCGATGCGCAACTGGTAGCGGGAGTAGCGGCGATGTCCGCCCTCGGAGCGGAGCGGGGTGATCAGGCGGGCTTCGCCGATGGCACGGAGGAAGCCCTGGGTGGTGCCGAGCATCTCGGCAGCCCGTCCCATGGTGAATGCGGGGTAGTCGTCGTCGTCGAGACGGCCGAACGAGTCGTCTGCTGTCATTGCACCTCTCTGTGAAACCGCGCTGAGGGGCCCTGGTGCCGTGCTGGCACCAGGGCCCCGAAGGAACTGCTACACCATCTGCCGGCCCTGGAAGTACGCCGGCCTACTGTTTCCGCCCACCCGACCGACATGCTGCCGGGGGTGCGGGGATCGCGGATGCGTGACCGGAGACCACCTCACTGTCGATGTCCTGCGGTACCCGGGCTCACGACCTCCGCCCGGGCGATCCTGATGGCGCTCTGCTCCTCCATTCTTCCCTCTGGGATCAATCACTTACCTACTGCGGGTACTGCTCTCCTGCGTACTGCTGGTGATGCGAACTGCTCCGTGGCCTGCGTAGCGCCACTGTCCGGCAGCCGGCCCCTTCGCCCGTCCTGCGTCTGCTCCGGCTTGGAACCCCACTGCCGAACCTCCCGGTGCGCGCGTCCGCAGCCGACGCCTTCACCGAAGTACTGCTCACGGTGGCCCCTGATCACTGCGGGCCACCCGGTCCGGTCGTCAGTCCCGTCGCCGTCCTGCAACCGCTCTGGCTCCGGAACTCCACCACCGCACCGACCTGCGCACTTCAACTGGCTGTACTGCGGTACTACTGCCCGGCAGGTCGTCTCTGCCAGGCCCTGCATCTCTCTGGCTACGAGAGAAACCATAACCATGTCACCGCCGAATGTCTACTTCGGCCAACATAGATTTTTGGATGCTGGACGGTGAGGTAATCGACCTCGGCAGCGACGTGGACAGGCAGGCGGGCGCACTGACAACCACCTCCCACGAACGCCTGACCCCCGAAGGGGCCGGCGAACCGCCCGGTGAGCAGCAGGTGTGGGGTGGGCGTCCCTTCCAAGACCTGAACAGCAGTCGCGGCGGACTCGTGCGGACCCCGACCAGTGAACGGTCGTTTTCGGTCCTAGGCGCGGCCCAGGACTTCCTCGCGGGCCACCACCCGTGCTCTTCGCGGTCGTTGAGGGGGTATTGGAGGACACCGCAGCCCTTCCCCCACTCCGCACCGCCGGCCACGCTCGTCAGCCCGGCGGATACCAGGCCAGCGCGGACCCGCCGATCTACCGCGCCGTCCTGCGCCAATGGATCGAGGAAGGCAAGGAAGTACCACGCCCCTTCGCAGCCATCCCAGCCGCTCGAGCCCCCCGCGACACGGCGCCCCCGGGCCAATGGATCCGCCTCGGCCGCTGACGGCAGTTCACCGATCACTTTCCGTGGCACCGGATGGAACAGCACCCACGGCGCCTACGTAGGTCAAAACGCATATACCGACGCCATCCACGATGAGCCCAGCCCACGCGTCGCCTGCTCAGCGGGCCCTCCCCGGCCTGCCGGCCTGAGGGGCGACCGCAAGGTGAACTTGATCCGTTGACGAACATCTGTGGCGGCCAACGCAAGTCGGGCCCCAGCCGGCGCCACCGGCACCCCGGCGGCGACCCCGTCGTCAGACCACCCACCCTGCCCGACCCGGCCCCGTTCCAGGGCGCGGGACCCGGCTCCGGGGGCGGCCCCCGTTTCATCGCACGGGCATCGCGTCCGGCTCCTCCGCCCAGCCGGGCGCAGCGCGCCCACCCTATGGATTAGCCCAACAGGCACCGTCACTGAGTG
This sequence comes from Streptomyces sp. MI02-7b, assembly GCF_033793585.1. Taxonomy (NCBI): domain Bacteria; kingdom Bacillati; phylum Actinomycetota; class Actinomycetes; order Kitasatosporales; family Streptomycetaceae; genus Streptomyces; species Streptomyces sp. MI02-7b. Next base: position 25,269 of record NZ_JARAWX010000022.1, on the reverse strand, counting down.
GCATGTACCGTAACTGTGCGTGTCCGTCAGAGTGCTATGCACCTGGCATGTGCCAAGGGCTCGTGACCGTCCTTCACCCAGGAAAGGAACACCAGTGAACACTCGATTTGGCGTGCGCCGAGGCAAGGCGCTCGCGGCCATAGCACTGGCCGCGATAGCGGCGTCGATGGTCCCGGGAGCGATAACTGCCGTCGCGGACGAGAAGAGCCTCCTGTCGGACCACTGGGGGGTGATCACCCGTAACACGATCGGCTCCCCCGTCGCCGAACTGAGGAACGGGCCGTTCGGCTCCTTCGGCGTAACGGGATCCGCCGCCCGGCCGCCCTACGGCACAGGCAGCCTGGGCATCGAGGTCGCGAACAACGCCACCACGCTGGCTCCCCCCAGCGAGAAGGTCGACTTCGGCAACGAGGTCGACTTCTACGGCAACCCGGTCCTGGGCCTGAACAAGGTCGGCTTCCACGTCTTCCAGACCGGCGAGAACGTCAACTACGGCGGCCCGACCAACATGCCGAACATCAGGATCGAGATCGATCCGAACATGACCGCCGGCGACAACTACTCCACCCTGGTGTGGACCCCGCCCGCAGTCACGACGGTGGACCGCTGGAGCCCGTACATCGACGCCACCACGAGCGGCACCTGGTTCCTGTCCGGCAACGAGACCTCCTGCACCCAGGCCACCCCGTGCACGTTCACCCAGCTGAAGGCCTCCTTCACCGGCGGCGTCGGCCAGCCGACCATCCTCAGCGTCGCGGTCGGAAAGGGCCGCGACAACATGTGGATCGGCGCCGTCGACGGCCTGCGCATCAACCGCACCATCTACGACTTCGAAGCCGACGGCGTCAAAACCCGCCTGCAGCCCTTCTGACACACCGGCACGCCGAGCATCGAAGGATGCGTGACATCGGCCGCAGGCGGTCGTCGAACCCAGCGAACGCGAAGTGCACGGCCAGGCCCCCGGAACTTTCTCCCCGTGGTTCCGGGGGCCTCGTGCCGTCCGGAAGCCCCCGGGCCGCCCTCGCGGCCGCTCATCAGGCCCGCACCCCGGCTTCCCGCCGGGCCGCGCCAGCCGGCTCTCGCCGGACACCCGGGGGGGGTCCCTGCGTGGCACTGCGGCCGAGGCGAGAATGACGCGGTGTTGATCGTGGATGCCGTCCTGGAAACTCCGGACACCGTTGGCTTCTCCTTCTGGCCGGTGGCCGACCTGCCTCCGTACCAGTTCATGGCCCTGTCGGGCAGGATGTCCCCGCTCGAAGTCGGCAGCGCGCTGGCCGTGCTGGCCGACTACAACTCGCGGACGAGCGACGAAGATCGCCCCTTGACGGACGCCGGCGAGGCGATTCGCCGCCTGCTGGAGACAGACAAGGTGATCGCGCCGGGAGGGCTGCGCGTCCACGACACCCGGACCGACGTCACCGTCCGGCCGGGATGTTGCTGCGGCCTGGAGGACTGGCGCGAGTGGCTCGGCGTCGCAGACGGACAGACCCTGTGGCTCGGGCACGACCCCTCACCACGGCTTGAGCATGCCGCCGGGGTCGTACGGCTGTGGCCGGACGGAGCAGGTGCCCGGCAAGCTCCTTCCGGGCCGCCCATCGAGATCCTGACAGGTGACCTGCCGGGGATCCTGCACACCGTGCAGGAGGGCCTGCGGGGCTTTCTCTGCCTCACCGAGCAGTGGGCCACTCGCCATGTTCCGGCTCTCGCCCCGGCCCTGGCAGCCAGACTCGACGACGATCTGGCCATCAGCGCACCACTGCGACACGCGACGTGAAGAACGGGCGGCGGGTGTCGACGAGTTCGGGCGCCGGGGTCAGTCCCGCCGGCCCCAGTCCAAGTGGTCGGCCAGGCCGGCGGCGGTGAAGGCGGCTGCCAGTTCGTCGCGGCCTTCGGTGAAGTGGGCCCAGCTGTCGTAGTGGACGGGGACCACGCGGCGGGCGGCGAGGAGTCCGGCGGCCTCGGCGGCCTGGGCGCTGTTCAGGACGATCAGCTGGTTGTCGAAGAGTTCGGGGAAGCGGGGGGCGCCGGCGAACAGCAGGGCGGTGTCGACGGGGGCGAAGCGCTCGGCGATCTCCTTGACCGCGTCGAGGGACGCGTTGTCGCCGCTGACGTAGACGGTCGGCAGGTCCTGTGCGGCCAGGACGAAGCCGACGACCTGGCCGGTGATCGGCTCCACCTTCTCGCGCGAGCCTGGGCCGTGGACGGCGGGGACGCCGGTCACGGTGACCGTGCCGCCGTCGGGGCGGTTCAGCTCGACACCTTCCCAGTCGGCCAGGCCCTTGGCCCGCTCCCCCAGGCGCTGTGCGCCACCGGGGGTGGTGAGGGTGAGCGGGACGTCGGCGAGCAGGGCGCGGCCCGAGGTGTCGAGGTTGTCGGGGTGTTCGTCGTGCGAGAGCAGGACCACGTCGATGGCGCCGAGGTCGGTGGGGGCCGCGCCGGAGGCGGCGGTCTTGGTCAGGGACCGGCCGTCGCCGCGGGGGTAGTCGCCCGGGGAGTCGAAGGTGGGGTCGGTGAGGAAGCGCAGGCCGCCGTACTCGAAGAGGGCGGTCGGGCCGCCGAGGACGCGGACGGGAAACGGGTGGGTCGCCGCGGGAAGGGAAGAGGACATGGAGCACCTCACGGATGAGCAGTGTTTAACCGTGATACGACCGTAGCCGCCTCTCACGGATGCAAGCAAGCCGTACCATGAGGAACGTGGAGGAGCCCTTGATCGCACAACCCGGCCTGCCGCCCGCGCACGGCGAGGCGGAGCATCTGGCTCTCGCCCTGGCCAACAGCGCGATCGCGCTGGCGGGCGGGCACACGGTCGATCTGCTGGGTTCTCCCGCGCAGGCGAACCACTGGCTGGCGGAACGCGGTCTGGCACCGCTCGACGCCGGCATGCGGGAGATGTGCGCGACGCAACTGCGCGCACTGCGCGAACAGATCAGGTCGCTGTTCGCCTCCCGAGCCGAAGGCCTGCCCGCCCTCCCCGCCGCGATCGGGGCCGTCAACGACGCCATGACCCGCCTGCCCACCGCGGCGTTGCTGCAGTGGGACGAGGTGACCGGTCCCTACCGCGCCACCCCCCACCCCACCACCGCGATCGTGGACCACGCCCTGGCCGTCCTCGCCGCCGACGCCGCCGACCTGCTCACCGGCCCCGACGCGGACCGCCTCACCGCCTGCGGCTCCGCCCCCTGCAACCGCTTCCTGCTCCGCCACGGCCGCCGCCACTGGTGTTCCACCCGCTGCGGCGACCGCGCCCGCGCCGCCCGCGCCTACGCCCGCCGCACCGCCTCCCCCTGACGCCCCGCCCCCCGGCAACCATCAGACCCGGGGGGCCGACGACGCCGGGCAAGGCCCGGCCGGAGGTGACGCCGAAGGCGCCGAAAGCGGCGACGGCCGGTTCGGAGCCTTTGCCGGCGACTGCTGCTCGTCGGCCATTTCCGGCAGGCCCAGGTCGTTCATTCTCATGGCGCGGGCCTCGGCCCAGGCGCCGTCGACCGGCGCGCCGCGTCGGGCGCGCCGTTCCGAGGGGCTTGTTGCCTTCCGCCGGGCCAGGCGCAGGGCGTCCTGCCGGGTGATTCCGCCGTCGATCAGGTAGTAGTGCCTGGTCAGGTTCCCCGCAGTGGAACGAAAACGCAGTCCGACAAGCCAGTGGACGTCCGTCTGCCGGTGGCCCGGCGGCCTGTCGGCGGCGGGTGCTCCCGCGGGGACGGGTGCGGTGGGCCCGCGCCCCGGTGCGCCCGGGCGGTCGCAGAGGTGGAGCGCCCGGTTCGTCGGGGCAGGCCGGTTCGTCGGGGCAGGCAGTACGTGCATGGTGCGCGCCTTTCTCGTTCGGCGGTCGGCGAGGCCCGAAAAGTCCCGGGCTCCGCCCGAAAGCGGCCGCCAGGTACGGGGCACCGGCAGTGCCGGGCTGTTTCTCGCAAGGCTGTGAGCCGTTCGTGTTCGCCGGTGGGGTGCCACGGCCGAGGCCGGGTTGCACCGGACGCCGGCCGGCATGCTCAGCCGCGGTAGGTCTCCAGCAGCCGCAGCCAGACTTCGCCGAGGGTGGGGAAGGCGGGGACGGCGTGCCAGAGCCGGTCGAGGGGTACCTCGCCGGCGACCGCGATGGTGGCCGAGTGCACCAGTTCCCCGACGCCGGGGCCGGCGAAGGTGACGCCCACCACGGTGCCGCGGTCGGTGTCGACAAGCATGCGGGCCCGGCCGCGGTACTCCTCGCCGTACTGGTGGGCACCGGCGACGCGGGCGAGGTCGTAGTCGACGACCTCGACGCTGCGCCCGCTCCGCTCGGCCTCGCGGCTGGTCAGGCCGACGGAGGCGACCTCGGGGGTGGTGAAGACGACCTGCGGGACGGCCGCGTGGTCGGCGGTGGCGACATGCGCGCCCCAAGGGGCGTCGTCGACCGGCTCGCCCTTGGCGCGGGCGCCGATGACGGCGCCGGCGATCCGGGCCTGGTACTTGCCCTGATGCGTCATCAGGGCGCGGCGGTTGACGTCGCCGACGGCGTAGAGCCAGCCGCCGTCCACGCCGGTGACCCGGAAGGTGTCGTCCACGGTCAGCCAGTCGCCGGGGGTGAGACCGACGGTCTCCAGGCCGATATCCCGGGTCCGGGGGGCCCGGCCGGTCGCCAGCAGGACCTCGTCCGCGGCCAGTTGCCCGCCGTCGCGGAGCGTGATCCGCACCTCGCCGTCCTCCCGGGCCAGGGAGGTGACGGTGGTGTTGAAACGGATGTCGACGCCGGATTCGCGCAGCCCGTCGGTGACCAGCTCGCCGGCGAACGGCTCCATCCGCTCCAGGAGTCCGTCGGCGAGGACGAGCATGGTGACCTGGGAGCCGAGGGCCTGCCAGGCGGTGGCCATCTCGACGGCGACCACACCGCCTCCGACGACGGCGAGGCGGCCGGGCACCTTGTCGGCGCTGGTGGCCTCGCGGCTGGTCCACGGCCGGACGGTGTCGAGTCCGGGGATCGGGGGCAGGGCGGCGCGGGTGCCGGTGGAGACAGCGACCGCGTGCCGGGCGGTCAGGGCGACCGTGTCGCCCTCAGGGGTCTGCACCGCGACCTGCTTGGGGCCGGTGAGGCGGCCGTGGCCGCGCACGAGGTCGACGCGGACCGAGGTCAGCCAGTCGACCTGGTCCTCGTCCTTCCAGTACGAGGACATCTTGTCGCGGTGCGCGAGGACCGCCTCGACGTCCAGCGGGCCGGCCACCGCCGGGTCGAGTCCGGGTACGCGGCTCGCGTCGGCACGTGCCACCACGGGCCGCAGCAGCGCCTTGCTCGGGTCGCAGGCCCAGAACGAGCACTCGCCGCCGAGGAGTTCGCGTTCCACGATCACGGCGCTGAGCCCTGCGGCGCGGGCGCGTTCGGCCACGTTCTCGCCGACCGGCCCCCCGCCGATGACGATCACGTCGTAGGTGCGGCTGGTCTCGTTCCTCACTGCGGTGTTCCTCACTGTTCGGGTTCTCCTTGGCTTCGGTGACTCGGGCGGGCCTGCCGGACGGCGCCGTGGCGCCCGCGCAGGCCGGCGCCGTCCTCCGGGCCGTGTCCGTTGCGATGCAAGCCCCTGGACGGTGGTTTGCGGACCGGTCAGCGGCCGGGGAGGCGCTGCGAGACCTCCTGGAGCACCCAGCCGTTGCCGTCCGGGTCGCTGAAGGTGAGGAAGGAGCCGTAGGAGGCGCGCTCGGGGTGCAGGCCGGCCAGCCGCTCCTGGCCGAGGCCGCTGTGGGTGACGTCCCCGCCCGCGTGGCCGTGGAAGAGGCCGCCTGCGTCGTGGAAGATCTCGCCGACCTCGATGCCGCGGCCGACGAGCTCCGCGCGGGCCTCCTCGATGTCGGAGACGATGAGATACAGGCCTTGGACCGAGCCGGGTGCGACGGACGTCAGCCCCTCGCCGAAAATGATCGAGCATTCCGAGCCGGACGGCGTGAAATGCACGATCCGCGCGCCCTCGTCGGCCGTGTAGTCGACGTCCAGACGGAATCCGGCCTTCTCGTAGAAGGCCTTGGCCCGGTCGGTGTCGGACACGGGCAGCACGATCATTTCGAGCTTCAGGTTCATGGGGGGAAGTCCTTGTTCCTTGATGTCGGCTTGCAATTCCAGAGAACCAGCCGAAAAGGCGCCGCGGAGGGGTCCGGCAGGCCCGCCTCGGCCCGGGCCTGCCGGTCCGGGTACTGGCAGGCCCCCCCAGCCCCATCACCGGGCAGTGCGCGGTGGGCGGCTTCGGGACAAGGCAGTTCGACCTCGCCGGCACGGACACCGGCGAGGACACGTGCCCGGCACGGGCGCCTGCCCCCGGAACACGTACTTCCCCGACGGCCACTTTTGCGACCACCCCCGGCGAACGCATTTACCGAAAACGACCGCCCGTCGTTTTCCGCCGCCCGTCGGGCAAAAAAGTCGCGCGCCCCATTTCCCTTTTCCCGGGCGCCACCGCTGGCCTGTTTCCCGGTGACGGGGCGCTTGTGCGGCACGTATCATTCCCTTGCACGTATTGCCGGGGCAGCGCGACGAGGGCTAGCCTCACCATATGGCCAGGACATCGTCCGCTTCGGGTGACAACAAGGAGCTGAGCGATTTTCTGCGGTCGCGTCGCGCCCAGGTGACTCCCGAGCAGGCCGGGGTCACACCGGGGGCGGGCCGCCGTGTTCCGGGACTGCGCCGCGAGGAGGTCGCCCTGTCGGCCGGATTGAGCGCGGACTACTACATCCGCCTGGAACGCGGACGGGTGGCCAATGCCTCCGACGCGGTGCTGGAGGGCGTGGCCCGCGCCTTGCGGCTGGACGACGTCGAGCGTGCGCACCTGTTCGACCTGGCCAGGCCGCAGTCCGTGGCCAAAGTGAGCCGGTCCGCCCATCCGCGGCGAGTGCGCCCGGGTGCGTACGCACTGCTCGAGGCTCTGCGGGACAGCCCCGCGATGATCCTGAACGGCCGCATGGACGTCCTCGCCCTCAATGCGATGGCGCGCGCGGTATTCGTCGATTTCGAGGCCGTGCCCGTCCGCGAGCGCAATTTGGCGCGATTTGTGCTTCTCGACCCTGTGGCGCGTGAACTGTTTGTCGACTGGGACATGGCTGCCCGCATGGTGGTCACGGGTTTGCGCCTGTATGCGGGCCGGAATCCGGGCGATGCGCAACTGACCGAGCTGATCGATCAGCTATCGGCGGCGGACGCAGATTTTCGCCGATGGTGGGCCGCGCACGACGTGGAGGAATTCTCCCACGGCACCAGACGCTACCGGCACCCCTTGCTCGGCGAAGTCACCCTGAACTACGAGACCCTTGTCCTTCCAGGCGACCCGGGCCAGTGGTTGTTCGTGAGCACAGCCCGACCCGGCTCACGGTCTTCCGCGGCCCTGCGCGCCCTCGCCGACCGGATCGGCGACCCGGGTGCCTAGTCGACGGCACGCTGGGGCCGCGCCCCGCACGGGATGCCGGGGGTCTTCGTGCTCACCGGCGCGAAGGCCGACACGGGGACCCCGCCGGACATGCCGGCCGTCGAACCCGCGCTGACCGGTCACCGCCCGGTCCGGACACCGATCGGCGACCGGCACTGCCGCGGACGGGGGTTCGGACGGCGACCGGCGCAGGCGACGAGTGCGCTCCGGCCGCGGCCGGCCCGCAAGGGCGGACCCGAACAGACCGGCACGGCATTGTGCAGGCCGCTGCGGCAGCCGATCGGTCGAGTCGGTCGACGACACCCTCAGGGGCCTGCAGACCTCGCGGCGCGGCCGTCCGCATCCCGCCGCGACTCCCCGCCCCGACCGCCGCCACCTGGCACATCCGCGTGCGGGCCGGTCAGGCGGCTCGCTCCTGGGCGACGGTCAGCACGATCTTTCCCTGGATGTGCCCTCGGGCGGCGCGTTCGTGCGCGGCCCGGGCATCCGCGAGCGCGAACGTGCTGTCGATCGCGACGCGGACCGTGCCCGCCTCGAGCAGGCGTGCCAGTTCGGCAAGCTGCGCGCCGTTCGAGCGGACCTGGGTGCCCGTGACGGTGACGCCCAGCTCGGCGGTCTCCTCGTCGTCGAATGCACCGAAGAACACGGGGAACTGGGAGCCGCCGCGCCTGAGCGTGCGCAGGAAGCGCTTGCTGTGGGGGCCGCCGACGGCGTCGAGAACGAGGTCGACGTCGTGCACGAGTTCCTCGGGACGGCTCGTGGTGTAGTCGATGAACTCGTCGGCGCCCAGTTCGCGCAGGAACAGTTCGTGCGCGCCCGACGCCACCGCGATGACCCGTGCGCCCTTCCATTTCGCCAGCTGCAGAGCGAAGTGCCCCACGCCGCCCGCGGCGCCGTTGACCAGGACCGTCGTGCCGGCGTCCAGTGGCACCGGGCGGTGCTGCGCCGCCTGGAAGGGCGAGGGGTGGTCGTGGCCGAGCTCGATCAGGAACTGCCACGCGGTGAGCCCGGCCATGGGAGTACCGGCGGCGTGCACGTGATCGATGCCGGCCGGCTTGAGCGCGAGGTCCGACGCGGGCGCGGCCACGTACTCGGCATAGGTGCTGCCGTCGAAGCTGGGGAAGCGCAGGAGGCCGAAGACCTCGTCCCCGACGCGGAAGCCGTCGACATCCGCGGCGACGGCCTCGACGACGCCCGACAGGTCCGTCCCCGGAATCACGGGCAGGCCGAACTTCGGCCTCACCTCCGGGGGCAGGTTGGACATCCCGTCGCGCAGGTACCAGTCGGGGGGATTGACGCCGACCGCGTGCACGCGAACGAGCACCTCACCCGGCCCCGGCTCGGGCATCGGCACCTCGTCGTAGCGCAGAACTTCAGGACCGCCGTGCTCATGGAGCCGGACCGCCCTCATCGTGTGTGTCGGCATCGTCTCTCCTGCCCGCACCGCGGGATAGGCTTATTCGGATCAGCGCTCCACATAAACGGACCACTGATCCGAATATATGGACCACTGATCCGGATAGTCAAGGGGGCCAGATGCGGGCCGACGCCAGGAAGAACCGCGACCACCTGCTCGCGGTCGCGGGCACCGCCATCACCGAGCAGGGCGTCGAGGTGTCACTGCGCGACATCGCACGCAGGGCCGATGTCGGACTCGCGACGTTGCTGCGTCACTTCCCGACGCGCGAGGCGCTGCTCGACGCCCTGCTCCGCACGAGCTTCGACGAGTTGACCGCCAAGGCGGGCGCCCTGGAAACGGCCGGCTCGCCCGACGACGCTCTCGTGTCGTGGCTGCGCGACTGCGTCGCGTGGACCACCGAGTACCGGGGCGCGGTCGTGCTGATGGCAGCCGCCATCGAGGACACCGGGTCCGCACTCCACACCTCGTGCGTCACGCTGCGTGCGGCCGGGGCGCGGCTGCTCACCCGCGCCCAGGCCGCGGGCACGGCGCGGACCGACATGGACGGCGCGGACTTGTTCGCGCTGGTGGCGGCACTCGCCTGGATCGGCGATCAGCACTCGCTCGCGTCACGCGCCGACCACCTCTTCGACATCGTCGCAAGCGCCATCCTGACCGGCGCGACGAGCAGCGGTACCGCAGGGGAACGCCGCCCTCGCACCCGCGGCTGAGACCGTCGCGTGCGCGAACCGGCACTCGGCCCCGGGCTCGACCGGACCGGATCGACGCGGAGTTCGCCCAGGCGGTCGAAGTCACCGGCACCGAAGCGCGCGCTCCCCCGAAGCCGGCCGCGCCGCCGGGCCGCCGCCTGACAGCACGGCCGCCGACAACGGTCACCGTCACCGGCCCCGTCGGGCAGGCTGCCGCATGCGGATCGTCGCGCCGCGCACTCGGATTCACCCCCGACCGGCCACGCCCGCCCGGACACGCCGCCCAACGCCACTGCGCCCGAACTGCCCGACCACCGCGAACCGCACCGGTTCCCGGGCGAGATGCGCCCCCCCGGGGGGGTGGCCGGCGTGAGAACGACATGACTGTTCGTCACTCACGCCAACACCGCGTGGGCATCATCTGTCAGTACCACGCGCCGGGTCGCTGAACCTGCGCCACGGACCCTCGGACGATGACGTTCAGTTCCACCGGCACTCCCCCGCAGGCCATCAGCCGGCCACCGGCAGCAAGAAGGGCCCCGGGCCGGCGCGGCCCCCCTTCCGCCGAAGCGTTCGCACGTCACCCGGCGCAGACCGCCGACGCCACGAAAGTGCTGGGCTGGTCCGATCCGGGGACGATCACCGTCCAACCGTTGCCGATCAGGTCCGAGGACCGCACGGGGACAGACGGCCCCGTCAGGAACGTGAAGCCGCCCCCGGTCACCGTGGTGCCCGGTGGGCACTGGACGGTCGCCACGGAGTCGCCCTCGGTGTTCGTCGGCACCGGCTGACTGGTGACCCTTGTCGTGCGGACAGGTCCGGGCGGACCCGACGGCCCGGGAGGACCCGCGGGGCCCGGCGCACCCGACGGCCCGGGAGGTCCCGCGGGGCCCGCCGGACCGGGCGGACCGGGTGGCCCGGGCCGGCCCGGACGGTTCGGACGGTTCGGGCAGTAGCCGGGCAACGCCGGGACGGAGAAGCACGGGTGGGCCGTGCTCTGCGCGCCACCACGAGCCGCAGCGGGGACCGCGGGAGCCTCCTCGGCACGACCCGTCGACGCCACGGCGACCACGGTGCCGGACGCCAGGGCCGCCATCACTGCCGCCATGCACGCGCCCGCCCTGCGCGACCGCACCCTCCTCCTCGTCGTCGAGAGCGCGGCTGTGCGGATCCCCATGCATCCTCCAAGAGCAGGCGTTCGGGTGGGTGGGCGCTGCACCGCGGACACACCGGCAGCGACCCACAGCAAGATTCATGCCGGGAGATCACTGCTGCACCCGCACCGGCCGACCGGGTGAGGTTTCCCTGCGCGGCCACCGGCACCTGCACAGCCACCCTTCACCGGCCGCACTGGTCCGGTGTTCTCGGATGGCGACCCGCCCCGACGGCACCCGGCTCGCCACCACCGGCAATGACGAGACGGTGCTGCGACCGGCCCCCGGCCGCGCCGGCGCGTCGCCGGCATGGGGCGCGCGAAGGCGGCATCGCGCACATCGTGACCACCCGCCACCTCCCCCGCGCCGCCGTCGACGAGCTCGCGGTCGCACTCGGCCCGAAGCATGCTCCATCCCATGGGGCCCGGCCCCAGACCCGAACCCCCGTTTGCTATGTGCCGATACCAGCGCATAGCTATAGTGCCGGTATGGGAAAGCAGACCAATATCCGGCTGGACGAAGCCGTCAAAGCAGCCGCCGAGGAACGGGCCAAGCGCCGCGGCCTGAGCCTGCAGGGATATGTGGCCGACCTGATCGAGGCCGATGTGAACCAGTCACGCGCCGCCTTCATGGCCGGCGCCGCGGCGTTCCTGGCCGCGTACGCGGAACAGTTCGAGGCGGAGGTCGGCGAGGACCGGTACCCGGGCCTTCCGGACAAGCCGGCGAAGTCACGGGACGCCGCGTGAACCTCCGCATCGATCTCGCCTGGATCCTGGCAGTCGCACAGCAGATTCCGGGAGATCCCCAGGTCGTCGACTACGGCGTCGCGGTCGCGGCGGAAGCACGTCACCGGGCGGAAATCCTTGACCGCGAGGTCTACCCCGAGCCTCATCACAAGGCAGCGGCGCTGCTGTGCGAGCTGGCGAGAAACCCGAGCCTGGAGCTGAGGAACCTGCTCTTCGCGGCCACCGTCACCGCGGCCTACCTGTCGGCGTGCGGCCTGCCGGTGAGCCCTGGCCTGGACACCGTTCTCCCGCTGGCCCGCGCCGCCCGCGACGGGCTCCCGGTGCGGGAGATCGCCGCTCAGATCACGACCTGGACAAGCTGATCCTCTCGTCGGCTCCCTGATCCGGAACGGAATGAGGCGGTAGCGGCTCCACCGGCCGGCGGGCGGTACCCGGGGGCGGCGGAACCCGGGGGACGGTTCGGGTTCCCGGGGCGTCGTGGGGGTCGGGCCCGTCAGCGGGTGGGGTGGGGTGCTCGACCGGAGCGAACAGGATCAGCAGGCAGACCGCCCCGAGACGGATGGCGGACCGTCCGGTGGTCCACGACGTGCCTGCGGGTGCGGATCACGGTGGGCGTGAGGACACCGGCCCGAAAGATCGTGGTCAGGCCAGGGGTGAGGTCAGTTGTGCCGTGCGGTCCAGCCATGCCGCGGCGGCGGCGCCGCGCTGGGCGACGACGTCGTCGGGTTCGCCATTGAGCAGGGCGAAGGGGATCTGCTCAAGGCCGAAGGTGAGATACCAGGTCCACGCACGGTGCAGGGTGCGCCTGTCGACGGCGGCCGCGACCTTGTCCCAGCCGTGCCAGGCCAGACAGGCGGCGTCGACGGCGGGGTCGAAGGGCTGGGCCAGATCCCAGTCCAGCACACCGAGCAGGCGACCGTCTTCGCTCCAGCGCATGTTGCCGCCGGCCAGGTCGCCGTGGACGAGCGACGGCGTGACGGCGGGCAGGTCCAATGCGGCATGGACACGGCGACGCGCTTCGGACCGCCACCCGCGCGGCAGCCGGGGCAGCACGTCCTGCTCCATGATCTCGGCCCACCGCTCACCTCCCGCGTACTCGTGCGGCACCCCCAGCAGACCGTCCAGGTCACGGCAGTCCACCTGCCGCAGCGCGTCCAGCAGCCGGGCGAGCTCCTTCGGCTCTCCGCCCTCGCCCCGCCGGCAAGGCCTGCCCTCCAGCCACGACAGCGCGACGGCGGTGTGCCCCTGCGCCCGGACCACCTCGGACAAGGGGACCGGCACCGCGAACGGCAAGTCCGCCTCCGCCAGACGGCGCAGAAGTTCGGTACGCCGGGGCAGCGCGGCGACCGCGGTGGAGTTCTTGGCGATGCGCACGACGGCGACGCCGGCAAGCAGCACCACGTGGTGAGAGCCGCCACTCGCGAAAGCCGCACCGCGAAGATCTTCTCCGGGCAGCACGGCCGCGGCGACAGCGAGCAGTTCCTCGGGCACCCGGCCAAGCACCGTGACTCCTCCCCCGGCTGACGCCGGGGCCTTCTCGCTGCGCCGGGTTGGCGTCGCGACGGAGCAGCCCGGCCCACGGCAGTGTACCGGGACAGCCTTGTCGATCAGCCTGCCGGCCACCGCCGCTCAGCACCCGGGCTCTACGGGCGGGCGCTGTCACACCGCGGCGGCTTGCCCGGTCTTGGTTATGGCAGATCCACGGCGTGCCGTGGACGGTGCCGGAACCGGGGGCTTCCGGCGTGTGGAACGAGTGGTGGAACGTGACGTGGAAGCAAAGCGGCAACCAGGTCTTCCGGATTACCGGGGTCGCGGCCGGGCTCTCGGACGACGTCCGGGCCAGACAGCGGCGCTACATCATCTCGATGTCGGTCCGGACGGTGTCGTTCGTCCTCGCCGTCGTGCTGTGGCAGGTCTCCACGCCCCTGGCCTGGATCACGCTGGTCCTGGGGCTCGTACTGCCCTATGTCGAGGTCGTCGTCGCCAACGCCGGGCGGGAGAACGCCCGCGGAGTGCCCACCACCCACCTCGCACCACCGGAACCGCCCACCCTCGGCCCCGGCAGGGCACCGCTGCCGTCGCAGCGGAATCCGGAACAGGACGCAGGCTCGCCCTCCGGCCGCAGCTGAGCCCGACGCAGACGCCCGGGCTCAAGGCCGCCCGTGCACGCCGTACCGCACGGGACAGCGCACAGGATGATGCAGGGGGTACCAGGTGCATCGGCGCAAGGTGGTGTGCACGACGCAGACCGCGCTCGTGGAAGCCGGAGCCCGTCTCGGTGCCGTCGCCCGCGAGGTCAGCGCCACCGGTGAACCGGTCGCCATCACCGACCACGGCCAGACCGTCGCGATACTCGTCGGCTTGCACGGTTCTGGCCCAGGGCGAGGGGCAGCGTCGGGACCTGATCGCCTTCCTGAACCGCGACCTGCTCATCGCCCCGTGGCCAGTGCTGCGGACCCTGATCGACCGTCCCCTGCGCGACGCCCTGGGAGAACGGCTGCCCGCAGCTGCCCACCGGCAAGGCCGCAGCTGCCGCGTGAACCTCTTCGCGCTGCATCGTCGCCTCCTGGGCGACGTCCTCGACGTCCAAAAGCCGTACCCCTGGCGATCAACGGCAGGGCACCCGCTCACCGATGGCTGGGGGAGAACGGGTCGTCAGGCCGGGCACCAAAGCCCCTGGTGGTTCGAGTTGCCGTCCTGGTGAGCGGCTGAGCGACCCCGGCGGTCGTTGCCGTACCACCGTCGGCACTCCTCACGGGCGGCCCACGAACACAAGCCTCAGCCTCGTACCCGATTGGCACCATCACTGCCGCAGCCGCGTCGTCTCGGCAACCGCCCCGGTCTTTGCCGAAGGCCGTGACTGCTCGACGTCTCGCGCGCACCGTGTGCACGATGTGTCAGATGCGGCCTGGTCGGGGCCGCCGTGCCTGGACGGAGGGCTCGTGCGTGTCTTTTTCGTCTTCCTCCGGATGGTGCACGGCACCCTCCGGGGCCTGGAAGAGGCCTGTCGTCGCAGGGCGCGGCAGGCGCGGCGCCGTCGGGTGGGGCATCACCGGTTCCGGCGCGGAGAACAGGGGCACCACGGGAGTCTTGGACGGGCCTGACGGCGCCGGTTGGCGCCGAGCCACGGGAGTGTTGTTCATTGCTGCCCAGTATGCGCCCTTGGCGACTCGTGCTCCGCGCAAGCGGCGCGATCCTGGGGTGGCGCTGGGGGAACCCGACGGACTGCCGAGGCCACTGGCGCGGGTCGCTGGTGGGGCGGCGCTGACCGCGCCGTCGGAGGCGTTCGGGGGTGGGCCGGGCGGTAGGCGACGGCGAGGACTACCGACAGGTCGAGGTCGACGTGATCCACGGGCAGGGCCGCGATGTGCTCGACGGCGCCGGGGCGGACACGGTCGGCCTCGACCAGGGCGCAGCCGGGAGGCGGGCCCGGCCGGCGCCCCACGACCCGGCCCTCGACCCCACCCAAAAAACCACGCCGTCCGCCACTGCCGTCCCAGCCGCGGCGCCGGCGCATCCCGGCTCCTGCGTGAGCAGGGATGCCCCGAGCAGGAGCCGGTTTCTCCTGGCCGGCCGGGGACCGGGTCACCAGCGTCCCGGTGTCCGGGGCCTGCAGGTGTGCGCGTCAGTGGCCGGCGCTCTGACCGCCGTCGACGTACAGGATCTCGCCGGTGACGAACGAGGCGTTCTCCAGGTAGAGCACCGCGTCGACGATGTCGCTGATTTCGCCCATGCGGCCCACCGGGTGCAGGCCCGCGTAGGTCTCGTGGTACTCCACGGCGTGCATGGGGGTCTTGATGATGCCCGGGGCGACGGCGTTGGAGCGGATGCCGCGGGTGGCGTACTCGATGGCCAGGGACTTGGTGGCGGACTGCAGGCCGCCCTTGGTCAGCGAGGCGAGCACCGAGGGCACGTTGGAGTTGGCAGCCTCGACCAGGCTGGTGGTGATGTTCACGATGTGACCGCCGCCCTGGGCGAGCATGTGCGGGACGGCGAGCTGGGTGATGCGGAAGAAGCCGGCCACGTTGACGCCGATCGCCGCGGCGAAGTCGTCCTGCGTGTAGTCGTGGAAGGGCTTGGCGATGAAGATGCCGGCGTTGTTGATCAGGGTGTCGATCCGGCCGAAGCGCTCCACGCCCGCGGCGATGACACGCTCGGCGGTGGCCGGGTCGGAGATGTCGCCCTGGACGGTGAGGACTCCCTCGTCGTGCGATGCAGGGATGGTGCGCGAGGTCGCAACGACCGCGTAGCCGAGCTTGCGGTAGCCCTCGACCATCCCGGCGCCCAGACCCTGAGACGCGCCGGTGATGACAGCAACCTTCTGATCCTGAGTGCCCATGGTGACCTTCTTCCGAAGAAACGTCTTACCCGACCAACAACTAGCCGGTCGGTCGACTACCAAGGTAGACGACCGGTCGATTAACGTCAAAGTCCTGGAACGGGAGGACCCCACCCGATCGCGACCCCGGGCCGGGGGGTAGGGGATGCCGGAAACCGGTGCAGCACGCCCGCTCGGCGACTTCTCACGCCGGTCCGGCCGGCCCGGCGGTGCGTGGCCACGGGCACAGCGCAAGCCGGTGACGTCTGCGAGGAGCCCGTGACCTGCGACGGTGAGCGGACCCTTGCTCCTCACCGGTGATCAGTGGCCACTCACCGACCCCAGATGATGCTGCTGGATTGTGACTTTGACCCCTGATTTCGGTGCGTGAATCGGTGAGTGCCACCGGGCTCCCAGCGCCCATCAGCCCGGAAGCCGACATCAACACACCTCGGCATCCGTCCGCCACCCCCGCCGTTCCTGCCGCCTTCGCTGAAGCAGGCACGCCTGAGCAGGACGTGTCCGTCCCGCACCGGCAGCGGCCACACCGCCGGAGACAGCAGTCACGGCCAGACACCGGACTCGCCCGCACTCCACGGCCCACATTCCCAGGCCACGGGCACAGCCCGGCCGGTGACGCCCGCTCAGCCGGTCATGCCACAGCTTCGGCCCGCCCCGGACAGCCTGCAACCGTCCGATGCAATCCGGCACGGGAATGCCGACTGCCTCCTCGGTCGGGGCGCCCAATACATCGTGATCGTCAAGGACAACCAGAAGAACTCGCCCGCGACCACGGGAAGACCGATGTCGTGCACCATGTCCGAGACACCACCTTCGCCGAGGACGCCTCCCAGAGGCGGACCGGCAACGCGCGTCGCACGATGGCCGTCTGGCGCAGCATCGCCATCGGAGCCCGCCCACGCGGACAGCGTGAAGTACATCGAGGCCGGCCTCCGCCGGCGGCTGGATATGGGCGACGTCCGATCCGACCGCTGGAGGTGCGGTGGCCGAGCGTGTCCGCGTGCGCAGACTGACCGACCAGGAAGGGCAGAAGCTGCAGCAGATCGTGCGCCGGGGCAGCACCAGCTCGGTGCGCTATCGGCGCGCGATGATGCTGCCGGCCTCGGCCGGTGGGAACCGCGTGCCGGTGATCGCCCAGCTGGTGCAGGCCGACGAGGACACCGTGCGCGATGTGATCCACCGCTTCAACGAGATCGGCCTGGCCTGCCTGGACCCCAAGTGGGCGGGAGGCCGTCCCCGCCGACTCAGCTCTGACCACGAGGAGTCGTCATCCAGACGGCCACCACCCGCCCCACCAAGCTCGGCCAGCCCTTCACCCGCTGGTCACTGCGCAAGCTCGCCGCTTACCTGCGCAAGGTCCACGGCAGGGTGATCCGCATCGGCCGCGAGAGCTTACGCGGCCTGCTCGCCCGCCGCGGTGTCACCTTCCAGCGCACCACGACCTGGAAGGAATCCCCCGACCCCGAGCGCGACACCAAGCTCGACCGCATCGAGCACGTCCTTGACCGCTTCCCCCGACCGCGTCTTCGCCTTCGACGAGTTCGGCCCACTGGGAATCCGGCCCACCGGCGGCAGCTGCTGGGCCGAACAGACCCGGCCCGACCGGGTGCCGGCGACCTACCACCGCACCCACGCCGTGCGGTACTTCCAGGGCTGCTACTCGGTCGGCGACGAGACCCTACGGGGCGTCAACCGGCGCAAGAAGGGCGCCGGGAACACGCTGGCCGCGCTGAAGTCGATCCGCGCCGCCCGTCCCGACGGTGCTCCGGTCTACGTGATCCTGGACAACCTGTCCGCCCACAAGGGCGCCGACATCCGTCGCTGGGCGAAGAAGCACAAGGTCGAGTTGTGCTTCACCCCGGCGTACGCCTCGTGGGCCAACCCCATCGAAGCCCACTTCGGACCGCTGCGGCAGTTCGCCGTCGCCAACTCGAACTACCCCAACCACACCGTGCAGACCCAGGCGTTGCACGCCTACCTGCGGTGGCGCAACGCCAACGCCCGCCACCGCGACATCCTGGCCGCCGAACGCAGGGAACGCGCCCGCATCCGCAGCGAGAAAGGTATCCGCTGGGGCGGTCGGCCCCTCGCCACGGCGGTGTGACCGCCGGCGATATGTGGCCAGGGGCGGTCGCAGGACCCCTGGTGACCAGCCTGTACCCACGGGTGGTTGGCTATCTTGCCGCTGGTCGGTACGGTAGCGATTCGTCGCATGCCGGGCCGAGGCACGCTTCGTGGGGCGCAGCGGTCGGCTACTCGCCGGTGGCGCCATCGATGGCCTCGCGGAGGAGATCCGCATGGCCGACGTGGCGGGCGTACTCCTCGATCACGTGTTCAAGGACGAACCGCACATCGGTGTCACCGAACTCCTGATTCGGCACGATGCGCGCGAGGTCGACGGTCACCTTCGCGAACACCTGCCGCGACTCCTCGCACGCCTTCAGGTAGTCCTCGTGGACGTCCCTGGCCGGCGTAGCGTCCGACTCGTCGTACCACTCGCCACCGTCAGCGGTGACGTAGGTCTGATAAGGGAAGAAGCGAGGCGTCGTGCCCGCCAACGTCCGCTGGAACCAGGCACGCTCAACCCCCTGCAGATGGCGCATGAGCCCCAGCAGGGTCAACGCCGACGACCGCACAGGACGCAGCCGCAGTTGTGCATCCGAGAGGCCCTCGCACTTCCACAAGAAGGTCGCTCGGTGGTAGTCGAGATTCGAGGCGATCACCTCCAGCCACGGGCCCGATACTGCGCGCTCAGGCCGGACGATCTTCTGGACCACAATGTCGCTCACGCTGGCTCCTCCTTACGGGTCATCAGGCTTGGTCGAGTCCGTACGTGCCCACGATCCGAGGACTGGGCGGCGTCTTTACTGGCGCCTCGCGAGCACGTCCGCCCAAGAAGACCTCTGTTCGTATCGGAACTCATCGCTCGATGCCGCGACGGGAGTGGCCATCCACGCCTGCGAGTGGCCAGGTATCGCTGCAAGTCAGGGCGGCCTCAACGACCCGGCGAACCTATGCGGTCAGAGCACTACGCCGGAGCCCTGACCGTACAGAGCGCAGCCTTATGCGTGATCGGTGGAGAGGGCGACGTGACGCCAGGCGTCCATCTCCTTGCGGAAGGTGTCCAGTTTGGCGTCGAAGGCGTGCAGGGTGTCTGCGCCGAGCGGAAGGCGCAGGGGCGGTTCGGGGGTGGCGGCGATCTCGACGATGGCGTGGGCGGCCTTGGCCGGGTCGCCGGGCTGGGCGTGGTTCAGGCTCGCGGCGGCCGCGCGCATCGCACCGACGGTGGGCGCGTAGTCGTCGATCGCGTCGGGTCCGGTGTGCAGGCTGGCGGGATCGAGGAAGTCGGTGCGGAAGAAACCCGGTTCCACGAGTGTCACGTGGATGCCCAAGGGTGCCAGTTCGGTGTGGAGGGTCTCGGTGAAGCCTTCGACGGCGAACTTGGTGGAGGCGTAGATGCCCCAGCCCGGCGCGGTGGCGAAGCCCACGATGGAGCTGATGTTGATCACGTGGCCGGCGCGCTGGCGCCGCAGTACCGGCAGTACGGCGCGCTGTACGGCCAGCGGGCCGAACACGTTGGTCTCGTACACCGCGCGGACCGCGGCGTCCTCGGACTCTTCGACGGCGGCGAGCAGGCCGGTGCCGGCGTTGTTGACCAGGACGTCGATCCGGCCGAACCTGCCGACCGCGTCGTCGACGGCCGCTTGGATGCTTCGCGGGTCGGTCACGTCCAGCGGCGCGGTGAGCAGTGCGTCGCCGGCGTCGGGAAACCGCTCGCGGACGGTTTCGGGGTTCCTGGCGGTCGCGACCACCTGGTGGCCGGCGGCGAGGGCGGCACGGGTGATTTCCCGGCCGAAGCCCCGCGACGATCCTGTGATGAACCAGACGCTCATGGTGTTCTCCGGTATTCAGGCGGTGGGCAGGGTGAAGGCAGCGCGGTTCTGGGCGATGAAACCCTCGACGTCGAGGGGGTCACTGCCGCCGATCGTCCTCACCAGGTCGTTGGTGCCGGCGAAGACGCCGTTGCGGTAGTCGACGGCCACGGCGAGCAGGTGCTGGACGAGGTGGTCCGGCGCGCCGCGCCCGTGCAGGATGGCGGCGAATTCGTCGAGTTCGACGGGGACGTAGGTGACTTGGCACTCCAGCGCCTTCGACATCTTCTCGGCGATCTCGTAGTGGTCGAGCTCCTCGGCTCCGTGCAGCGGGTAGATCTGGCCGGCGTGGGGGGCGGGGTCTTCCAGGATGGCCGCGATCACCTTCGCCTGGTCGCTCTCCGCGATGGGGGCGTGGCGTCCGTCGGCGAACGGCAGGCGCAGTTCGCCGGTGCCGTCGGCCCAGGTGTCGACCAGCCACTGGGCGAAGAAGGTCGGGCGGATGTGGGTGACCGGGACCGGGGCCCGGTCCAGGACGCGTTCGGCGACCCAGTGCTGGCGGGCGGCGTTGCTGGCGGTGTCGCGGCGGGCGGATATCTGCGACATGTTCACGATCGCCTGGACCCCGTTCTCCTCCGCCGCCCGGGCCACGTTCACGGTCGCGTCCATCAGGCCGGGGCGGATCGGATAGGTGAAGTAGAGGGCGTCGATCCCCTTGGCCGACCGGGCCAGAGAGTCCAGGTCCAGGACGTCGCCTTCCACGACGTCCGCCCCGAGGCCGGCGAGCCGCTCGGCGCGTGCGTCGAGGCCGCGGACAAGTGCGCGGACGCGGTGACCGCGCCGGAGCAGGAGTTCGGTGGTGCGGCCGCCGGTCTTGCCGGTGGCCCCGATCACGAGGAGGTTGCGTTCCATGAGGGAGATCTCCGTTTCTTCAGGGGCTGACGGGAACCGCGGCGCCGGTCCTTTCGGGGCCGATGCCGCAGATGACGGGGGCGCTTCCGCCCCCGTCAGGAGGCCGTGATCGCTTGCGCTCCGGCCCCCCAGTGGCTGCGGCCGTGCGGTCAGGGGTGTGCGGCGGGACCGGAGGGCGAGCAGCGCGGCGGCTGCGGCGACCCCGGCGCCGGGCCCGGGCCGGCCCGGGCAGGGCCGAACCCGGCGGCCGCGGGCTGGGGGTGACAGCAACCGGGGCCACACCCACGCACTGCCGACCTGCCGGCTCATGTCGCGCACGGCGCTGCCCGGGGTGGGGCGTTGGGGTGCGAGGGCGGCAGAACCCACCAGACGCCCACGGTACTCACGCGCGGGAACGACCGGCCGATCCCGGCCAGGGCGACGTCCACGGCGAAGGAGTCGAGCTGCGCCGTGCAGGCGGCGGCACCCGGCACCGCCATGACGCTCCGGCGCCGCGGACGGCCCTCCTCCGCGGCTGCCACGGCCGGGCCGGCGGGCCGCGCGGCGGCTGCCTGCGGTGAAGCCTGTGCGGACATGTCGTCCACCCCTTCCCCTAAATGGGCTTGCCAGCCCTTTTTTGGGCCGGACCTCATGGAACACCACACGAAAGAGGCTGTCAAGCCCCTTTTTCGTGGTAGGGTCGGCCCATGACTGCGAGCAGCGAAGCGTCGGCCCGGAAGCTGACCCCCAAGGGACTGGCCACGCGCGAACGCATCATCAAGGCGGCCGCGGATCTGATCTACGAGCACGGCGTGCAGAACACCAACAACGAGCAGATCCGCGCCGCCACCGGGGTCAGCGGTTCCCAGCTGACCCGGCACTTCCCCACCAAGGAGTCCCTGGTGCGTGCGGTGCTCGCCTGGCAGGCCGACACCATCGTCGCCCGCCATCAGGTCCCCGACCTGGGCGGGCTGGACAGCTTCGCCGCGCTGCGCCGCTGGGCCGACTCCTACATCGCCTCGCAGGACATGGTGCGCGGCGGGTGCACGTTCGGCTCCCTGGCCGCCGAAGTCGTCAAGGCCACCCCCTCCCACCGCGACGCGGTGGCCGACGGCTTCGAGCGATGGCAGGAGCTGTTCCGCAACGGTCTGAGCGCGATGCGCGAGCGCGGCGAGCTGCGGCCGGAGGCCGACCCGGTCGCTCTCGCCCACCTGCTCACGGCCGCATTCCAGGGCGGAGCCCTACTGGACCAGGCAGCCGACGACGTCACGCCGCTGCGCGACGCACTCCACGGAGCCCTGGCCTACATCGAGTCGTTCGCCGTGCAGGGGTGAGCGGCCCGGCAGCGGTCCGCCACCCGGCGGCAACCGGTGGGATCGCACGCTGCCCCCGGGGGCCGGGGCTCCGGCGTACGCGGCGGGCGTTTGTTTCCCGGTCGGCCGAGCCCGGCGAGCGGGGCAACCGGGCGGTCCGCGCGGCGGGCGTCCGTGCCGCAGCCCGGCGGCGAGGCTGTTCGCACCGGCCGGCCGCAGCGCCCCGATGACAAGGTCGCACCACGCGGCCATCGCGCGGTGCCGGTCCGGTGTCGCGAACGCGGCGGCACACCTGCGTGGACGTCGACGATTGCGGCGCGGACGCCTCCCGTCACGGCCGGGTATCCTCCTCGACCCGGCCGCCCCAGGAATCGCCCCCCTCTCCTGCCAGGCCCCCCGGGCGGCAGAGCCGCTGCTCGGTCGCCGGCGGGCGGGTGCGTACCGGGGCCCGGTGAACGGGCAGACCATCGGAAGGGAATGACGGCGTGGGCCACGAAGTACCCGCGGACCTGCTGGAGATCGTCGACGCACTCCTGCCGGGCACCCGGCTGGACCGGGCCCGGCTGGCAGCCGACGGCAACATCCACCACGTCGTGCTGCTGCCCGGCATCGCGGCCGTGCGGATCAGCCGGCGACCGTCCGGGGCGCAGGCACTGCCGCGGCGCACGGAACTGCTGCGGGCCATCGGGGCCGCCGGCCTGCCGTTCGCCGTGCCGCAGCCGCTCACAGCGGTCACCGACTTCGACGGGCGCGCCGCCGTCGCCGTGTCCTGGATCGACGGCACGGCATGGCCCGAGGGCGAAGGCGACCCGCGGCAGATCGGCGAACTCCTGCGCGCCCTGCGCGAAGTACCGCTGACGGCCGGGCTGCGCCGCGCCCTGGCCGCCGGCCAGGAGCCGGCCCCGGTACGGGGCTGGGCCGCCGTCCTGGCCGAGGACGTCATCCCCCGCCTGCCCGCACGCTGGCGCGACGAAGGCCGCCGGCGCCTGGACCACGCGATGGCCCTGGACCCCGTCCCGGACGCGCTCGTGCACGGCGACCTCGGCGGCTCCAACGTCCACTGGGGCCCCGACGGGAAGCTGATCGGTGTCCTGGACTGGGATGCGGCCCTGGCCTTCGACCCCGCCGTCGACGCGGCCTGCATGGCCTGGCACGGCTGGGACACCCTCCGCCGCGCCGTCGACCCCGACACCTACCGGCGCGCCCGCATCTGGGACCAGACCTTCGGCATCGGGCACCTCATCGCGGTCCTGCCCGGCACATCCCTGGCGAACGTGGACAGCTACGTCGACCACATCGTGCCCTGGCTCGAACACCACCCCCAGTGAACGGACGTGGACGGCCCCGACCCGCCCGGCCCCCTGTGCGGCGCCGCGCTCGAGGGCGTTCTTGGGGACCGGCCGGCTGGAGGGCGGTGTCGGCCGCCAGCCACTGCCGGCCTCGCCCGCTTCCCGGCCGACCCACGCCCACACCTACCGCGCTGCGCAGCGCGGTCGCCCTCGGTCAGGTCACCAGTGACGCCACCCCATGACGCACCAGCAGTCCCCGGGAACGGCGATGCGCGATCCCCCGCCCCGGGCATCAGCCGCTGCCGGGCCGGCCGCGGGTCCGGGAACAGGCAGGGGCGCCGCCGCACGAAGGCGGCGGCGCCCCTTTCGGGCCGGACGGGTCCGGGCCCGGGTCAGGCGTCGGTGGCCGGCAGCGCGTTCTGGCGGATCACGCCCGCGTACCAGTGGGCGCTCGCCTTCGGGATGCGGCGCTGGGTGGCGTAGTCGACGTAGATGGTGCCGAACCGCTTGGAGTAGCCGTAGGACCACTCGAAGTTGTCCAGCAGGGACCACAGGAAGTAGCCGCGCACGTCCGCGCCGTCGGCGACGGCCTGGCGGACCGCGTCCAGGTGGGCGTGCAGGTAGGCGATGCGCTGCGGGTCGTTGACCACGCCCTCGGGCGAGGCGTAGTCGTCGAAGGCCGCACCGTTCTCGGTGACCATCAGCGGCAGTTCGGGGTGCGAGGCCGCCAGGTCGGTGAGCAGGGTGTGCAGCCCGCTGGGGTCGATGGCCCAGTTCATCGCCGTGAGGTTGTCGTTGGCCAGGTGGAAGGCGATGTGCTCCGAGCCCGTCCACGGCGAGTGGTCGCTCGCGCCGTGGCCGTCGTTCTTGGTGGTGCCGGCGCCGTCGGCGGGCAGCGAGACCACCGTCGGGGAGTAGTAGTTGACGCCCAGGACGTCGATCGGGCGGGAGATCTCCGCCAGGTCGCCGTCGTGCACCAGACGGTCCCAGTCGACCAGGTGCCGGGTGTCCTGGCGCAGGTCCTCGGGGTAGACGCCGTCCAGGATCGGGGAGGTGAAGATCCGGTTGCCGACGGCGTCGATCCGGCGGGCGGCCTCGGCGTCACCGGCACTGTCGGTCAGCGGCCGCACCTGGTGCAGATTGAGCGTGATCGAGGTCTGCGCGGACGCCGGCAGCGCCGCACGCAGCGCACCGATCGCCAGCCCGTGCCCCAGGTTCAGGTGATGCGCCGCGCGCAGCGTGGCGGCCGGGTCGGTACGGCCCGGGGCGTGAACGCCCGAACCGTAGCCCAGGAACGCCGAGCACCACGGCTCGTTCAAAGTCGTCCACACCCCGACCCGGTCACCCAGCGCGCCGGCCATGATGCCCGCGTACTCCGCGAAACGCAGGGCGGTGTCACGGTGCGGCCAGCCCCCGGCGTCCTCCAGCTCCTGCGGCAGGTCCCAGTGGTACAAGGTCGCGACGGGGGTGATGCCCGCCTCCAGCAGCTCGTCGGTCAGCCGCCGGTAGAAGTCCAGACCCCGCTCGACGGCCGGCCCGCGGCCGGTGGGCTGCACCCGCGACCAGGAGACGGAAAAACGATAGGCCTGCAGGCCCAGGTCCTTCATCAAAGCGACGTCGTCACGGTAACGGTGGTAGTGATCGGCGGCGATGTCACCGGTGTCACCGTTGCGGACCTTCCCCGGCGTGTGACTGAAGGTGTCCCAGATCGAAGGGGTCCGGCCGTCCTCGGCAGCGGCGCCCTCGACCTGGTACGCGGCAGTGGCCGCTCCCCAGATGAAACCGGGCGGGAAAGAAGTGGCCGAGGCCGGCCGGGGGCTCGCCTCGGGTCGTACGGCGGTCATCGTGAGAACGCTCCCAAAATATCGGCTGAACGAACCGGACAGCAGGATCCGGCCCAAAGGAAGGACAACAAGCGACAAACAGCCCCGAGGAGTGCACCCCGGACGGCGAGTACAGGCCCGCCGGGCGAAGACCCGCCCCCGAAGGAGACGAGCCCCAGCGGGCGGATGCGGGCCCCGAAGGAGACGGGGCCCCGGGGCGGGCGGGGCGGGTACGGGTGCCGGGCGGGTGCCCGCCGCCCGGAACGGTCCGTCCGGGGCCCGGGGTCATCGGTGGGCCGGCCGCACCGGGCCGGACCGTCCGGCCGGCCGCGCCGCCCGCGGCCGGCGGATGCGGGC
>NZ_JARAWX010000021.1:0-156325 GCF_033793585.1 Streptomyces sp. MI02-7b | reverse complement strand
TGGCGTTGACTTTTGGCACGCTGTTGAGTTCTCAAGGAACGGAAGCTTCCTTCGAGACCGTTTCACCGGCCCCTCCGGGCTTTCCCTTCGTTGTCTCCAACCTTACCAGATCCGTTTCGCGTTTCCGCTCTTCGTTTCCGGCCCCCTGTTGGAGCGGGGTTTTTGTTTCGCGCCTTCCGGCGTGTCCACTACTTTAGCGGATTCCCTCCGTGACTCATAATCGAGCCATTCGGACCGAATTTCGGCACGCCGAAATCGACCCCGCAGGGAAGTCGTGAAGTACTGGGTTGCCGCCGGGCGGCGTGAGTGGCTGCCGTTGGAAGGTGACCCGTCCGAGGCAGCTAGAGAACACTACACCACGCCCTCGCGTGCTTCAAACCTGTGGCCGGCCACGCGTTTGAGGGCTACCGTCGGAACATGACCACGCATGCGCACACGAACCTGTGGTGGGCCGCCTGAGGCGGCCGACCCCACTGCGCATGCACCCAACGGCCGCCGCTCCGGCGGCCGTTTCGCGTTTCCCCTGCGGGCCGCCGGATCGACGGGTCCGGCACGCCGGACGACAGCAGGAGGAGACAGAGATGACGCGGGTCTTCAGCGGGATCAAGCCGACCGGGCACCTGACCCTGGGCAACTACCTGGGGGCGGTTCGGCAGTGGGCCGCGGTGAACCAGCACCAGGCCGAGTCCCTCTTCTGTGTGGTGGATCTGCACGCACTGACGGTGGACCACGATCCCGCCCGGGTGCGCCGGCTCAGTCGGCAGGCCGCGACCCTGCTCCTCGCGGCGGGACTGGACCCGGCGGTGTGCACCCTGTTCGTCCAGAGCCATGTGGACGAACACGCCCGTCTGGCCTACCTCCTGGAGTGCGCCGCCACGGACGGGGAGATGCGGCGGATGATCCAGTACAAGGAGAAGGCCGCCCAGGAGCAGCGGCGCGGCGGCAGCGTACGGCTGTCGCTGCTGACGTACCCGGTGCTCATGGCGGCGGACATCCTGGCGTACCGGACGGACGAGGTGCCGGTCGGCGACGACCAGGCGCAGCACGTGGAGCTGACGCGGGACCTGGCGGAGCGCTTCAACCAGCGGTACGGACCGGTGTTCACGGTGCCCCGTGCGGTGCTGCCGCCGGTGGCGGCGCGGGTGATGAACCTGCAGGACCCGGCCGCGAAGATGGGGAAGTCCGACGACACCGGCCCCGGGATCGTCTATCTGCTCGACGAGCCGGAGGCGGTCCGCAGAAAGGTGATGCGGGCCGTGACCGACAGCGGCGACGACGTGGCGTACGACCGTGAGGAGCGGCCGGGCGTGGCGAACCTGCTGGAGATCCTGTCCGCCTGTTCGGGACGGTCGCCGCAGCAGCTGGCCGCGGAGTACGACTCGTACGGGGCATTGAAGAAGGACACGGCGGAGGCGGTGGTCGAGGAGCTGCGGCCGCTGCGGGAGCGGCACGCGGAGCTGGCGGCCGATCCTGGGTACGTGGACGCGGTGCTCCGGACGGGGGCGGAACGCGCGCGGGCGCTGGCGCGGCCGACGGTCGACTCGGCCTACCGGGCGATCGGGCTGCTGCCTCCCGCGTGAGCTGCGGAGGCGACTGCCGCCCCGGGTGCCGGGAGCGGCAGTCCCCTCCGGACGTCAGCCGTTGCCGGAGGCGAGTTCGCGGCTGCGGTCGCGGGCGGCTTCCAGCGCGGCGATCAGGGCGTGCCGCACACCGTGCTTCTCCAGCTCGCGGATGGCGTTGATGGTGGTGCCGGCCGGGGAGGTGACGGCCTCGCGCAGCTTGACCGGGTGCTCGCCGCTGTCGCGGAGCATGACGGCGGCGCCGATCGCCGACTGCACGATGAGGTCGTGCGCCTGGGCGCGGGGCAGGCCGAGGAGGATGCCGGCGTCGGTCATGGCCTCGACCAGGAAGTAGAAGTACGCGGGGCCGGAGCCGGACAGCGCGGTGGCGGCGTCCTGCTGGTACTCGGGGATGCGCAGGGTCTTGCCGACCGGCTGGAAGATGCCCTCGGTGCGGACGAGGTGCTCCTCCCGCGCGTGGCTGCCCGCGGAGATGACCGACATGCCCTCGTCGACGAGGACGGGGGTGTTGGGCATGACGCGGACGACCGCGATGCCGGCGGCGAGGCGTTCCTCGAAGAAGGAGGTCGGCACGCCGGCGGCGGCGCTGATGACGAGCCGGTCCGCGGCGACGTGCGGGGCCAGCTCGTCCAGGAGGGCGGACATGTCCTGCGGCTTGACGGCCAGGATGAGGGTGTCCGCGGTCTTGGCGGCCTCGTCGTTGGAGACGGCGTCGACGCCGTAGCGGGCGCGCAGTTCCTCGGCGCGGGCCGGGCGGCGGGCGGTGACCAGGAGGTTTTCCGGCTTCCAGCCGGCGCGGAGCATGCCGGAGAGCAGGGCCTCGCCGATCTTCCCGGTGCCGAGCACGGCGACTTTCTGGGTCATGCGGCCATCTTCGCACCGGGGACGGCGGCCGCGGGGTCGCTGTCCACGGTGCGGTCGGGCGCGTCGGGTCAGGCGGTGCGGCGGCGCAGGGTGGCGGCGCCGAGTGCCAGGGCGATGGCGGCGCTGCCCGCGACGACGGCGAGGTCGCGGAAGAAGTCGCCGGTGATGTCGGTGCGGGTGAGGACCTGCTGCATGCCGTCGACGGCGTACGACATGGGCAGCACATTGGAGACGGCCTCCAGCACGGGCTGCATCCGGCCGCGGGGCATGAGCAGCCCGCACAGGAGGAGTTGTGGCAGCAGTACGGCGGGCATGAACTGCACGGCCTGGAACTCGCTGGCGGCGAAGGCGCTGACGAAGAGGCCGAGAGCGGTGCCGAGGCAGGCGTCGGCGAGGGCGACCACCAGGAGCAGCCACGCCGACCCGGTGACGTTCAGGCCGAGGACGAGGACGGCGAGGCCGGTGGCCAGCACCGCCTGGACGACCGCGATGGCGCCGAAGGCCAGCGCGTACCCGGCCAGCAGGTCGCCCTTGCCGAGCGGCATCGACAGAAGGCGCTCCAAGGTGCCGGAGGTGCGCTCGCGGAGCGTCGCGATGGACGTGACCAGGAACATCGTGATGAGCGGGAAGATGCCCAGCAGCGAGGCGCCGACGGTGTCGAAGGTGCGGGGGCTGGTGTCGTAGACCCAGGACAGCAGCGTGAGCAGTACGCAGGGGACGACGACCATGAGGGCGATCGTGCGCGGGTCGTGGCGCAGCTGGAGCAGTACGCGGCGGGCGGTGGCGAGGGTGCGGTGCGTGCTCATCGGACGGCCTCCTCGGCCTCGTTCGGGGTCGCGGGGTGCGGGGCCGTGCGGCCGGACGCCTCGTCGACGAGGCGGAGGAAGGCCTCCTCGACGGTGGCGGCGCCGGTGCGCGAGCGCAGTGCGTCGGGGCTGCCCTGGGCGAGGATGCGGCCCTCGCGCATGAGGAGCAGGCGGTGGCAGCGCTCGGCCTCGTCCATGACGTGGCTGGAGACGATCAGGGTGGCGCCGCGTTCGGCGGCGAGGCGGTGGAAGAGCTTCCACAGGTCGCGGCGGAGGACGGGGTCCAGGCCGACGGTGGGCTCGTCCAGAACGAGGAGTTCGGGCGAGCCGAGGAGGGCGACGGCCAGCGAGACGCGGTTGAGCTGTCCCCCGGAGAGGTTGCCCGCCAGCGCCCCGGCGTGCGAGGTGAGGTCGACGTCGGCGATGGCCCGGTCGACGTGGTCGCGGGCGTCGCCGCCGAGGACCGCGGCGAAGTAGTCGAGGTTCTGGCGGATCGTCAGGTCGAGGTAGACCGACGGCGCCTGGGTCACGTAGCCGATCCGGGGGCGCAGGTCGCGGTGGCCGGCGGCGTGGCCGAGCACGTCGAGGGTTCCGGTGACGTGGGCCTGGGTGCCGACGACGGCACGCATGAGGGTCGACTTGCCGCAGCCGCTGGGGCCGAGCAGTCCGGTGATCTCACCGCGCGGGACGGTGAAGTCGAGGCCGTCCAGGACGGTGCGGCCGCCGCGCAGCACGGTCAGGCCGGCGGCGTGGACGGCGGGACCCGGGGCCGGTGCGGCGGGATCCTCGGCTTTATTCATCATGCGGTGAATACTGCTCCCGTGACGGCCACCCCGTCAAGGAGTGACAGGTACATCCATTCGAGTGACGGATCATTTACGCTGCGTTAACCTCAAGAGCTTGCAGAATGGAGGGGCCGACCGGGCAGAATGGAGACCGCGACATCTCGGGGCGGGGGCAACTGTGAGCTGGAGCAAGGGAGTTGTGCGTGTCCTCGCCGTCGGCGCCGGCCTGCTGCTCTCCCTGTTCCTCGCCATCGGCTGCGCCGCCGCGGAGCCAGCGTCCACAGCGGTACGCGAGGCGGGAGCCGGCGCCGCGTACGCACAGGCCGAACAGCGGCAGTGCCTGATCCACCGCCACGAGGGCAACGGCCTGAGCCTGGTGGTGCCCGGGGCGGTCAATGTCCCGGCACCGGCCCCACGCACCGGCTCCGCGGCCGACGATCCGGGCGTGACCGCGGACGGGCGGACGTCCGCCCCCGTCACGGCGCCCCGCACGGCACGCCAGGCCGTCCCGCTGACCAGATCCGGCGAACTCCCGGTCCTCTTGCAGGTGTTCCGCTGCTGACGGACCAGGCCGCGACGCCGCCCGCCACCGTCTGACGTCCCGTTCCGGCGACGTCCTGCGGACCGCCGGCGCGCGCGGCCGTCCGCGCACCACCGCGGACACCCGACCCCCCACACAGCTCGACCCCGCACGCCCCCGCCCCTCGCCGGGCGCCGGGGCGCCATGGAGGCCACCCGTAATGAAGACCTTCATCGACGCTGCCCGCGATGTCCCGCCGGCACGTCCCGTCATCGATCCCGACTGCTTCGCCGCCCCCGCACCGGGGCTCGCGCCCGTCCCGTCCGCCGACACCCTCCTCCCCCGGTGAGCCGCCGGATCCGGGGTGTTCCGGTCAGGCCCGCGACGCTGCGTGCCGACCTCACCGCCTCGCTCGTCGTCTTCCTGGTCGCCCTGCCGCTGTGCGTGGGCGTAGCCGTCGCCTCCGGGGTACCGGCCGAACTCGGCCTCGTCACCGGCATCGTGGGCGGACTGTTCACCGGGCTGCTGCCGGGCAGCAGCCTCCAGGTGTCCGGCCCGGCGGCCGGGCTCACCGTGCTGGTCCTCGAGGCCGTCCGGGAGTTCGGGCTGCCGGCGCTCGGCGTGCTCGTGCTCACCGCGGGCGTGCTGCAGATACTCATGGGGGCGCTGCGACTCGGCCGCTGGTTCCGGGCCATCTCCGTCGCCGTCGTGCAGGGGATGCTCGCCGGGATCGGGCTGGTGCTGATCGCCGGGCAGGTGTACGCCCTCGCGGACGTCAAGGCCCCCGCCTCCGGCCCTGCCAAGATCACCGGGGTCACCGGACTGGCTCGCGATGTGTCCGGCTCCGGCGCGGCCCTCGCCGCCCTCGCCCTCGGGGCCGGCACGATCGCCGTCCTGGTGGTGTGGCCCCGCATCCCGGGCGCCGCGCGCGTGCTGCCCGGGCCGCTGGCCGCGGTCGCGCTCGCCACGGCGGCGGCGGTGCTGCTGCGGCTGCCCGTCGCCCGGGTCGAGGTCCGGGGGCTGCTCGACGCCGTACAGCCGCCGGGTGCCGGGCAGTTCGCACAGCTGGCGAGCGTGTCGGTGATCGGCACGGTGCTGGCGTTCACGCTGATCGCCTCCGCCGAGAGCCTGTTCAGCGCCGCCGCGGTGGACCGGCTGCACGACGGGCCACGCACCGACTACGACAAGGAACTGATCGCGCAGGGCACGGGCAACGCCCTCTGCGGGGCGCTCGGGGCCCTGCCGATGACCGCCGTGATCGTGCGCAGTGCCGCCAACGTCCAGGCGGGTGCCCGCACCAAGGCGTCCCGGGTGCTGCACGGGGTGTGGCTGCTGCTGTTCGCCGCGCTGCTGCCGGCCGCGCTCGGCGTGATCCCGGTCGCGGCCCTGGCGGGCGTGCTGGTGCACGCGGGCTGCAAGCTCGTCCCGTTCCGCGCGCTGGTACCGCTGTGGCGGGAACACCGGGGCGAGGCGGTCGTCCTGGTGGTGACGGCGGTCGCGATCGTCGTCACCAACATGTTCGAGGGCGTGCTGATCGGGCTGCTGACGGCCGTGGTCAAGGCGGCGTGGGAGACCTCCCACACCCACGTCGAGATCGACGACCGGGGCGGCGGCCCGCTCATCGTGCGCGTCCTGGGCAACGCCACCTTCCTGCGACTGCCCAAGCTGCTCGACCAGTTGGAGGCGCTGCCGCGGAACCGGGCCCTGGAACTCGACCTGCGGCGGCTGCGGCACCTTGACCACGCCTGCGGCATGGCGCTGGCCGGCTGGGCCGAGCGGCACAACGAGGAGGGGGTGACGCCGGTGCGAGTGCAGCGGGCACCGGCCTGAGCGCGTGGGGCGGCCGGGGTCCCGGTCGCCCCACCGCCCGAAATCCCGGCGGCCCGAAATCCCGACGGCACGACCGGGTCCCGGCCCTGACACCCGGCTCCGGGCCGACTCAGGGACATCCCCTATGGCTTCCGGCGCGGCCCCGGGCGACCGTGGCGGTATGAGCCGTTCTACCGATCCATCCCGTCCGTCACAGGACGTGACCCGCGGCGAGAAACGCCAACTGGCGCTGGCCTCGGCCACCCTCGGCCCCTGGCGGCCCGCCGCCGCGGTCGGCGCCATCGGCGGCGGGGTCTCCCTGGCCGTGTCCGCCGTCGGTGGCGACTTCGGGTTCGGCGTGGTCGCCGGGGCCTGCTCCGTCGCCCTGATGCTCTTCTTCCTCGTCGGCGGCGCGGGGGCGGTGACGGGACGCGGACCGCGTTCCGACCGCCGCATCCGCCGCTGGGCGGCCGAGCACCCGTGGCGTGTGGCGCTGGTACCGGGCGGCATGCTGCTCGTCGCCGACGTCGTGATGCGCCAGGTCCTCACCTCCGAGGGCTTCTTCGGCAGCCTCTGGGACGGTCTGTGGCGCGGGGCGCTCGTCGCGGGTGTCGTCGGCGTCGTCGGCTCGGTGGCGGCGTCCCGCCGGGCCGGCTAGTCCGTCCCGTCCTTCACGGCGACGGTCAGCGCGACCCGGTACGGCTCGACGACCAGGCCGTCCGGGAAGAGCGCCAGCAGCTCGCTCCGCTCCTCCGCCAGGATGCGGGCGGCGGCGTCCGGGTCCATCACGGCGAAGTACGACCGGCTGCCCAGCATCGCCAGATGCGTGTCCACGGGCACCGTGCGGGTCCAGCGCAGCACGCGGGAGAGCGGTCTCAGACCGAGGCCGGGACCGAGCGAGAGCAGCACGCTCTCCGCGTCGCCGGACAGGCCGAACTCGTGATGGCCGGGCACGCGGGCGGCGAGCCGGGCCTCCTGCTGCACGATCCACGGCACGTCGGTGTCCGGCAGGTTCCACCACAGCGCGAACGCGCCGCCCGGCCGCAGCACGCGTGCCGCCTCCGGCGCGGAGCGCGCGGGGTCCGTCCAGTGCCACGCCTGCGCGTACGTCACGAAGTCGGCGACGCCGGCGGCGAAGGGCAGGGCGTTCCCGTCCCCGCGTACGAGCGGCACCCCCGGCTGCCCGGCCCGCAGTTGCGCCGCCATGCCCGCCCCTGGCTCCACCGCCGTCACGTGCGCCCCGCGCCCCCGCAGCAGCGCGGTGGCTATCCCCGTCCCGGCCCCGACGTCCAGCACGACCGCGCCCGCGAGGGTGCGGCCGGCCATCTCCTCGACGGCGTCGAACATCTCACCGGGGTATCCCGGGCGCGCGGCGGCGTACTGCGCGGCTACGGCGTTGAACGACTGGGCGAACACGCGGCGGTGCGTGGGCTGTGAGGTCATGCCGGTTGTCTTCCCCGCGGTGCGGTCCCCCGACCCTGGGGCGGGGGACCGCACCACCCGGGCTCAGCCGCAGCGGCCGGCTATGTAGCCGTCGCTGCCGGTGTGCACATAGGCATCGGACACGTACTCTCCCGGGGCAATCCGGTCCCAGATGTCGCTGGTGCCGTAGTAGCCGGCGACCGTCGTACCGGGCGTCTGGCAGATGATGGGCACCTGCACGTCGTACGGAAGGATCTTGACGATCTGGAAACTCGTCCCGGGGCCGGTCCTGACGTTCAGGCGCGTGTCCGGGGCGACGGGGTAGTAGATCACGTCGGCCGCCGCTGCCTGGGCCGCCCCTCCCAGCACCAGGAGCACCGCTGCGGCCACGCCGGCCGCGCCCGTTGCTAAGAGGCCACGCCGCTTCTTGCCTGTCTTCAACACACCCTGCTCCTCGTGAAGGGGACTAAGGTCAGGTGCCGCGGGAGACCGCTGCACCTCGTACAGCCAGTCGTCGGTGGCGGTGCGATGTCAGCAGCGGGACGTGACGAAGCCGTCGCTGCCGGTGTGCACGTACGCGTCGGAGACGTACTGGTCGGGGCCGATGCGGTCCCAGATGTTGCTCGTGCCGTAGTAACCGGTGACGTTGGTGCCCGTCGTCTGGCAGAAGATCGGCACCCTGGCGTCGGTGGGCAGCGTCCTGACGATCTGGTAGCTGGTCCCGGGGCCGCTTCGGACATTCAGACGGCAGTCCGGCGCCACCTGGTAGTACACCAGGCCGGTCGTCGCGGCCCCCGCGACGCGTGCGCCCCCGGCCTCCGCGGGCACGTCAAGGCTGTTCTCGGCCATTGGCCCTCCCCCGTGAACATTTACGCTCTGTCAAGTGCAGGCTAGCAATCCGAGTCTTCGCCGTAAGGACGATCGGTTAGGCTCCGTGGGTTGCGGCCATGGACGAACACACGGGGGTGGGTCATGCCGGCATCGGGCGGGCCCGGCGCGGGTCCGGAAGCGGAACGTCCGGAATACGCGGGGCAGTACCTCCTGGAGAGCCGGCTCGGCGCCGGTGGCATGGGTGTGGTGCACCTGTCGCGCTCCACCTCCGGCATGCGTCTGGCCATCAAGGTCGTGCACGAAGAGTTGGCGGCGGACCCCGAGTTCAGAGCACGTTTCCGCCAGGAGGTCGGCGCCGCGCGCCGGGTCAGCGGGGCCTTCACCGCGCCCGTCGTGGACGCCGACCCCGACGCCGAGCGGCCCTGGATGGCCACGCTCTACATCCCCGGCCCCACGCTCGCCCAGTTCGTGAAGCGGAACGGTTCGGTGGCCCCGGCCCAGGTGCGGTACCTGATGGCGGGCCTCGCCGAGGCGTTGCGGGACATTCACCGCGTCGACGTCGTGCACCGCGACCTGAAGCCGAGCAACGTACTGCTGGCCGCCGACGGTCCGAAAGTGATCGACTTCGGCATCTCACGGCCGTCCGACAGCGACCTCCGCACGGAGACCGGCAAGCTCATCGGCACGCCGCCCTTCATGGCGCCCGAGCAGTTCCGGCAGCCGCGATCGGTCGGGCCGGCCGCCGACGTCTTCGCCATGGCGAGCGTTCTCGTCCACGCGGCGACAGGGCGGAGCCCGTTCACCTCGGACAGCCCGTACATCGTGGCCTACCAAGTGGTTCACGAAGAGCCGCAGTTGGAAGGCATACCGGCCGACCTCCGGCCGCTCATCGAACGGTGCCTCGCCAAGAATCCCGACGACCGTCCGACCCCGGACACCCTGATGACAGAGCTCAGGGAGATCTCGGCCTCGTACGACACCGAGACCTTCAGCTCCTTCGACCTCGAGTACCCGATCGCGGCCCGGCTCGCTCCGCGGCATGGTCATCCGCTTCCGGAGCACGGCCCCGGCGGCCCTGCCACATCCGAGGCGCGGGACGACCTCACCGCCGGAACCGCGTCTCGTCAGGGCAAGCGGTGGCGAGTGGCCGCCGCCGCGGCGCTGACCGCCCTGGCCGCGGTCGGCGCCTTCACGGCGCTCGGCCACTTCGGCACCCCGGGACAGGCGGAGGCGGGCAAGGTTCGTCCGAAGGCACCTGCCGCCGTCTTCGAACCCTGGTCCGCGGCCTCGTTGGGGGCCGGGCAATCGCGGGGGATGACCGCCTGCTCCTACGGTGGAAACGCCCTGTACTGCACGCGGAAGGGATACGAAGCGGCGCGGCTGAACCCCGACGACGGCACGTTGCAATGGGCCGTCCGAACGAATGGCGACCATGGTGCTGACAGCGCACCGGGCCGCCCCGTCCTGTACGGCGGCGTTCTCCACGTCACCGCCGATGAGGGCAACCGGCTGGACGGTCTCGACCCGGCCACTGGTGGCAGGCTCTGGTCCCTGGACGTCTCCGCCTCCAAGGGCGCGTTCTACGACACCGGGGAGACCGTGCTCCTCGGTGGTCGCAGCGAAGTCGTGACCGCCGTGGACGGGGTCACGGGCAAGGAGCGATGGCGCGGGAAGCTGCGCGGCCACACGCATCCGTTCTTCGTCCGGTACGCCGATACGGGGCCCCTCTACGCCGTCGAGAGCACGGGCGACGGCCGGCACACGCTGGTGAGCGTCGTGGACCCGGCCGACGGAACCGTGCGGCGGCAGCGGCAGTTCGAGGGCCAGCTCGCGCCGATCGGAGGTTCGGGGACCGACCTGTTCCTCACGGCCATGGACGACTACTCGCGCACCGATGGGGTCGTGCGCATCGACACCGCCGACTGGTCCCTGCGCCGTGTCCCGCTCACCGGCCCCCTGGACGCCGCGCAGGCGGTGGTACAGGGCGGCACGGTGTACGTGCTCGCATACGGAGGGGCGCTGGTGGCCGTCGACACCTCTCGTCCGGGACTCCCGGCGGAACGGGCCCAGCGGTGGCGTCTGGAGTCCTCGGTGAGCCACGGCTCCCTGCCCGTCGCGGTGGGCGACCGGCTCTACTTCTCGTCGTCCGACGGGCGGGTGCTGGCGGTCGACGCCCAGCGCGGCACGTTCATCGGACAGACCTCGCCGCGGCTGGGCACGGTCATGGCGAACACGGAGTCGCCCCCCTCCCCCGTCGTCGCCGACGGCAAGGTGTTCGCGACCGCGCCCGACGGCACCGTGTTCGCGGTGGACGCGAAGGACCCCTCCCGCTGGTGAGGGCGGGAGGGGTCGAGAACGTCGGCGGCGGGGTCGGTCAGCCGTCGAGCTTGGAGACGTCGCGGACGGCGCCCTTGTCCGCGCTGGTCGCCATCGCCGCGTAGGCCTTCAGCGCCAGGGAGACCTTGCGCTCGCGTCCCGCGGGGGCGTAGACGCCGCCGAGGGCGGCGCGGCGCGCGGCCAGATCCTCGTCGGTGACCAGGAGTTCGATGGTGCGGCCCGGGATGTCGATCCGGATGCGGTCGCCGTCCTCGACGAGGGCGATCGTGCCGCCGGAGGCCGCCTCGGGGGAGGCGTGGCCGATGGAGAGGCCCGAAGTGCCGCCGGAGAAGCGGCCGTCGGTGATCAGGGCGCAGCTCTTGCCGAGGCCGCGGCCCTTGAGGAAGGAGGTGGGGTAGAGCATCTCCTGCATGCCGGGGCCGCCCTTGGGGCCCTCGTAGCGGATGACGACGACGTCGCCTTCCGTGATCTCCTTGCGGAGGATCTTGTCGACGGCCTCCTCCTGGGACTCGCAGACCACGGCCGGTCCCTCGAAGGTCCAGATGGACTCGTCGACGCCGGCGGTCTTCACCACGCAGCCGTCGACGGCGAGGTTGCCGTGGAGCACGGCGAGGCCGCCGTCCTTGGAGTACGCGTGCTCGGCGGAGCGGATGCAGCCCTCGGCGGCGTCGGTGTCCAGGGCCTCCCAGCGCTCGGACTGGGAGAAGGCCTCGGCGGAGCGAACGCAACCGGGTGCGGCGTGCCAGAGTTCCTCGGCCTCGGCGGAGGGGGAGCCGCCGCGGACGTCCCAGGTCTTGAGCCAGTCGGCCAGCGACGGGGAGTGGACGGAGTGGACGTCCTCGTTGAGCAGGCCGGCCCGGTGGAGTTCGCCGAGCAGGGCGGGGATGCCGCCGGCCCGGTGCACGTCCTCCATGTAGTACGTGCGGTTCTTAGCGACGTTGGGGGCGACCTTGGCCAGGCACGGCACGCGGCGCGAGACGGCGTCGATGTCGGTCAGCCCGAAGGGGACGCCCGCCTCCTGGGCGGCGGCGAGCAGGTGGAGGATCGTGTTGGTGGAGCCGCCCATGGCGATGTCGAGGGCCATGGCGTTCTCGAAGGCCTCGAAGGTGGCGATCGAGCGCGGCAGCACGGACTCGTCGTCCTGCTCGTAGTAGCGCCGGGTGATGTCCACGACCGTGCGGCCGGCGTCCTCGTACAGCCCCTTGCGGGCGGTGTGGGTGGCCAGGACCGAGCCGTTGCCGGGCAGGGACAGGCCGATCGCCTCGGTGAGGCAGTTCATCGAGTTGGCGGTGAACATGCCCGAACACGAGCCGCAGGTGGGGCAGGCGTTCTCCTCGATGCGGAGGATGTCCTCGTCGGAGATCTTGTCGTTGACGGCGTCGGCGATCGCGTCGATGAGGTCCAGGGTGCGCACGGTGCCGTCGACGAGCGTCGCGCGGCCGGCCTCCATGGGGCCGCCGGAGACGAAGACGGTGGGGATGTTGAGTCGCAGGGCGGCCATCAGCATGCCCGGGGTGATCTTGTCGCAGTTGGAGATGCAGATCAGCGCGTCGGCGCAGTGCGCCTCGACCATGTACTCGACGGAGTCGGCGATCAGGTCG
The DNA here is from genome assembly GCF_033793585.1 of Streptomyces sp. MI02-7b. NCBI lineage: Bacteria > Bacillati > Actinomycetota > Actinomycetes > Kitasatosporales > Streptomycetaceae > Streptomyces > Streptomyces sp. MI02-7b. Next base: position 143,770 of record NZ_JARAWX010000021.1, on the reverse strand, counting down.
CGGGACGGCAGCGAGTAGAGCATGCCGCCGTGGCCCATGGCGATGCCGTCGTCGACGGCGATGGTGTTGAACTCGCGCGGCACGGCTCCGGCGGCCTTGATCGCCTCGCTCACGATGCGGCCCACCGGCTGCAGGTGCGTGTGCCCGGGCACGAACTCCGTGAAGCTGTTGGCCACGGCGATGATCGGCTTGCCGATGTCCTCGCTCGCTACGCCCGAGGCCCGCATGAGGGCGCGCGCGCCCGCCATGTTGCGGCCGTGGGTGACTGTGCGGGACCTCAGCTCGGGCACGGGGACCACTCCCTACGTTTCCATCCTGGAGCTTTCGAGCGTACGCCCCGGGCCGCCGCCGGCGACGGTGTGTCCGTATTGCGGACGTGAGGTCCACGGAATGGAAGCCTCGCACACCGGGGCGCCGTCATCCCGTGACGGCGCCGGGATCGGGGTCGGCCAGGTAGCGCTGGAGCGTCGGCGCGACGAGGCGGACGACCTCCTCGATGTCCGCCGACGCCAGCGGCTCGATGCGCATGACGTAGCGCATCATCGCGATGCCGATCATCTGGGAGGCGGCGAGCTCGGCCCGCAGCCGCGGGTCGGGGACCTTCAGCTCCCCCGCCACGCGCTCAAGCATCCGCCGCAGGACGATGCCGCGCAGCACGCTCGCGGCCGTCTCGTTGGTGACCGCCGAGCGCATCACGGCCAGCATGGGGGCCCGGGTCACCGGGTTCTCCCAGATGCCCACGAAGAAGCGGGCGAGCCGCTCGCCCACTCCGTCCGGACCGGCCGCCATCACGTCGGGGACGCCGAACGCCGGCTCGAAGGTCATCTCGATGGACGCCTCGAAGACCTGTTCCTTGGCCCCGAAGTAGTGGTGCACCAGGGCGGCGTCCACACCGGCCGACCGGGCGATCGAGCGGATCGAGGTCTTGTCGTAGCCGCGGGCGGAGAACTCCTCGCGCGCGGCGGCCAGGATGCGGTCCCGGGTCTCGGCCGTGCCCGACCGCGCTCCGGCGGGGCGGCCGCGGCCGCGCCTCCCGGTGGCCGCGTGTCCTGCGGGCTCGGCGTCGTCCGGCTGCTCAGCGTCGTCCGGGTTCTCCGGGTTCTCCGGGTTCTCCGGGGCCCGGGGCATCAGCCCACCTGCGCCGCGGCGGCCAGGTGCAGCCGGGTGAAGGCCAGCGCCTCGGCGAGGTCGGCCTCCCGCTCGGCGGCGGACATCGCGCGCCGGGTGTTCACCTCGATCACCACGTGCCCGTCGAAGCCGCCGGTGGCGAGCCGCTCCAGCAGCTCGGCACACGGCTGCGTACCGCGCCCGGGCACCAGGTGCTCGTCCTTGCCGGAGCCGCTGCCGTCGGCGAGGTGGACGTGACCGAGCCGGTCGCCCATGCGCCCGAGCATCTCCAGCGTCTCGGTACGGGCGGTGGCCGTGTGCGACAGGTCGATGGTGAAGTGCCGGTAGTCCTCGCCGGTGGGGTCCCAGTCGGGGGCGTACGCGAGCATCTCCCGGTCGCGGTAGCGCCACGGGTACATGTTCTCCACCGCGAACCGCACGTCCGTCTCGTTCGCCATCCGCCAGATGCCGGAGACGAAGTCCCGGGCGTACGCGCGCTGCCACCGGAACGGCGGGTGGACGACGACCGTCGACGCGCCGAGCTTCTCCGCGGCCGCGCGGGCCCGCTGGAGCTTCACCCACGGGTCGGTCGACCAGACGCGCTGCGTGATCAGCAGGCAGGGCGCGTGCACCGCGAGCACTGGGATGCCGTGGTAGTCCGACAACCGGCGCAGTGCCTCGACGTCCTGGCTGACCGGGTCGGTCCACACCATGACCTCGACGCCGTCGTACCCGAGCCGGGCCGCGATCTCGAAGGCCGTCGCCGTCGACTCGGGGTACACGGACGCCGTGGACAGCGCGACCTTCGCGTCGGGTACGCGCACGGTGTGTTCGTTCGGGTCCACAGGGTCAGGGGCTGCCACGGGGAACAGCGTACGGCGGCCGGTCCGCCGAACGGCACATCCCACCGGGTCGACGTGACGCGATCGACACGGCGCCGGACACCCGGCGCGCGGGGTGCCGGCGGGTCAGACCCGCTCGCTGACCATGAGGTCCAGCCGCCGCAGGATCACGCCCTCGCGCAACGCCCAGGGGCAGATCTCCAGTTCCGTCACGCCGTACAGGTCCATCGCCGCGTCCGCGACGAGGGCGCCCGCGAGCAACTGCCGGGCGCGGCCCTCCGAAACGCCGGGCAGCTCCTTGCGCGCACCCTCGGTCATCGCCGCGAGCCGGGGGACCCAGTCGGCGAGCGACTTGCGGGTCAGCGTGCGCTGGATGTACAGCCCCTCGGCGGAGCGGGCGGCGCCGGCGATGCGGGCCAACTGCTTGAAGGTCTTGGAGGTGCCGACGACGTGGTCGGGCGCCCCGATGCGGCTGAACGCGGCGACGGTGCGGGCGATCTCGGCCCGTACGTGCTTGCGCAGCGAGCGGACGTCCTCGCCGGCCGGGGGGTCGCCGGGCAGCCATCCGCTGGTGAGCCGGCCCGCGCCGAGCGGCAGCGAGACGGCGGTGACCGGCTCCTCGTCCATGCCGTAGGCGACCTCCAGGGAGCCGCCGCCGATGTCGAGCATCAGCAGCCGGCCGGCGGACCACCCGAACCAGCGACGGGCGGCCAGGAAGGTCAGCCGCGCCTCGTCCTCGCCGGAGAGCACGGTGAGGTCGACACCGGTCTGCTCGGCCACCCGCGCCAGCACCTCGTCGCCGTTGGCCGCCTCGCGGACCGCGGAGGTCGCGAACGGCAGCACCTCCTCGACGCCCTTGTCCTCGGCCACCACCAGCGCCTCGGCGACCTGTGAGATCAGCCGCCGGACGCCGTCCTCGCAAATGGCGCCCCGGTCGTCCAGCAGCTCCGCCAGCCGCAGCTCCGCCTTGTGGGAGTAGGCGGGCAGCGGACGCGCGCCAGGGTGCGCGTCCATGACCAGCAGGTGGACGGTATTGGAACCCACGTCGAGGACACCGAGTCTCATGCCCGGAAACCTACTGCTCCGGGTAGTTTCCCGGGACATGCGGGGTGCGTGCTGCCGCGCGGGTGACCACCGAACAAGCTCCACATGCTTACCCTGACATCGTGGCGAAGGCGAAAAAGGCGACGAAGCGGCAGGAACACCCGGTCATCGAGGACGAGGTCGGCCTCGACTTCCCCCGCGCATGGGTGGAGTTCCCCGATCCGGCCGACGACGAACAGATCTTCCGCTGCGACCTGACCTGGCTCACCTCGCGCTGGAACTGCATCTTCGGGCGCGGCTGCGAGGGCATCCAAGCGGGGCGCGCGAGTGACGGATGCTGCACCCTGGGCGCGCACTTCTCGGACGACGACGACGAGAAGCGGGTGGCCGGGCACGTGGACCGGCTCTCCCCCGAGCTGTGGCAGTTCCACGACGTCGGCGCGCAGGGGGGCGAGAAGGGCGGCTGGGCCGAGGTCAACGAGGACGGCGACCGGCAGACCCGGCGCCACAAGGGCGCCTGTGTCTTCCTCAACCGCCCCGGCTTCGCGGCCGGCGCCGGCTGCGCGCTGCACCTGCTGGCGCTCAAGGAGGGCCGCGAGCCGCTGGAGACCAAGCCGGACGTCTGCTGGCAGCTGCCGATCCGCCGGACGTACGACTGGATCGACCGGCCCGACGACACGCGCGTGCTGCAGATCTCCATCGGGGAGTACGACCGGCGCGGCTGGGGCCCGGGCGGCCACGATCTGCACTGGTGGTGCACCGGCGCGCGCTCGGCGCACGGCGCGGGCGACCCGGTCTACGTCTCGTACCGCGCGGAACTGACCGAACTCATGGGCACGCAGGGGTACGCGGCGCTCGTCGAGCTCTGTGAGCAGCGCCTCGCCTCGCTGCTGCCGATGGCACCGCACCCGGCCGACCCGGCCTCGGGGCCCGGCGCGGGCGAGGGCGAGGGCCGGGCAACGAACTAGGACGACGGGGATCCGGAGGGCTCGCCGCTGGGCGAGCCGGACGGCGAGGGATCCGGCGTGGGGGACGTGGACGGCCTGGGCGAGGGGTCGGGGGACGGGGGCTGCGACGGGGTTCCCGTCCCGTGGATGGTGACGACACCGCCCGAGGGGTCGAAGACGATCCGCGCGGTCCACGCGCCCACCGGCTCCCGGTCGCGGTCCACCGACACCGTGATCGTCGTGGAGTCCCCCGGCCGCAGCATGCCGTGCCGCCGGCTGAGGTGCAGCCAGGGCGCCGAGCGCGCGGCGGACCAGCGCACGGCCCGGTCGCCCTCCGCCGTGAGCGTGATGACGGTCACGTCGCCCTCGGTGCGGGCGGCGACGACGAGCCGTCCCTCACGGTGGGCAGGGCGGCCGCCGTGGTCGCCGTCCGCGTCGGCGCCCTTCGTGGCACGGCTCGACGGCGACGCCGAAGCGTGCCTGCCGGCCGACGGGGAGGCGTCCGGCGCTTCGGGGGAGGCCGAGGCGACCGACACCGACAGCCGTCCATGGCCGCCGCGCTGGGAACGCCCGCGCTCCGCGCTGCCCGCGGCACCGGCCTTCTCGTAGGGGAAGCCGTCCAGCCCGTCGCCGTCCGCCGCGGTGAAGGAACCCTCCCCCTTCTGGCCCGGGGCCAGCGGCGCCCCGTGGTACGCGGCCCACAGCGCCAGCACCGGGGCCGCCACCACCGCCGCGACGACGGTGGAGGTCACCGCGCGGTGCCGCATCCGGGCGCGGCGCGCGGTGCGTTCCTTCAGGTCCATGGGGAAGCCGCGCCGGTCGAAGCGCGGAGTACCCTGGCGGGCGCGCCCGACGCCGCCGCGCATGGCGTGCAGCAGGGCGGCGTACGCGGCCGAGCGCGGGGCCTCGATGGTGGCCAGCACGGCCGTCGCCGCGGTGGTCGCCAGACCCGGCCACGGGCCGGCGGCGACCGCGCGCTCCGCGGTCAGCCGGCAGTGCGAGCAGACGTCGACATGGTGGACGAGCTCGCGGCGCAGGGCCGTGCCGAGCAGCACCCGGGCGTCCCCGGCGAGCCGGGCGACCGCCGGGCAGTTGCCCAGTTCCACGACGGCCAGGGCGGCCCGGGTCCGCTCCACCTCGCAGGCGGCCTGCGCGAGCAGCGCCCGGGTGGCGTCCGGATCCAGGCCGACGACCAGCGCGACCTCGTGCGGGGCCAATTGGTGGCGTACCGCCAGCTCCAGCACCTCGCGCTGCTCGGGCGTCGTGCCGGCCGCCTCCGGCCAGGCCAGCGCCGACAGCTCGCCGCGGCGCCGGGCGGCCACCTCGGCGGAGGCCTTCACCGACGCCGGGCGGCCGTCGGCCAGCGTGCGCAGGCAGGCCCAGCGGGCCAGCGCGTACAGCCAGGGGCGGCGCAGTTCGGGGTTGCGCAGCCGGGCACGCTGCCGCTCGGCGACCGCCAGCACGTCGCCGACGGCCACGGCCGCGGCGTCGTGCTCGCACAGCACCGACAGGCAGTAGGTGAACAGCCCGTCCAGGTACGGCTCGTAGTGGGCGGGCGGCTGCGAGGGCAGCGTGCCGTTCGGCCGGAGCCGGCGCCGCCCCGCCGCCGGGCCGGTCCCGCCGCCCGCCGCGGCGCGGCCGCGCTGGACCGGCGCGCGGTGTCGGCGGTGCGCGCCGGTTGTCTGCGAGGGTGTCTCAGGCCTGCTGCTCATCACTCCGTGACGGTAGGCCCACGGTCCGTACACCCTCAGCCGTCACGGCGGGCTTTAACCCAATTGGGTGGTGATCCCGCCCGAAAGAGCACACCCCGATCACCCTCCGGGGCGATGGATCGGCCGTGTGCGCGAGCGCTCCGCGGCGGGAATCGGGGGGCAGCGGCAGAACGGCGGCGGGACGGCGGCGGACGACGGCGTCCCCGGGACGGCCGCGCTGTCAGTGGTTACCGATACCGTGCACGGCATGGCTGCCCGGACTCGCCCCGCGTCAAAGGACCGACCGTCCTACCGCTGCACTGAGTGCGGCTGGACGACCGTCAAGTGGCTCGGCCGCTGTGGCGAGTGCCAGGCGTGGGGCACGATCGAGGAGTACGGCGGCGCCTCGCCGGTGCGCACGACCGCCGCGGGCCGCGTCACGACACCGGCGAAGCCGATCGGCCAGGTGGACGGCCGCCAGGCGACCGCGCGCAGCACGGGCGTCCCGGAGCTGGACCGGGTGCTGGGCGGGGGGCTGGTCCCCGGCGCGGTGGTGCTGCTGGCGGGCGAGCCCGGCGTCGGCAAGTCGACGCTGCTGCTGGACGTCGCCGCGAAGGCGGCCGGGCCCGAGGCGCGCACGCTCTACGTGACCGGTGAGGAGTCCGCCTCGCAGGTGCGGCTGCGGGCCGACCGCATCGGCGCCCTGTCCGACGACCTCTACCTCGCCGCCGAGACCGACCTCTCGGCGGTGCTGGCGCACTTGGACGACGTCAAGCCCTCGCTGCTCGTCCTGGACTCGGTCCAGACCATCGCCTCGCCGGAGATCGACGGCGCCCCCGGCGGCATGGCCCAGGTCCGCGAGGTCGCCGGCGCGCTCATCCGGGCGTCGAAGGAGCGCGGCATGTCGACGCTGCTCGTCGGCCACGTCACCAAGGACGGAGCGATCGCCGGGCCCCGGCTGCTGGAGCACCTGGTGGACGTGGTGCTGTCCTTCGAGGGCGACCGGCACGCCCGCCTGCGGCTGATCCGGGGGATCAAGAACCGCTACGGCGCCACCGACGAGGTCGGCTGCTTCGAACTGCACGACGAGGGCATCACCGGCCTGACCGACCCCTCGGGCCTGTTCCTGACCCGGCGCGACGAGCCGGTGCCCGGCACCTGCCTGACGGTCACGCTGGAGGGCAAGCGCCCGCTGGTCGCCGAGGTGCAGGCGCTGACCGTGGACACCCAGATCCCCTCGCCGCGCCGTACGACCTCCGGCCTGGAGACCTCGCGCGTGTCGATGATGCTGGCGGTGCTGGAGCAGCGCGGCCGCATCCGGTCGATCGGCAAGCAGGACATCTACACCGCCACCGTCGGCGGCGTGAAGCTCGGCGAGCCCGCCGCGGACCTCGCCGTGGCCCTGGCGCTGGCCAGTGCCGCGATCGACACCCCGCTGCCGAAGAACCTGGTCGCCGTGGGCGAGGTGGGCCTGGCGGGCGAGGTCAGACGGGTCACCGGCGTGCAGCGGCGGCTCGCCGAGGCGGCCCGGCTGGGCTTCACCCACGCCCTCGTTCCGCCGGACCCGGGCCGGATTCCGGCGGGGATGAAGGTGACGGAGGTGACGGACATAGGGGACGCCTTGCGCGTCCTGCCCAAGAGGGCCCCCCGTCCGTGAGCCTTCCGACGGTAAACTTTGCCCTGGTCTCGCCCATCCGGGCATCCGTACGACCGGAGGAGAGCAGTGGCAGCCAATGACCGGGCGGCAGCTCCCGGCAAAGCCTGGGGTCGCGAGGGCTCCGGTACTGACAGCCTGATGCGCGCCTCCCTGAGCGCCGTGGCACCCGGCACCAGCCTGCGCGACGGCCTGGAACGGGTCCTGCGCGGCAACACCGGCGGCCTGATCGTCCTGGGCATGGACAAGCTCGTCGAGTCGCTGTGCACCGGCGGTTTCGTCCTGGACGTCGAGTTCTCCGCGACGCGCCTGCGCGAGCTGTGCAAGCTCGACGGCGCCCTCATCCTCGACAAGGACATCACCAAGATCCTGCGGGCCGGTGTCCAGCTCGTCCCGGACGCCGCGATCCCCACCGAGGAGACCGGCACCCGGCACCGCACCGCGCAGCGGGTCTCCATCCAGACCGGTTTCCCGGTCGTCTCCGTCAGCCAGTCGATGCGGCTGATCGCGCTGTACGTCGACGGTCAGCGCCGGGTCCTGGAGGACTCCGCGGCGATCCTGTCCCGCGCCAACCAGGCGCTGGCCACCCTGGAGCGCTACAAGCTGCGGCTGGACGAGGTCGCGGGCACGCTCTCCGCCCTGGAGATCGAGGACCTGGTCACCGTCCGTGACGTCACCGCGGTCGCGCAGCGCCTGGAGATGGTGCGCCGCATCGCCACCGAGATCGCGGAGTACGTGGTCGAGCTGGGCACCGACGGACGGCTGCTCTCGCTCCAGCTGGACGAGCTGATCGCGGGCGTCGAGCCCGAGCGCGAGCTCGTCGTGCGCGACTACGTGCCCGAGCCGACCGCCAAGCGCAGCCGCACGGTCAGCGAGGCGCTGTCCGAGCTGGACTCGCTCCCGCAGGGCGAGCTCCTCGAACTGCCCACCGTGGCAAGGGCGCTGGGCTACGCCGGCTCCCCCGAGGCGCTGGACTCCGCGGTGTCGCCGCGCGGCTACCGGCTGCTGGCCAAGGTGCCGCGGCTGCCGAACACGATCGTGGAGCGCCTGGTGGAGCACTTCGGCGGGCTGCAGAAGCTGCTGGCGGCCAGCGTGGACGATCTGCAGACCGTCGACGGTGTCGGCGAGGCCCGCGCCCGCTCCGTCCGCGAGGGCCTGTCGCGCCTGGCGGAGTCCTCGATCCTGGAGCGCTACGTCTGACGGCCGGTCCGGCGCCCGCCGCCCGGAATGCCCCGGGCCGGTGCGTCGGCCGGCCTGACGCCCGCGTCGGTCAGGCGTCCTTCAGGACGAAGGACGTCTGCTTGGGCTGGAAGCCCGGCAGCCGCGCCTCCACGAGGTAGGTGCCCAGCGGCGCGGTCCGGACCTTGGGGGTCGCGCACTGCGGCGCGCTGGTCGTGCGGTCCCAGCGCAGCTCGTAGGTGGTCGAGCTGTTGGCCGGTACCTGCAGCAGGTAGCCGGAGCGGCTCCTGGGGCAGTCGTCGCTCGCCCAGCGGTGGTTGTCGTCCACGTCGGAGACGGTGAAGACGGCCGCGGTCGCCCCGAAGTCCAGCTTGCAGCCGACACCGGAGGAGTTGGTGGCGGTGAGCATGAACGTGGGCTTCTCACCGGGCTCGTAGGAGTTGTGCTCGCTGCGCAGGCTGAGCGTGACCGACGAGGAGGTGCAGTCGGGGAGGCTGGAGCCGGCGGGAAGCTGCGCGCCGCCCCCGCTGCCGCTGCCGCCGCTGCCGGAAACGCCGCCGCCGGACGAGGAGTCGGTGCCGCCGGACGCCGAGCCGCCGTCCGCGCCCGCACCGCCGTCCGCGCCGCTGCCGCCGGTGTCACCGGCGTCGCCGCCGGACGAACTGCCGTCCGTGGCACCGGAGTCACCGGCCCCGTCGGTGGAACCGCCGTCCGAGGAGCCACCGCCGACCGAGCCGCCGGGACGCGAGCTGTTGAGCGGGCCGCTGGCGGACGGACCGGGCGTGATGGAGGGTACGGGGGTGCGACCGCCGGGACCGTCCGCCCTGTTTCCGCCGCCGCCGTCACGGAAGTTGACGGCCCACACCACCAACGCGGTGATCACCAGGAGGAGGAGCAGCACAACAGCCCGTCGTCGCCAGTAGATGGAGGACGGGAGAGGTCCCACGGGATTGCGCACAGAGCCCACGCGCAAACCTTATGCGCTTTCCCTTGAATCGGACCAAGGCACGCGCGGCACGCAGGCAACTTGTGTGATTGATCAGCAGATCTCCCCTGCCCGCCGGGCGGGTTCCGGGGCCGTAGGATCGGTGACGCTATGAACGAGCACCGTGATCTTCACTCCCCCGTGATCGACTGGTTCGACGAGAACGCCCGGGACCTGCCGTGGCGCCGCCCGGAGGCAGGCGCCTGGGGCGTCATGGTGAGCGAGTTCATGCTGCAGCAGACGCCGGTCTCCCGGGTGCTGCCGGTGTACGAGCAGTGGCTGGAGCGCTGGCCCGATCCGGCCGCGCTCGCCGCCGAGCCGCCCGGCGAGGCGGTCCGCGCCTGGGGCCGGCTGGGCTATCCGCGCCGGGCGCTGCGGCTGCACGCCGCCGCCACCGCGATCGCGCACCTCCACGACGGTCATGTCCCCACCGATCACGCCGAGTTGCTGGCCCTCCCGGGCATCGGCGAGTACACGGCCGCGGCCGTCGCCTCGTTCGCCTACGGGCAGCGGCACGCCGTGCTGGACACCAACGTGCGGCGGGTGTTCGCGCGCGCGGTGACCGGCGTGGAGTACCCGCCGAACGCCACGACCGCCGCCGAGCGCAAGGTCGCCCAGCGCCTGCTCCCCGCCGACGAGGCCACCGCCGCCCGCTGGGCCGCGGCCACGATGGAACTGGGCGCCCTCATCTGCACCGCGCGCGGCCCGGAGTGCGTGCGCTGCCCGATCGCCGCGCAGTGCGCCTGGCGGCTGGCCGGCTCTCCCGCGCACGAGGGCCCGCCGCGCCGCGGCCAGACGTACGCGGGAACCGACCGGCAGGTCCGCGGCAAGCTGCTGGCGGTGCTGCGCGACGCGACCGCCCCCGTGCCGCAGGCGGTCCTGGACGCGGTCTGGCACGAGCCGGTGCAGCGCGCCCGCGCCCTGGACGGGCTGGTCTCCGACGGCCTGGTGGAGCCCCTGGCGGGCGGGGTGTACCGGCTGCCGGGCTGAGCCCGCCCTCCGCTCCGGGGCCGTCGCGGGCCTTCTTCCGTACCCGGAAGGTCCGGTCGTTACACAACCGATGGGTTCCTGTGCGGCCGCTGTGCGGCTGCGGTGGCGAAAGCCGTACATGCCCTCCGTAGCGTCGGCCGCGTCGTGATGGAACGCACGGAGCGGAGGGACGCCATGGGGGCGAACGGCCAGGGGTCAGCCCAGGTGATGGACTTCGAGGAGTACGTACGGAGCCGTCAGGACGCCCTGCTGCGCAGCGCCCGCCGCCTCGTCCCGGACCCGATCGACGCGCAGGACCTCGTCCAGACCGCGCTTGCGCGCACCTACCCGCGGTGGGACGCCATCGCCGACAAGAACCTCGCCGACGCCTACATGCGCCGGGTGATGATCAACACCCGTACCGAGTGGTGGCGGGCCCGGCGCCTGGAGGAGGTGCCGACCCCCGAGCTGCCCGAGGGCGCGGTGGACGACGGCGCCGAGCAGCGCGCGGACCGCGCCATGCTGCTGGACGCGCTGCAGTGCCTGGCGCCGAAGCAGCGCCAGGTGGTGCTGCTGCGCCACTACCGGCAGCTGAGCACGGAGGAGACGGCGCACGCTCTGGGCATGTCGGTGGGTACCGTGAAGAGCACCCTGCACCGGGCGCTGGCGCGACTGCGCGCCGACCTCGAGGGGCAGGGCAACGGGTACGGGAAGTCCGAAGGGTCCGAAGGGTCCGCAGACGTCAGGACGGAGGGTGTGTGCGCCGCAGCATAGTCCCGGTCGGCGCCGCCGTCGCCGCGGTAGCGGTGTGCGGGTCGGCGCTGGTCGCCGTGACCAGCTGCCGTGACGCCGGCGGGGTGCGGGAGGAGGGCACCGTCCTCTCCTCGACGCTCGCGGTGCCGGCCCCCCTGCCCACCGGCGCCGCGCCGACACCGCCGGCGCGCAAGACCTCCGGCGGTGTCCCCCCGGCCGCGGCCCGCACGCCCGTCGCGGACGCGGTGCGGCTGGTGAAGTCCGATCCCAAGGTCGCCGAGGACATCCGCGCCCGGCTGGTGGCGTGCGTGGCCGCCTCGTCGGTCCCCGGATCGGCCGCCCGCGACGGCGGCACCGGGACCGTGCCCGCCCCGCGGACCCCGGTCGCGCGGACCCCGGTGCCGACCGCCCGGGGCGCCGAGGTCCTGTACCCCGTCGACGACCGCTACGGCGACCTGACCGGCAGGAACGCGGCCGACCTCGTGGTCACCGTCTCGACCTGCGGTGACGGGGTGGGCATCGGCGCCTACGTCTACCGCCGGGAGCACGGGAAGTACGTCAACGTCTTCGCCGACGAGCAGCCCCCCGTCTACGCCGAGATCAGCGACAGCAGCCTCAAGGTCACCCACCAGGTGTACGAGCCGCAGGACGCCGTGTCGAACCCCTCCGGCGAGGACATCACCACCTACCGGTGGAACGGGACGCGCTTCGAGGAGACCTCCTTCAGCCATCGCGACTACGAGGCCGGCGACGAGGACACCTCCCATGGCTGACACGCACGTCCTGTTCGTCGAGGACGACGACGTCATCCGCGAGGCCACCACGCTGGCGCTGGAGCGGGACGGCTTCGAGGTCACCGCCGTGCCCGACGGCCTGTCCGGGCTGGACGCGTTCCGTGCCCGCCGGCCCGACCTGGCGCTGCTGGACGTCATGGTGCCGGGGCTGGACGGGGTGAGCCTGTGCCGGCGTATCCGCGACGAGTCCACGGTGCCGGTGATCATGCTGTCGGCGCGGGCCGACGCGATCGACGTGGTGCTCGGCCTGGAGGCGGGCGCCGACGACTACGTGACCAAGCCCTTCGACGGGGCCGTGCTCACCGCCCGGATGCGGGCCGTGCTGCGCCGCTTCCGGCTGGCCGCGGCCGGTGAGGAGCCGGCCGGGTCCGGGGTGCTGGCCTTCGGCGACCTGGAGGTGGACCCGGAGGGCATGGAGGTGCGGCGCGGCGGTGAGCGGCTGGCGCTGACCCCGACGGAGATGCGGCTGCTGCTGGAGTTCTCGGCGGCGCCGGGCACCGTGCTGTCGCGGGACCGGCTGCTGGAGCGGGTCTGGGACTACGCGTGGGGCGGCGACACGCGCGTCGTGGACGTCCACGTACAGCGACTGCGCGCCAAGGTCGGCCAGGACCGGATCGAGACGGTGCGCGGCTTCGGCTACAAGTTGCGGGGCTGAGCCCGGTGACCGCGCGCCGGGCCGGCGGACTCCGCCCACTGCCGAAGGTCGGTCTGCGCTGGAAGGTGTGCGCGGCGATCGCCGTGGTGTCGGCCCTGGTCGCGCTCGTCCTGAGCCTGGTGGTGCACAACGCGGCCCGCGCCAGCATGATCGAGAACTCCCGTGACGTGCAGAACGAGCGGGTGCAGTTCGCGCAGCGGATCTACGAGTCCACCGGCCGGCTCACCATCGACGCCCAGCTGAACGACCCGGCTCTGCCGGCCCCGCTCAAGCGGCTGGCCCGCGAGGGCAAGCGGGCCACCTACGTCGCCGACGCCGGCGGCGCGCCCATGGTGTGGGCCGAGACCCCGCTCGCGGACGGCAAGATCCTGTCGCTGAAGACCACCTTCACCGACCGCTTCTCGGTCCTGGAGGACCTGGACCAGGCGCTGGTCATCGGCTCCACGGCGGTCGTGGTCGGCGGCACCGCGCTCGGCGTGCTCATCGGCGGCCAGCTGTCCCGCCGGCTCCGCAAGGCCGCCGTGGCCGCGGGCCGGGTGGCCGACGGGGAGACCCGGGTCCGGGTGCGGGAGGCCATCGGGGGCCGGGTCCGCGACGAGACGGACGAACTCGCGCGCGCGGTGGACGCCATGGCGGACGCCCTGGCCGGGCGGCTGGAGGCCGAACGCCGGGTCACCGCCGACATCGCCCACGAACTGCGCACCCCGGTGACCGGTCTGGTCACCGCCGCCGAGCTGCTGCCGCCGGGCCGCCCCGCGGAGCTGGTCCGGGACCGGGCGCAGGCGCTGCGCACCCTGGTCGAGGACGTGCTGGAGGTCGCCCGGCTCGACGGCGCCGCCGAGCAGGCCGACCTCCAGGACGTCGCGCTCGGCGACTTCGTGCGCCGGCGCGTCGCCGCGGTGGTGCCCGCGGCCACCGTCGACGTACGCGACGACGCCGTCGTGCGCACCGACCCCCGGCGTCTGGAACGCGTACTGGCCAACCTGCTCGGCAACGCCGCCCGGCACGGCCGGCCGCCCATCGAGGTCACGGTCGCCGGCCCCTACCTGGAGGTCCGCGACCACGGCCCGGGCTTCCCCGAGGACCTGCTCCACGACGGCCCGAGCCGCTTCCGCACCGGCAGCAGCGACCGCGCCGGGGGCGGTCACGGCCTCGGCCTCACCATCGCCACCGGCCAGACCCGCGTCCTCGGCGCCCGCCTCACCTTCCGCAACGCCCCCGCATCCGCCGGCGGCGGCGCCGTCGCCCGGCTCCTCCTCCCCCGCGACTAGCCGGGCCCGGTCGGGCCGAGCCCCCGGGACCCGGGCGCGTCAGCCGTCGGCCTGCTCCTGCGTGCCGTCGGCCCAGTCCTTGGTGAGGTCCAGCCCGTCGCGCCGCTGGGTGAGGCTGAACCAGTTGCCGGAGTCGTCCCGCATGATCGCCTCGGTGCCGTACGGGCGCTCCTGGGGTTCCTGGAGGAACGTGACGCCCTTGCCCTTGAGGTCGCGGTAGGTGGCGTGGATGTCGTCGGTGCGGAGCACACCCGCGCCGAGGACGCCCTTGGCGACCAGCGACCTGAGCTGCTCGGCGGACTCCGGGTCGAGCGCGGGCGGGCCGGGCACCATGAGGGTGATCTCGACGTCGGGCTGCTCCTTGGGACCCACGGTCAGCCAGCGCATCGCCCCCATGCTCATGTCCGTGCGTACCTCGAAGCCGAGCTTGTCGGTGTAGAACTCCTTGGCGCGTTCCTGGTCCTGCACCCAGACGGTGACGATGGAGATACCGGTGATCCCAGTGGTCATGACCTGCTCCTGAGGGGGTCGCGTGCTTGCCCCTCCACGCTAGGCGCGGGCCGTCTCACGGCGCTTCTCCGGAATTGCGGAATCCGCCGGCCCAGAACAGCGCGTAGCACCCGGGTATCAGGGCGGCGCCCCGGCCGAGATGCGTGCCGCGGTACTCGGTCGGGGTGAGCCCGGTGTGCCGCTTGAAGCGGCTGGAGAAGGTGCCGAGGCTGGAGAAGCCGACGAGCGTGCAGATCTCGGTGACCGCCAGGTCCGCCGTGCGCAGCATCTCCTGGGCGCGCTCGATGCGGCGCCGGCTCAGGTACTGCCCGGGCGTCTCCCCGTACACCGCTTTGAAGGAGCGCACGAAGTGGTAGCGGGAGTAACCGGCGTGCGCGGCCACCGCGTCCAGGTCCAGCGGCTGGGCCCAGTCGCGGTCCATCGCGTCCTTGGCCAGCCGCAGCTGCCGCAGAAGCCCGAGGTTCGCCGCCATACGACGATGCTCGCACGGGGGTCGGACAGCGACCCCCGTGCGAGCACGGGTCACAGCGGGAGCGGGCGGGTGGGGCCAGGGCTCAGAAGGCCTCGACGGCCGCCACGACCTCCTGCTCGCCGCTCTTGTCCTCGCCGGCCTTCGCGGACGGGCCACCGCGCAGCGGGATCTCCTTGACGAAGAACGCCGCGGCGAAGCCGATCAGGCTGAGCACCGCACCCCACAGGAAGACGTGGTGCGTGCCGTTGGCGACCGCGTGGAAGTAGGCCTGCTGCACCTGCTCCGGGAGCTTGGCCAGGCTCGCCATGTCCATCTGGGCCGGGCCGGACGCCGCCGATCCACCGGCGCTGCCGAGGCTGGCGCTCATGGAGTCCTGCACCTGGTGCGCGAAGATCGCGCCGAACAGCGCGACACCGAACGAGCCGCCGATGGTGCGGAACAGGGTGGAGGACGAGGACCCGACGCCGATGTCCTTCATCTCGACGCTGTTCTGCGCGATGAGCATCGTGATCTGCATCAGGAAGCCCATGCCCGCGCCGAGCACGGCCATCCACACGCCGGAGACGAAGCGGCTGGTGCCGGTGTCCATCGTCGACAGCAGGTAGAGGCCGACCGCGATGAGGGCACCGCCGATGATCGGGAAGATCTTGTACTTGCCGGTCTGCGTGGTGACCCGGCCCGCGATGAGCGAGACCACCATCATCGACAGCAGCATCGGCAGGAGCAGCAGGCCGGAGTTGGTGGCGGAGGCGTGCTGCACGGTCTGCTGGAACAGCGGCAGGAAGGTCATCGCGCCGAACATCACGAAGCCGACCAGGAAGCCGATCACGGAGATCAGCGCGAAGTTGCGGCTGCGGAAGATGTGCAGCGGCAGCACGGGCTCCGCGGCGCGGGTCTCGGCGTAGATGAACGCGGCGAGGGTGACCAGGCCGAGGACCAGCAGGCCGAGGATCTGGGCCGAGCCCCAGGAGTACTGGTTGCCGCCCCACGTGGTCAGCAGCACCAGCGAGGTGATGCTGACGGTGAGCAGCGCCGCGCCGAGGTAGTCGATGCGCGCCTTGATCCGCTTCTTCGGCAGGTGCAGCACCGCCGAGATCACGAAGAGCGCGACCACGCCCAGCGGCAGGTTGATGTAGAAGCTCCAGCGCCAGCCCCAGTTGTCGGTGATGCTGCCGCCGACCAGCGGGCCGCCGATCATGGCGACCGCCATGACGCCGGCCATCATGCCCTGGTACTTCCCGCGCTCGCGGGGCGGGATCAGGTCACCGATGATCGCCATGACACCGACGATCAGACCGCCGGCGCCCAGGCCCTGGATGGCGCGGAAGGCGATCAGCTGGCCCATGTCCTGCGCCATGCCGGACAGCGCGGAGCCGACCAGGAAGATCACGATCGACGCCATGAAGATGCCCTTGCGGCCGTACATGTCGCCGAGCTTGCCCCAGATGGGCGTCGACGCGGCCGTCGCCAGGGTGTAAGCGGTGACCACCCACGACAGGTGTTCCAGGCCGCCCAGTTCGCCGACGATGGTGGGCATCGCGGTGCCGACGATCATGTTGTCGAGCATCGCGAGCAGCATCGCGATCATCAGCCCGAACAGCACCACGCGCACACTGCGCTGCGGTGCCTCGGCGGTGTCCGCCATTACAAGCTCCCCTACTTGTCACGCACTTGTCGTGAGTCGCTTACCTGCCGCCCGGCTAGTTGCCCGGGGCATCCTGAATGTAAGCCGCTTACTAGCCGGGCGTCAAGTAAGTTAAAGTTCGCCCATGGCCACGCCGCACGTACGCAGAGGTGATACGCGCCGTCGCATCCAGGACGTCGCGCTCGAACTGTTCGCCCAGCAGGGGTACGAGAAGACCTCGCTGCGCGAGATCGCCGAGCACCTCGACGTGACCAAGGCGGCGCTGTACTACCACTTCAAGACCAAGGAAGACATCCTCATCGGCATCGTGGAGGACCTGACCTCCCCGGTCGACGAGCTGATCGAGTGGGCGGCCGACCAGCCCCGCAGCCTGGAGACCAAGTACGAGGTGCTGCGCCGCTACAGCGAGGCGCTGTGGACCTCGGGCCCGCTCTTCCGCTTCCTCCAGGAGAACCAGGCCACGGTCCGCGACCTCAGCATCGGCGAGGCCTTCAAGTCCAAGCTGTTCGCCGTGCACGCACTGCTGCGCGACCCCGAGGCCCCGCTGACCGACCAGGTCCGCTCGATCACCGCCGTCTTCGCCATGCACGCGGGCATGTTCACGATGCAGGACATCGAGGGCGACCCCGAGGAGAAGCGCGCGGCCGTCCTCGAGGTCGCCCAGGGGCTCATCGCCGAGACCTACCGGGACGACCGGGGGTAGGGCGGAGCGGGCGGATACGGTCGGCCACCGCCGGATCAGACCGAGACGCCCTCGGCCCGCAGGAAGGGCAGCGGGCTCACCGACGAGCCGTAGTACGGGGTCGTACGGATCTCGAAGTGCAGGTGCGGGCCGGTGCTGTTGCCGGTGTTGCCGGACAGCGCGATCTCCTCGCCGGTGTTCACGTGCTCACCGACGCGGACCTTGATCTTCGACAGGTGGCCGTACTGCGAGTACGTGTTGTCGCTGTGGCGGATGACGATGTTGTTGCCGTAGGCGCCGCCCCAGCCGGCCGTCACGACGGTGCCGCTGTGCACGGCGTGCACATCGGTGCCGATGGCGACCGCGAAGTCCTGGCCGGAGTGCTTGTGCGCCCAGTGCGCACCGTTCTTCATGTAGCCGGCCGAGAGCTGGTAGTGCTTGACGGGCTTCATCCAGGCGACGGAGAGCCGCGCCACGTGCGTCGCGTGCAGCCGGGTGCGCGCGTGGCGGTCGGCCTGGCCGGCCACGGCGGCGCGCTGCTGCCCGTCGGCCTGGGCACGGGTGGCCTTGGCCAGCTTGCCGGCTGCGCCCATCCCCAGCAGCCCCGCGTCCTGGGTCGCGGCCGAAGCCGTGCCCACCGCGCCGAGCGCCAGCGACGCCACGACGCCGGCGGTCACGGCGGCGCCGCGGCCGCGGATGACGGAGTTGGAGAAGTCGGGCTTGAGCATTCGCAATACCTCGCGGGAATAGCCGGAAAAGTCTCGCGGTTGTCGGCCGCGAGTCACAGGTAACCCGGAATTCCAGGCGAGGACAAACCCCCGCATCCACTATGCGGCATCGTAGGAATTGCCTTCGGTACCGTCCGGCTACCCGTTCCACGGGGCCGCTTCTCCTATTGCCCTTCGTACGTGTCCCAGGTCACGTGGGTCAGGTCACCGCCCAAAGGACCAAAGGAAATGGCCCCCGAGGGACGAAGGACCGCCCCTGGGGACCAAAGTCCCGTGGCCTGCGCCACGCACCGGAAAAAGCCCTCACGGCCTTTCTTCTGCGGAATTCAGTGCGACACGTACGACGGGTGGGCGGCCGAGGGCGACGGACCGAAAGCGGGACGGCTCGACCGAGGCGTCCAGGGACCAGCGCTGGGCGGAGCGGCCGTCGCGCGGTGCCAGGACGACCCCGGCGCCGCGCCGCCCGCTGTCCGGTGCGACGGCCAGCTGCTGGTTCCAGCGCGGCACGAGATCGCCGGTGAGCGTCAGGTCGTAGCGCACGTCCTCGGCACCGGTGACGAACGAGGCGGTGCACAGACCCAGTTCGAGCGCAGCGCCGCGGTGCGAGTTGAGGCAGTACGAGGGCTCGGCGACGCTGCGCAGCAGCCCGTCCCGCTCGTACGTCCAGAACTGGGTGGTCCCGGAGTCGCACACCGCGGTGAGCGCCGTGGTGCCCAGGACCGTGCCGCGCCCGGCCAGGTCGACGCACAGGCCGCTGCCCTGATTGCGCAGCCGCCCACGCAGTCCGCCGCCCGGCGCCGGGTCGGCGGTGACGCCGCCGGAGCCGCGTCCGGTGCCGGTGCCGGACGACGAGGCCGTGGGTGAGGCGGAACCGGCACCGGAACCGGAAGCAGAACCGGCGGCCGAAGTACCGGCGGACGCGCCCGGGAAGACGCCCGCCGAGGCCCGGTCGTCGGTTCCGCCGTCCGACAGGAGCCCGGCGAGACCGGCGACGGCGGCCACGACCAGCACGACGCCGCCGACCCCCAGGGCCGTCGCACCGGCCGCTCCCGGCCGCCCACGGCCGCGCAGCAGCCCGCCGGGCCTCCGGCGCCGGCCGCCGTGCCGCCGCCCGGCCTGACCACCGGAGCGACCGGCCTGAGCGGCCGCGGCATCGTTGTCACGCGCCGCCCGGCGCGCCGGGCGGGAGTCGAGGTAAGCCCGTGCCTCCCAGACCAGGACCGCCTCGGCGATCAGCGCGCCCAAGCGGTCCCCGGAGTGGTCGAGTTGCTCCGCGGCGTACCGGCAGTGGTCGCATTTGGCGATGTGGCGCTGCAGGTCGGGCACGAGCCCGGCGCCGCCGCGGTGGATGGAGATGTCCAGCAGCCGGCTGAACTGCAGGCAGCTCTCGTACGGAGCCAGGTCCCGGTGGGCCTGGACACAGGCCTCGCGGAAGCGGGTGCGTGCGAGCTCCAGCTGCCCCGCGGCCTTCTCCTGGCCGACACCGAGGAGGGCGGCCGGTACGGCCAGGTTCTCCGCGTCGACCTCGACGTGCCAGAGCAGGCAGCGGGCCGGTTCGGGGAGCCGCTGGAACGCCCGATGGACCAGCCGGCGGTTGTCCGGGACGGCCAGGCGCGGATCGGCCTGGTCCCCGCGCATCCGCAGTCCGCGGTGCAGGGAGGCACGACGGCGGTCCGTGGCCCATTCCTCCGCGATGCGGTGGACGGTGACCAGCAGTTCCGGGCGCCAGGCGGACGAGGGGCCGGTCAGCCGCAGCGTGTCGACGAAGACCCGGGTGAAGGCGGCCGACGCGAGGATGCCCGCCGTGTGCCCGGACACGGCGCACAGCTCCGCGTACTCGTGGACCGGCCGCCAATGGCGGGCCAGCAACTCCTCGAAGGGCTGGTGGACGGCTTTCTTTCCCGAGAAGTTTCTGAGCTCCACCGACAGGGCCTCGTCCGGAACGTCGAACAAATGGCCGGGGTGCGGGGAATTCGAGGAGAGCGAATCCTTCAACGAGCGTTTCCTTCCGCGTTCGCCGCGCCGGGAAAAGTACGAACCATTCCACCGACGGGCACGCAGCTGGGTGGGGGGACGCGGGACCGGGGCACCGGGAGGTGTGCTCTCCCCCTTCGCCTGGAGCAGCTCATCGGGAATGCCTGCGGGAATGACGGCGCGACACCGGCCCACGGAGAAGGAAGACTGAAGGATTCCCGCGCGCGAGCAGAGCTCACCTTTCCATAAATCAGACGAGCACAACAAGGGTGGGTTCATCGGGAACACAAACGAGCCGGCCCCGTCCGTACTCGTGTACGGACGGGGCCGGCCCCGGTGTTCGATGACGCGCGACTAGGCGTCCTTGCTGAGGTTCGGGCCCGTGCCACCGCTGCCGGCCGCCTCGACCGGCGGGGCGTCGGCGACGGCCACCTTCTCCTCACCGCGGAAGGTGAACTTGACGTTCTCGCCCTCGCCCTCGGTGCCCACGACCACGATGTGACCGGTGCGCAGCTCGCCGAAGAGGATCTTCTCGGAGAGCACGTCCTCGATCTCGCGCTGGATCGTCCGGCGCAGCGGCCGGGCACCCAGCACCGGGTCGTATCCGCGCTTGGCGAGCAGCGACTTGGCCTCGGGACTGAGCTCGATGCCCATGTCCTTGTCCTTGAGGCGCTCGTCCACCCGGGCGATCATCAGGTCGACGATCTGGATGATGTCTTCCTCGCTGAGCTGGTGGAAGACCACGATGTCGTCGACACGGTTCAGGAACTCGGGACGGAAGTGCTGCTTGAGCTCCTCGCCGACCTTGGCCTTCATCCGCTCGTACCCGGTCTTGACGTCACCCGCGGCCGCGAAGCCGAGGTTGAAGCCCTTGGAGATGTCCCGGGTGCCGAGGTTGGTGGTCATGATGATGACCGTGTTCTTGAAGTCCACGACCCGGCCCTGGGAGTCGGTCAGCCGACCGTCCTCCAGGATCTGCAGCAGGCTGTTGAAGATGTCCGGGTGGGCCTTCTCGACCTCGTCGAAGAGGACGACGGAGAACGGCTTGCGGCGCACCTTCTCGGTGAGCTGCCCGCCCTCCTCGTAGCCGACGTATCCCGGCGGGGAGCCGAAGAGCCGCGAGACGGTGTGCTTCTCGCTGAACTCGGACATGTCGAGCTGGATCAGCGCGTCCTCGTCACCGAAGAGGAACTCGGCGAGCGTCTTGGAGAGCTCGGTCTTACCGACGCCGGACGGGCCGGCGAAGATGAACGAGCCACCGGGGCGCTTGGGGTCCTTCAGGCCGGCCCGCGTGCGGCGGATGGCCTGCGAGAGGGCCTTGATCGCGTCCTTCTGGCCGATGACGCGCTTGTGCAGCTCGTCCTCCATGCGCAGCAGACGCGAGGACTCCTCCTCGGTGAGCTTGAAGACCGGGATGCCCGTGGCGGTGGCCAGGACCTCGGCGATCAGCTCCTCGTCGACCTCGGCGACGACGTCCATGTCGCCGGCCTTCCACTCCTTCTCCCGCTTGGTCTTCGCGGAAAGCAGCTGCTTCTCCTTGTCACGGAGAGAGGCGGCCTTCTCGAAGTCCTGGGAGTCGATCGCGGACTCCTTCTCCCGGCGCACGTCGGCGATCTTCTCGTCGAACTCGCGCAGGTCCGGCGGAGCGGTCATCCGGCGGATGCGCATCCGGGAACCGGCCTCGTCGATCAGGTCGATCGCCTTGTCCGGCAGGAAGCGGTCCGAGATGTACCGGTCGGCGAGGGTCGCCGCGGCCACCAGGGCGGCGTCCGTGATGGACACGCGGTGGTGGGCCTCGTAGCGGTCCCGCAGGCCCTTGAGGATCTCGATGGTGTGCGGCAGCGACGGCTCCGCGACCTGGATGGGCTGGAAGCGGCGCTCCAGGGCCGCGTCCTTCTCCAGGTGCTTGCGGTACTCGTCGAGCGTGGTGGCGCCGATGGTCTGCAGCTCACCGCGGGCGAGCATCGGCTTCAGGATGGAGGCGGCGTCGATCGCGCCCTCGGCGGCACCCGCACCCACCAGGGTGTGGAGCTCGTCGATGAACAGGATGATGTCGCCGCGGGTGCGGATCTCCTTGAGCACCTTCTTCAGGCGCTCCTCGAAGTCACCGCGGTAGCGGGAGCCCGCGACCAGGGCACCGAGGTCAAGCGTGTAGAGCTGCTTGTCCTTCAGCGTCTCCGGGACCTCGCCCTTGACGATGGCCTGGGCCAGGCCCTCGACGACGGCGGTCTTGCCGACGCCGGGCTCGCCGATCAGGACGGGGTTGTTCTTGGTGCGGCGCGACAGCACCTGCATGACGCGCTCGATCTCCTTCTCGCGCCCGATGACCGGGTCGAGTTTGGTCTCACGAGCGGCCTGAGTGAGGTTGCGGCCGAACTGGTCCAGGACGAGCGAGGTCGAGGGGGTGCCCTCGGCGGGACCGCCGGCGGTGGCGGCCTCCTTGCCCTGGTAACCGGAGAGCAGCTGGATGACCTGCTGCCGCACCCGGTTCAGATCGGCGCCCAGCTTCACGAGGACCTGGGCGGCGACGCCCTCGCCCTCGCGGATCAGGCCGAGCAGGATGTGCTCCGTGCCGATGTAGTTGTGGCCGAGCTGGAGGGCCTCGCGGAGCGACAGCTCCAGGACCTTCTTGGCCCGGGGGGTGAAGGGGATGTGACCGGACGGGGCCTGCTGGCCCTGACCGATGATCTCCTCAACCTGCTGGCGGACCGCCTCGAGCGAAATCCCGAGGCTCTCCAGGGCCTTAGCGGCGACACCCTCACCCTCGTGGATAAGGCCCAGGAGGATGTGCTCGGTGCCGATGTAGTTGTGGTTGAGCATCCGGGCTTCTTCCTGAGCCAGGACGACAACCCGCCGCGCGCGGTCGGTGAACCTCTCGAACATCGTTAATCGCTCCTCAGAGCGGTCGGGCAGTTAGGGGCGTGTCCCCTCCCTGTCCTTCCGCATGCTAGTCCCGCACAGCGGGGCAGCTCACTTCAACCGTCGACACCTCGCGAGGTCGTTTACCCCCCGCGCCGTCGACAACAGCCACAACTTGATGGTGCGAGACGATGTTCCCGCAGGCCAGGCGGATAGCCCTTTATCCAGTACGCCGAGGGCGAACGCCCTGCCCGTCCGACATGCCCGTCGTCCCTTCCCACTAGGTATTTCTTACCCGCTCCCACCGACAGTCCATGCCGGAAGCGCGCCGCCTGTCTGCTACAGGCGAACAGGCTTGCGTCCGGGGAATTCACGGACAGTGACGGGATACCGGCACCCGGGTACTCCTGGTGACGGCTCTCGTAACCGCGGCCGGGTCCGCGGCGTTGCGCAGGACATGCAGGCCTCTCAGGACATCCGGCGCATCCCGGAACCACGGCGCACGACGGGCATGGACGCCCTCGACGTGCCCGCCGCGGCCGGGTACGAGGTGCTGGACCGCTTCCCGCCGGGGAGGACCGGGCCGGTGGCGCTGGAGGGGCCGCGCATGCGGTTCTACGTGGCCGCCGGCGGGGCCGCGGAGGTCCCGGGCCTGCTGGACTGGCTGGAGTGGACCGGCGTCCCGCTGGACCTGGTGCCGCTGCAGGGGCTTACCGGGCGGAACGACGGCGCGCCCGTGTGGCTGCGTCCACCCGGAACGGGCGGGCACAGCCACACGGGCGCGCCGCACTTGCCCGCCCTGACGGTCGGGGGTTGCCCGGCCGACGGGGACCCCACGGGGCCCGTCGGCCTGGTGGCCCTGGTGTCCGCACTGGCGAACGCCTGCCACCGGGTCCGGCTGCGCACCGGCCGGACCGGTCAGCCGTGCTCCTTCTCGTACGCCTCGCGGATCTGCGCCGGGACGCGGCCGCGGTCGTTGACCTCGTAGCCCGCCTCCTTGGCCCAGGCACGGATCTTCGCGGTGTCCTGGCTCGCGGAGCCGCCGCGGGAGGCGGCCTTCACGGTGCGGCCACGCCCTGCACGGCCGCCGGTGCGCCGGCCGCCGTCCACGTAGGGGCTCAGCAGGCCGCGCAGCTTGTCGGCGTTGTCGGTGGTGAGATCGATCTCGTAAGTCACTCCATCGAGTGCGAACGTCACGGTCTCATCCGCCTCGCCGCCGTCGAGGTCGTCA
This sequence comes from Streptomyces sp. MI02-7b, assembly GCF_033793585.1. Classification (NCBI taxonomy): domain Bacteria; kingdom Bacillati; phylum Actinomycetota; class Actinomycetes; order Kitasatosporales; family Streptomycetaceae; genus Streptomyces; species Streptomyces sp. MI02-7b. The sequence continues at coordinate 119,778 of NZ_JARAWX010000021.1, read as the reverse complement.
ACAAGAAGGACCTGAACCTTCTGTGCCACCGGCTTCCCTTTCATCGAATACGGATAACCGGTAAAAGCAAACCGCCTTTTCCCGGAAAACTCAAACCCCTTGCCCGAACTGCTCCGGTCCCTCACGCCGTACGCGGTCTTCCACCGGGGAACGTATCGGACATACTGTTGTGCTGGAGGCGCCCGGGGAGCGGCGTCAGAGATGCAACAGCATCCGGCTGTTGCCCAAGGTGTTCGGTTTCACTCGTTCGAGGTCGAGGAACTCGGCCACACCCTCGTCCTTTGACCGCAGCAGCTCACCGAAGACATCGCCGTCGACCGGCGTCTCACCGATCTGCACGAAGCCGTGCTTCACGAAGAAGTCCACTTCGAAGGTGAGGCAGAAAATTCGCCGCACTCCCAGCCAGCGCGCGGTCTGCAGCAGCTTCTCCAGTACGAGATGGCCGATGCCGTTGCCGTGGTGGACCGGGTCGACCGCGAGAGTGCGCACCTCGGCGAGGTCCTCCCACATGACGTGGAGGGCACCGCAGGCCACGACCTCGGCGTCCTGATCGCGTTCGGCGACCCAGAACTCCTGGATGTCCTCGTAAAGCGTGACCGTCGGCTTGTCCAGCAGGATGCGGTCCCGGACATAGGCGTCGAGCAGTCGCCGGACGGCCGGCACATCACCGGTGCGCGCCCGGCGGATGGTGACGTCATTTGAAGCGACGGGCATGCACGGACGCTATCGTCCGTCCGATCCCGGCGTCTCGCCGGGGTCAGCGGGTTCTGCGGGTTCAGCGGATTGGACGACCCGCATTGCGTCCCGGAGCGCTTCTCGCTGTTCCGCCGACATCATCCCGAAGAAGGCGACAAGAGCCGCCGCCGGGTTGTCACTCGCGGCCCACGCCTCGTGCATCAGCGCGGCGGAGTAAGCGGCACGCGTGGAAACCGCCTCATAGCGATAGGCGCGCCCTTCGGCTTCCCGGCGCAGCCAGCCCTTCTGATGAAGGTTGTCCATTACGGTCATGACCGTCGTGTACGCGATGGAGCGCTCCCGGCGCAGATCTTCGAGCACTTCGCGTACCGTCACCGGGCGGTTCCAGCGCCACACCCGTGTCATGACGGAGTCTTCGAGGTCTCCCAGGGGACGGGGCACACCCGAATACTAGTGGCAATCGGGCGGAATGCCCCGGAATGCCGGAGAACCCCGGGCGTCAGGCCCGGGGTTCGGCGCCGCCCGGCCGGGGGGCCGGGGCGGCGGGAGCGGCGTTGGCGGCGAGTGCGGTGTCGACCACCGCGTCCTCCTTGGCCTTGTTGGCCCCGCCCTGGCTCTTGATCAGCGTCCTGATGAGGAACGTGAACGCGATGGCCATCACGGCCGGGGGCACGAGGGCGGAGACGTAGTCCATGCGACCAGAGTAGCCACGCCCCCGCGCGGCTCCGTCGCCCGGTCGGCCCGGGACGCTCCGGCGGCCCGTCTCAGCCCGTGGCGAGCTGTTCCGGCGGAGGCTGGGTGCGGCGGCGCGGCGGGAAGATCTCCGCCGGGGTCGGCACCTTGCGCTTGGGCTCGTCGCGCTCGGGGGCGTCGGGATCCGCGGGCGGGGTTCTCGGGTCCGGCCGCGGCGCCGGCTTCGGCTCCTGGCCCCGGCCGCGTTCCGCGGGGTCGTCGGCGGAGGTCCGGCCGCCGGGCAGGGCCCGCAGCCTGGTGCGCCCCGGGCGGGCCGTGACGGGCGGCGAGGCGGGCGCCGGGATGCGGGCCGCCAGGCGGGCGCGGACGTCGAGCTCCGCCAGGTGCTCGCAGCGGCGCAGCACCCCGTACCGGCGGTGCGTCTCGGCCTCGGAGGACGGGTGCGTGCGCAGCATGCGCAACGCCGCGAGGTCGTCGGGCACGGGGACGTAGCCCGTGTCGAGCGCGCCGGTCAGCCGTTCGAGGTAGCCGGCGGCGCTGCCGGGCAGCGCCGCCCGGTAGCGGGCGAGCTCCGCGAGCAGGAAGGTGCGCAGTCGCCCGGCCTCCCGGGCCGCCTCGTCCACGTCCTCGACAAGACGCAGATAGTCCCGCACATCGTCGGGCGTGGGGGTCGTGGTGCTGGACTGGAGGGCCGCTGAGAGGGCGCGCCGGAGCACGCGCAGTTCATCCGCGCTGAACGCCATTCCGCCTCGGGACCCGTGTGGCGTGGGCATGCACCGACTTTACGTACTAAGCGGACAAAATACGCGTAACCAGATATGCCCGGGCGTGCCGTGCCGACGGCCGTCCGGGGCCGTCGCCCGCCCGTCAGGTCGCCTGGACGTTGCGCTCGTAGACCAGGCGCAGCCCGATGAGGGTCAGCCACGGTTCGTGGACGTCGATGGCCGCCGACTCGCCCAGCACCAGGGGCGCCAGGCCGCCGGTGGCGATGACGGTGACATCGTCGGGGTCGTCCGCGAGCTCCCGGGCCATCCGCTCGGTCACGCCGTCCACCTGGCCCGCGAAGCCGTACAGGATGCCGGACTGCATCGCCTCGATGGTGTTCTTGCCGATGACGCTGCGCGGCCGGGTCAGCTCGACCTTGCGCAGCTGCGCGCCGCGCGCCCCGAGGGCGTCCACGGAGATCTCGATGCCCGGGGCGATGGCGCCGCCGGCGTACTCGCCGCGCGCGGTGACCGCGTCGAAGGTGGTGGCCGTGCCGAAGTCCACGACGACGCACGGGCCGCCGTACAGGTGCACGGCGGCCAGCGAGTTGATGATCCGGTCCGAGCCGACTTCCTTGGGGTTGTCGGCGAGCACCGGGACGCCGGTCTTGACCCCGGGCTCCACCAGGACCGCGGGGACGTCGCCGTAGTAGCGGCGGGTCACCTCGCGCAGCTCGTGCAGCACGGAGGGGACCGTGGAGCAGATCGCGATGCCGTGGATGTTGTCGCCGAGCTCCTCGCCGAGCAGCGGGTGCATGCCCATCAGGCCCTGCATCAGGACCGCCAGCTCGTCCGCCGTGCGGCGCGGGTCGGTGGAGACCCGCCAGTGCTCGACGATCTCGTCCCCGTCGAACAGTCCCAGGACGGTGTGGGTGTTGCCGACGTCGATGGTGAGCAGCATCAGTCCCGCTCCGGTCCGTCACCCGCGGGACCGGCGGCATCCGCGGCGCGCAGGTCGAGACCGATGTCGAGGATCGGCGAGGAGTGGGTCAGCGCGCCCACGGCCAGGTAGTCCACGCCGGTATCGGCGTAGGCGCGGGCGGTCTCCAGGGTGAGCCGGCCCGAGGACTCCAGGGCGGCGCGGCCGGCGACCAGCGCGACGGCCTCTTCGGTCTCGGCCGGGGTGAAGTTGTCCAGCAGGATCAGGTCCGCGCCCGCCTCCAGGACCTCGCGGACCTGGTGCAGGGTGTCGGCCTCGACCTCGATGGCCAGGTCGGGGAACTCCTCCCGCACGGCCTTGAAGGCCGCGGCGACGCCGCCCGCGGCGACCACGTGGTTGTCCTTGACCAGGGCGGCGTCCGACAGCGACATGCGGTGGTTGACGCCGCCGCCGCAGCGCACCGCGTACTTCTCCAGCGCGCGCAGGCCCGGGGTGGTCTTGCGGGTGTCGCGGACCCGGGTCTTCGTGCCCTCCAGCAGGTCCGCCCAGCGGCGGGTCGTGGTGGCGATGCCGGACATCCGGCACAGCAGGTTGAGCGCGCTGCGCTCGGCGGTCAGCAGGTCCCTCGTCCGGGTGCGGACGGAGAGCAGCACCTGGCCCGCCTCGACCCGGTCGCCGTCCTCGACGTGCCGCTCGACCTCGAACTCGTCGGTGCAGACGACGGACAGGATCGCCTCGGCGACCCGCAGCCCGGCCACCACGCCCGCCTCACGGGCGGTGAAGTCGCCGGTGGCGAAGGCGTCCTCGGGGATCGTGGCGACGGTGGTGACGTCCACCCCGCCGTCCAGGTCCTCCTCGATCGCCATGTGGGCGATGTCCTCGACCAGTACCGGGTCCAGCCCGGCGTCCGCCAGCAGCTGGGCCAGGCCCGGGTCTAGACCGCACTCGTCCGGGTCGTACGCGTGCTCCTCGCCGGCGCCGCAGCCGCAGCCGTCACCGCAGCCACCGCCCCCGCCGCCGCTCGGGCCGCCGATCTGCAGGAGGGGTTGGTCGGGCGTGCTCATCGCTGCTGCTCCGTTCCAGGGCGGGTCGGGTGGGGTCCCCCGGGCAGGGGGCCGGGGGCGAAGTCCGCTGTGTCGGTGGTGCGGATGGTGAGAGTAGCGGGTGCGGCGGGCACCGCTCCGCCCGGCCGGAGGCCGTGGGAGGCGGGGGGATCGAGGGTGGCGACGATGTGCCGGCGCCACGTGGCGTCGTCCCGCTCGGGACGGTCCTCGCGCCAGTGGCAGCCGCGGGTCTCCTCGCGGCGCCGGGCGGCCTCGACCAATACTCGCGCGACCAGGCAGAGGTTGGACGCCTCCCAGGTCTCCACGCACGGCTCGGCGGTCTTGCCGTCGCGTTCCAGCAGCTCGGCGGCGTCGGCGTACATCCGGTGCAGCGCTTCGGCCGCCTCCTCCAGGCTGGCGGCGCTGCGCAGCACGCCCGCCCCGCGCGTCATGATCCGCTGGATCCCGTACCGCGCCTCGGAGGGCAGCAGCGGGAAGCGGCTCGGGGCGGGGATCACGGGGGCGCCGGGGGCGGCCGGGTGCGCGGCGATGTCGGCGGCGATCCGCTCCGCGAAGACCAGCCCTTCGAGGAGGGAGTTCGACGCGAGCCGGTTGGCGCCGTGCACGCCGGTGCAGGCGACCTCGCCGCAGGCGTACAGGCCGGGCACGGTCGTACGGCCGCGCAGGTCGGTGCGGACCCCGCCGGAGGCGTAGTGCGCGGCCGGGGCGACCGGGATCGGCTCGGTCACCGGGTCGATGCCGTGGGCGCGGCAGGCGGCCAGGATCGTGGGGAAGCGCTTGCTCCACATCTCGGCCCCGAAGTGGCGGCCGTCGAGGTACATGTGCTCGGCGCCGGTCTCCTGCATCCGGCGCGTGATGCCCTTGGCGACGATGTCCCGCGGGGCCAGCTCGGCCAGTTCGTGCTGCCCCTGCATGAAGCGCACGCCGTCGGCGTCCACGAGATGGGCGCCCTCGCCGCGCACCGCCTCGGAGACCAGCGGCTGCTGGCCCTCCGCGTCCGCGCCGAGGAAGAGCACCGTCGGGTGGAACTGCACGAACTCCAGGTCCGAGACCTCCGCCCCGGCGCGCAGCGCCAGCGCCACGCCGTCACCGGTCGACACGGAGGGGTTGGTCGTCGCGGAGAACACCTGGCCCATGCCGCCGGTGGCCAGCACCACGGCCCGGGCCCGGACCGAGCCGACCCCGTCGCGCTGCCCCTCGCCCATGACGTGCAGGGTCACCCCGGCGGTGTTGCCAGCGGCGTCGGTGAGCAGGTCCAGGACGAGGGCGTTCTCGATGAGTTCGATCCTCCCCTGGCCTTCGGCATGGGGGACCCCACCCTGGCCTTCGGCATGGGGGACCCCACCCTGGCCTTCGGCACGGGGGACCCCGGCTTCCCGCACGGCCTCGATCAGGGCGCGGGAGATCTCCGCGCCCGTCGCGTCGCCGCCGGCGTGCGCGATACGGCGGCGGTGGTGGCCGCCCTCGCGGGTCAGCAGGATCTCGCCGGTGGTCTCGCTGGTGTCGAAGTGCGCACCGGTCGCCATCAGCCGCCGCACCGCGTCGGGGCCCTCGGTGACCAGGACGCGGACCGCCTCCTCGTCGCACAGCCCGGCGCCCGCCACCAGGGTGTCGTCCAGGTGCTGCGCCGGGGTGTCGCCCTCGCCGAGGGCCGCCGCGATGCCGCCCTGGGCCCAGCGGGTGGAGCCGTCGTCGAGATGGGCCTTGGTCACGACGGTGACCTTGGCCCCCTGCGCGGCGCAGCGCAGCGCGACCGTCAGCCCGGCCACGCCGGACCCGACCACCACCACGTCCGCCTCGTGCGCCCAGCCGGGCGCGGGGGCGAGCAGCCGTATGCCGGTGGTGCTCATCGGGTGCCTCCGAAGTCGAGTGGCAGGTTGTCGATCAGCCGGGTCGCCCCGACCCGGGCGGCGACGGCGAGCACCGCGGGTCCGGTGTGGTCCGCGGACGCCTCGGAGAAGTCCCGGGGGTCGACGAGGGCGAGGTAGTCCACGCCCACGCCCTCGGCGCCGTCCAGCACTTCCCTGGCGGCGGCCCGTACGGCCTCCGGCCCCTGCCCGGCCGCGTCACGGCCGGCGAACAGGGCGCGGGACAGGGCCAGGGCGGTGCGGCGCTCCCCCTCGGAGAGGTAGCGGTTGCGGCTGGACAGGGCCAGGCCGTCCGGCTCGCGCACGGTGGGGACGCCGACGATCTCGACGGGGAAGTTCAGGTCGGTGGCCATGCGCCGGATCAGCGCGAGCTGCTGGGCGTCCTTCTGGCCGTAGAACGCGACGTCGGGCCGGGTCAGGTGGAGCAGCTTGGCGACGACGGTGAGCATCCCGTCGAAGTGGCCCGGGCGGGAGGCGCCCTCGTACCGCTCGCCCATCGGCCCTGCCCCGACGCGCACCTGGGGCTGCCCGCCGGGGTAGACCTCCTCGACGGAGGGGGCGAACACCACGTCGGCGCCCGCCTGTTCGGCGACCTTGAGGTCGGCGTCGAGGGTGCGCGGGTAGCGGTCGAAGTCCTCGTTCGGGCCGAACTGCAGCGGATTGACGAAGACGGTGACCACCACGGTGCCCTCGCCGACCCGCCCGCGGGCGGTGCGGATCAAGGTGGCGTGGCCCTCGTGCAGGGCGCCCATCGTCATGACGACGCCGGTCGCGCCGGAGCGGCCCTCGACGGCCGCCCTCAGCTCGCGCGCGGTGTGGACCAGTTCGGTCATCGCTCTCCCCGTTCTCCGCCGCCGGTTCCCGCGGCCCCGTCGGCGAGTACGCCGAGCAGCGCCTCGGCGAACTCGGCTTTCAGCAGTCCGCCCGCCAGGGCGCGGTCCGCGGTGGCGCGGGCCATCGCGAGGTAGGAGGCCGCCATCTCCGGCGCGTGCTTGCGCAGTTCGGACAGATGGGCGGCGACCGTGCCGGCGTCGCCGCGGGCCACGGGGCCGGTCAGTGCGGCGTCGCCGGAGCGCAGGGCGTTGTCGAGGGCGGCGCCGAGCAGCGGGCCGAGCATGCGGCCGGGCTCGGCGACCCCGGAGGCGCGCAGCAGTTCCATGGACTGCGCGACGAGGGTGACCAGGTGGTTGGCTCCGATGGCCAGGCCCGCGTGGTAGAGCGGCCGGGCGGACTCCTCGATCCACTCCGGCTCACCGCCCATCTCGATGACCAGCGCCTCGGCGGCCATCCGCAGCTCCTGCGGGGCCGTGACGCCGAAGGAGCAGCCGGCCAGCCGCTGCACGTCGACGGAGGTACCGGTGAAGGTCATCGCCGGGTGCAGCGCGAGCGGCAGCGCGCCCGCGCGCAGCGCCGGGGCCAGGACACCGGTGCCGTACCGGCCTGAGGTGTGCACCAGCAGCTGGCCCTGCCGTACGGCACCGGTCTCGGCGAGCCCGGTCACCAGGTCCGGCAGCGCGTCGTCGGGGACGGTGAGCAGCACCAGCTCGGCGCGGGCCAGCACCTCGGCGGGCTCCACGAGCGGCACGTCGGGCAGCAGGGCGGCGGCCCGGCGGCGGGAGGCGTCGGAGACACCGGACGCGGCGACGGGGCGGTGCCCGGCCATCCGCAGCGCGGCGGCGAGCGCGGGACCGACCCGGCCCGCGCCGACGACGCCGACCGTGAGCCGCGCGGGGCGGGCCTCCACGTCGGGGGGCAGGGGCCCCGGGGAGTGCGATGCGTTCACGCTGGCTTGCCTTCCGTTCCAGTCCTCGCGGGGGTACCGGACGTTCTCGTCAATGCTACGCGAATGTTCCCCGGCGCCCTCCGGCACGGCAGGATCGGGGCATGACCTCTGCGGACGACGAGAAGGCGCGGCGGATCGCCGCCGTCAACGCCTGCGACCGGGTGCTGTCGCACGGCACGTACCCGACGATGCGGGACCGGCTGGCCCGGCTGGCGGCCAGGGACGGGCTGGACGGCCCCACCGACATGTACGGGGACGGCATCGTGGCCGAGGTGGAGCAGCGGGTGGCCCGGCTGCTCGGCACCGAGGAGGCGGTCTGGTTCCCGACCGGCACCATGGCACAGCAGGTCGCGCTGCGCTGCTGGGCGGGCCGCACCGGCAACCCCACCGTCGCCCTGCACCCGCTGGCCCACCCCGAACGGCACGAGCGCGGGGCGCTGTCGGCGCTCAGCGGGCTGCGGACCGTGCACCCGACCACCGCGCGACGGCTGCCGGACGCCCAGGAGATACGCGAACTGGACGAGCCCTTCGGCACGCTCATGCTGGAACTGCCGCTGCGCGACGCCGGTTTCGTCCTGCCCTCCTGGGAGGACCTGACGGCGACCGTGGAGGCCGCGCGTGAGCGCGACGCGGTCGTCCACTTCGACGGCGCCCGGCTGTGGGAGTGCCCGCCGCACTTCGGGAAGCCGCTGGAGGAGATCGCGGGGCTCGCCGACAGCGTCTACGTGTCGTTCTACAAATCCCTCGGCGGAGTCGCGGGCGCCGCCCTGGCCGCGCCGTCCGCACTGGCCGCCGAGGCCCGCGCCTGGCGCCACCGCTACGGCGGCCTGCTCTTCCAGCAGTGGCCGACCGTCCTGGCGGCGCTGGACGGGCTGGACCGCGAACTGCCCCGGCTGCCGGAGTACGTGGCCCACGCCAAGACGGTCGCCGCGGCCCTGCGCCGGAGCCTGACGCAGGCCGGGTGGGCCCGGGTGCACCCGGACGTGCCGCACACCCACCAGTTCCAGGTGTGGCTGCTCGAGGCGCCCGAGGTGCTCAACGAGGCGGGCGTGCGGCAGGCGGAGGAGACCCGCAACGCGCTCTTCGGACGCTGGTCCGCGGGCGAGGCGCCGGGGACGTCGATGACCGAGGTGACGGTCGCCGCCTCCGCCCTGGAGTGGGACGCGGACGACGTCGCCGGGGCCGTGGACGACTTCCTCGGCTACGTGCGCGAGGTCCGCAAGGAGTCGTAGCCCGCTCCTGGACGCCCCGGCAGCCCAGGGTGCGGGCGCTCTGCGGGAGAGGCCGAGGGCACGGTCGGTGGCCGCCGGGCGGCAGATTGGCGGGGATGTGCGGAGCGACCGGGCGGGCCACCCGCCCGCCCGGGAACCCGGCGACGGCCGCCGCGGCGTGCTCGCCGTCGAGCCCGGCGACCCGCGACTCCGCGTCGCCGGGACGACGCTCGACGTCCGCCAAGGCCCCCGGAACGGTCTGGGGTGTCCCCCGGTGACCGCGCGGTCGGCCGGCAGTGCCACGAGCCCGCCCACGGACTCCCGCGCGGCCGCGGGGCCCCAGCCGTTCGTACGCGCGAGGGCGCGGTCGGTGCGCGCCGGTGCCGCGTCTCATCACCCCGCGTCTTTGCCCAACGATGTGGCCGCTCGTCGAACCGCCGTGCCGCCCGGCACGGTCCTCTGGAACCGGCCACCGTCCTCGACGGCGACGTACAGGCCCGGCTAGGCCGCGCCGCCGCCGGCCCGGACGAGGCCGGTCTCGTAGGCCAGCACCACGGCCTGGACGCGGTCGCGCAGGCCGAGCTTGGTGAGGATGCGGCCGACGTGGGTCTTCACGGTCGCCTCGCTCAGCACCAGTTTCGCGGCGATCTCCCCGTTGGACAGGCCCTGGGCGACCAGCAGCAGCACCTCCCGCTCGCGGTCGGTCAGCCGGTCCAGCTCCTTGTGGCTGGGCTGGGACACGCTCGGCAGCAGGGGCGTGAAGCGGTCCAGCAGCCGGCGGGTGGTGCTGGGCGCCACGACCGCGTCGCCGCTGTGGACGGCGCGGATGGCGGCCAGCAGCTCGTCCGGCGGGACGTCCTTGAGCATGAAGCCGCTGGCGCCCGCCTTGAGCGCGGAGAAGGCGTACTCGTCGAGGTCGAAGGTGGTCAGGATCAGCACCCGGGGGCCGTCGCCGGGCTCCCGGCCGCGGGCCCCGGTGCCGTCCGGGGCCGCGCAGATCAGCCGGGTCGCCTCCACCCCGTCGAGCTTCGGCATGCGGACGTCCATCAGCACGACGTCCACCGCGGCGGTGCGCAGCGTCTCCACCGCCTCCGCGCCGTCGCCCGCCTCGGCGACGACCTCCATGTCCGGCTGCGCCTGCAGCACCATGCGGAAGCCGGTGCGCAGCAGCACCTGGTCGTCGACGAGCATCACGCGGATCGCCATGGGTACCGGTGCCTCTTTCCCTGTGTCTGGTCGTGCGCTGTCCGGTCCGTGCCGGCCGTTCCCGGCACGGCGTCACGTCGGTCACATCGCCGCTACCGCGCGGCCTTCACGGGCAGCACGGCGCTGATCCGGAAGCCGCCGCCGGGCCGCGGGCCGGCGTCGAGGGTGCCGGCGACCATGCCGACCCGCTCACGCATGCCGATCAGGCCCTGGCCCTGCCCGTCCTCGCCGCCCGACTCGTACAGGTCCTGCTGGGCGCCGCGCCCGTCGTCCTCGATCAGCAGGGCCAGTTCGCTGTCGCGGAAGGTGAGCCGCACATTGGCCCGCACGTCGGGGCCGCCGTGCTTGCGGGTGTTGGTCAGGGCCTCCTGGACGATCCGGTACGCGGTGAGCTCCACGCCGCTGGCCAGCGGGCGGGAGTCGCCCTCCACCTCGAAGACCACCGGCAGCCCCGCGCCGCGCACCTGCTCGATGAGGTCGCCGAGCTGGTCGACGCCGGGCTGCGGCACGTACTCCCCGCCGACGGCGTCCCCGGCGCGCAGCAGGCCCAGCAGCCGGCGCATCTCGGTGAGCGCCTGGCGGCCGGTGCTGGAGATGGTCTCCAGGGCCTGCTTGGCCTGCTCGGGCGAGGCGTCCAGCACATAGGCGGCGCCGTCGGCCTGGACCACCATGACCGACACGTTGTGCGCGACGACATCGTGCAGCTCGCGGGCGATCCGGGCGCGCTCGGCCGCCACCGCGGCCTTCGACTGGGCCTCGCGTTCGCGCTGGAGGCGGGCCGCCCGCTCCTCCAGCTCCGCGTAGTAGGCGCGGCGGGTGCGCAGGCTGTCGCCGATGACCCAGGCCAGGGCGAAGGGGATGGCCAGGAAGAACGCCCCGACGACCTGGCTCCAGCCGCTCTGCTGCGCGCTGGGCCAGCGCACCGACGCTATGGGGGAGGCCAGCAGGCCGCCGACGAGCGCCAGCCGGGAGGCCCACAGGGCGCCGTTCGCGGCGACGGTGTAGATGATCACGAGCAGGGCGAAGTCGCCGGGATTGATCCGGACGTCGGCGACCAGCTGCAGGACGCCGACCGCGATCGCCACCAGCAGCATCCGCTCCGGCGCCCTGCGGCGCAGCGCCACCACCAGGGACAGCGCCACGCACAGCGCGGCGGCCGTCGCCCGCGAGTCCGTGCCGAGGTCCCCCGTCGCCATCCACAGGCACGACAGCCCGAGCAGGGCGACGGCCCAGAAGGTGTCGACCCAGGTCGGGTGCCGGCGGAGGAAGTCGTAGAGGCGCTGCACGTAACCCAGCGTAGGCACGGTGGATGCGTGCGGGAGTCAACCGGCAGAGCGATCCCGGGTACTCCGCAGGTTGGACGTGGGCCCTGTTCCGGAGGACGAGCCGGGGGCGGTGGACGCGGCCGTTCAGCCCGCGCGGCGGTGGCTGCGCGTGCCGTTGCGGGAGCGCTTCTCGATGTACATGCGCTGGTCGGCGGAGTGCAGCACCTCGTCGGCGGTCATGCCGCAGCCCGCCCAGCCGATGCCGAAGCTCGCCCCGACCCGGACCGCGCGCCCCTCGAAGCGGATCGGGGGGATGATCGCGTTCCGCAGCCGCACGGCGAGGTCCTCGGCGTCCTCGCGGCCCAGGCCGTCGGCGAGGACGACGAACTCGTCGCCGCCGAGTCTGGCAACGGTGTCACCGTCCCGCACGGCGCTGGTGAGCCGGCGGGCGACCTCGATGAGGACCGCGTCGCCGGTGTGGTGGCCGAACCGGTCGTTGATCGACTTGAAGCCGTCCAGGTCGCAGAAGAGCACCGCGAGGCCCTTGCCGCCCTCGGGGTCGTCGGCGGGCGGGAGGGTGTGCGTGTGGTGGTCGTAGCCGGCCAGCGGGGGCACGCCGCCCTCGATCGGGTCGAAGCCGTAGCTGTACGCGAACTCGTCGCCGCCCGCGTCCGCCGCGGTGTGGCCGTCGGCGTCCGGGGCCTGCGGCCGGGAGCAGATGCGTCCGGACAGCCGGGCGCGCAGTTCGGCGCTGTTGGGCAGGCCGGTGAGCGAGTCGTGGCTGGCGCGGTGGGCGAGGGCCAGTTCGCGGCCCTTGCGCTCCTCGATGTCCTCGACGTGGGTGAGCAGGAAGCGGGGTCCGTCGGCGGTGTCGGCGACGACGGAGTTGCGCAGGCTCACCCACAGGTAGGAGCCGTCGCGGCGCTGCAGCCGCAGTTCGGCGCGGCCGCCCTCGGCGCTGGTGCGCAGCAGGACGCCGACGTCCTCGGGGTGGACCAGGTCGGAGAAGGAGTGGCGGCGCAGCAGGGCCGCGGGACGCCCGAGCAGCCGGCACAGCGCGTCGTTGGTCCGCACCAGCTTGCCGTGCTGGTCCCCGCCCATCTCGGCGATGGCCATGCCGCTGGGGGCGTACTCGAAGGCCTGCCGGAAGCTCTCCTCGCTGGCCCGCAGCGCCTGCTGCTCGCGTTCCAGACGGACCAGCGCGCGCTGCATATTTGCCCGTAGACGCGCGTTGCTGATCGCGATGGCGGCCTGGAAGGCGTACATCTGCAGCGCCTCGCGGCCCCAGGGGCCGGGACGGCGGCCGCCGACCGGGCGGTCCACGGAGATCACGCCGATCAGTTCGCCGGCCCCGGAGGGGTTGGCGTACATCGGGGCGATCAGCCGGTCCTCGGGATGCCACTCGTCGGGGAAGCGGGGCAGCGGTCCGTCGCCCGGCCAGCCGGGGACGTCGTCACCGTCCAGCACCCAGCCCTCGTGGTGGGGTATGAAGCGCAGGTTGCCCCAGCGCTCGCCCATGGTCAGCCGGCGCTCCCAGGAGGCGCGCGAGCCCACGCGTCCGGCCATCAGGGCCTCGGCGGCGGCGCTTCCCGCGACGGCGGCGACCACCAGGTCGCCGTCCGGGCGGACCAGGTTGACCACGGCCAGCTCGAAGCCCAGGCCCTTGACCACCCCGTCGGCGACCGCCTGCAGGGTGTCGGCGAGGCTGCGCCCGGTGTTGAGGTCCGCCACCACCTGGTGCACCTGGCGCAGGGTCGCGAGACGGACATACGGCTCCGACTCGGTGTCCATGCGCTCTCCCGGGCCCTCGACGACAACTCCTGAGACTGCTTGTGGTCCGTTGTGGTCCGATTCCCACCGCAACTGAATCACAGCGAGCACCACGACCGGTACACAGGGTCAACAATTCATGCCACCTGTGACTCAAGTCACAGGTGATTGTCGTGTTCCGATCACGCAGCGTAGGGCTCGCCAGGGGATTGCCTTCACCCATTGAACACAAGCGGCCAGGTGAGCGGGGGTAGGACAGCGGAACCGGGGTGCGGGGGGAGGTCCTAGGACCAGGCTCGATCCGAAGTCCGATGCGGGTGCGGCGCCGGTACGGCTAGCGTCGTGGCGTGCCACAGTCAACCACCTCCCCGCCCCGCATCCCGCATCCTGGGACCGTGCCCGACGGTCCTGAGCCAGAGCTCCCGGTCGTGGACGGCGAAGCCTTCCGCGCCGCCCTGAGCCGACTCGCCGCGGGTGTCGTCCTCGTGACCGCCCACGACCCCGAGGACGGCCCGAACGGCGAGGACGTCGGCATGACCGCGACCGCCTTCATCTCGGTCTCCCTGGACCCGCCCATGGTGCTGGTGAGCCTGCGCGAGGACTCCCGGATGGACGACGTGCTGGAGCGCTGCCCGCGGTGGGCCGTCTCCCTGCTCAGCGAGAGCCAGCGGCACATCGCCGGGCGCTTCGCGATGCGCGGCCGCATCAGCGACCGCCTGCTGTTCGAGGACGTGGCCTACTACCGCGGCGAGGCGTCCGGCGCCCCCGTCCTCGGCGGCGGCCTGGCGGTCCTGGAGTGCGAGACCGAGCAGCGCGTGACGGCGGGCGACCACACCCTGGTCGTCGGACGGGTGCTGACCGCCCGCACGCCCAGCGCCGACGGGGCGCCCCTGGTGTACTTCCGCGGCCGCTACCGGCACCTGAGCTGACGCCGGCGCCCCGCACGGGCCCGGTGCCACCCGGCCCGCACGGCTCAGTTCCAGCCCCGCGGGTCGCGCCCGCGCTTGGTCTCGCCGCGCTGCTTCTTCTCCCGCAGTCGCCGCTCGTTGATCCCGCGCGGGATCTTCGTCGGCCGGCGCACCCTCGGCGGCGGCGCGGTGGCCTCCGCGAGCAGCGCCGCGAGACGCGTCAGCGCCGTCTCCCGGTTCCGCCACTGCGAGCGGTGCTCCGAGGCCCGTACCACCACCACACCGCCCACCAGGCGGGACGCGAGGCGCTCCAGGGCTCGTTCCTTCCACACCGGCGGCAGGCACTCCGTGGCGGCCAGGTCGAAGCGCAGCTCCACCTGGCTGTCGGAGGTGTTCACATGCTGGCCGCCCGGCCCGGACGACCTGGAGAAACGCCACTGGAGCTCGGCCTCCGGGACGGAGACCGAGCCGCGGACGACGAGCGGCAGCGATCCGGACATGCCCCCCATGATCCCGGCCGGGGGCGCCCACGTCACAGGGTTTTCGCGCCGTCAAGGAACCGTGCGCGCCCCTGACCGCGTTCACCCCTGTGAAGGTAGCGTCATCGTCGGCACGTACGACCGACATCACGGAGGGGACTCCCATGGCTGTAAGCCTGTCCAAGGGCGGCAACGTCTCGCTCACCAAGGAAGCTCCGGGCCTGACGGCCGTCACGGTCGGCCTGGGCTGGGACGTCCGCACGACCACCGGAACCGACTTCGACCTCGACGCGAGCGCGATCGCCCTCAACCCGAGCGGCAAGGTCTACTCCGAGGGCCACTTCGTCTTCTTCAACAACAAGCAGACGCCCGACCAGACCATCGTCCACACCGGCGACAACCGCACCGGCGAGGGCGTGGGCGACGACGAGGCGATCAACGTCAACCTGGCCGGGCTGCCGGCCGACGTCGACCGCATCGTCTTCCCCGTCTCCATCTACGACGCCGAGACGCGCACCCAGAACTTCGGCCAGGTCCGCAACGCCTACATCCGCATCGTCAACCAGGCGGGCGGCACCGAGATCGCCCGCTACGACCTGAGCGAGGACGCGGCCACCGAGACCGCCATGGTCTTCGGCGAGCTCTACCGCAGCGGTGCCGAGTGGAAGTTCCGCGCCGTCGGCCAGGGCTACGCCTCGGGCCTGGCCGGTATCGCCACCGACTTCGGCGTCGGTCTCTGAGCGGCAGGCTCCCGAGCCGCGGGCTCCCGAGCCGCCCGTCAATTCGGGCGCCCCGTGCCCCGCACGCGACGAGCGTGCGGGGCATGCCCCTGTTCGAGTCCCTCGGCCCCCTCGAAGTCCTGGTCCCGCGGGACGGCGCCCTGCCGCCCGGTCTGCTGGGCGAGCTGACGGCGCTGTACGCCTCCAACGCCGCCTTCCACCGGGTGACCGGGGACTTCCCTGACCCCGACCGCGTCACCCCGGAGCAGGTCGCCTCGGCCCTCAACGCCGAACTGACGCACCCCGCCGTGGAGGTGCTGCTCACCCGCGACAGCGCCGACGGCAGCCTGGCCGGCATCGCCGTCACCCTGGCCGAGCACCCGGACCCCTCGATCCGTACCCCTGGATCGGCCTGCTGATGGTGCACGGCGGGCGGCAGCGGGCGGGGCTGGGCCGGGAGCTCGCCGGACGCGTCGAGGCGCGGCTGCGGGCCGCCGGGCGGGACGGCGTGCGCCTGGCGGTGCTCGACGGCAACCCCGGAGCGCTCGCGTTCTGGACCGCGCTCGGCTACCGGGTCGTGGACCACCGCGAGGACCGCCAGATGGGCCGCCCCTGCGCCGTCCTGCACAAGGATCTGCCGCCGGGGACGCCACGTACCATCGGCGGGTGATCGACCTCGGCTACTCGCTCTCCCGCCGCTTCCCCGACCCCCCGCAGACCGACTACCGCACCGCGGACGTGCGGGCGCTGCGCCACGACCTGTTCTGCGGGGACGTCTACCTGGCGGACGTCAAGGCCGACCGCGAACTGTCCACAGCCTGGGGATGGGTACCGGTCCTGGACTTCGCGTGGGCGCTGTGCGCCATCGTCGAGCACCTGGACCGCGACCCGCTCGGCGGCCGCGCGGCCCGCCCCCAGCGCGCGGAGCTGGACTTCACCGAGTCCACCGACCGCCTGCGCTTCGAGCGCCGTTTCGGCTGGGTGGACGTCACCGCCGACTGGGCGCCGGACGAGCCGCCGCTGGCCTTCGCCCACACGGAGCTGCGCCGCGAGGCCCGCGACTTCCTGCACGACCTGATCGCCGACCTCACCGACCTGCACGACGGCCTGGACGCCAACCCGGCGATCTGGGACCTGCAGGCCCGCTTCCCCCGCGTGTGACCCGGACGGCGGTATCGCCCGGACGGCCCCGTCCGGCGTGCGGGGCCCATTTGGCCGCCGTCCACTTGGGGGCATGGACGACTACCCGTTGCTGAACCTGTTCTGGACCATGCTCCTGATCTTCTGCTGGGTGCTGTGGTTCTTCCTGCTCTTCCGGATCATCGGCGACCTCTTCCGTGACCACTCGCTGAACGGGTGGGCCAAGGCCGGCTGGATCATCGTCCTCATCTTCCTGCCCTTCCTCGGCGTGCTGGTCTACGTGATCGCCCGCGGCAAGAGCATGGCCGAAAGGGACCAGAAGCAGGTCAAGGAGGCGGACGCCGCCTTCAAGCAGTACGTCCGCGACGCCGCCGGGAGCGGTTCCGGGGCGGCGGCCGCGGGTGCGCACGGCGCGGCCGGGAGCCCGGTCGACCAGCTCGCCAAGCTCGCCGACCTCAAGAGCAACGGCCACATCAGCGAGGAGGAGTACCAGAAGGCCAAGGCGAAGATCCTGGCGTGACGCGGTTGACCTCAACCCCGGTTGAGGACGAACAGTGGGCGGTGCGGACCCGGTCCGGCCGCCCGCTCACGTTTCCGCGCATCTCCGTAGGGGGCACCTCGTGCACGCCATCGTTCTCCACGCGTTCGGCCCGGCCGCCAACCTGAGGTACGAGACGACCGAGGACCCCGAGCCCGGCCCCGGTCAGGTGCGGATCGCGGTCGCCGCCGCCGGGGTTCACATGATCGACACCGCGCTGCGCTCGGGCGACTTCGACGGCCCGTACCCGCTGCCCGCCCTGCCGACGGTCCCCGGCCGCGAGGTCGCCGGCACCGTCGACGGCGTCGGGGAGGGCGTCGGCCGCGAGTGGCTCGGCCGGCGTGTCGTCGCCCACCTGGGCATGGTGCCCGGCGGCTACGCCGAACGCGCCGTGACCTCCGTCGGCACGCCCCACGTGCTGCCGGACGGGCTGGGCTTCGCCGAGGCCGTCGCCATGGTCGGCACCGGCCGTACGGCGATGGGCATCCTGCGCCAGGCCCCGGTCGGCCCCGCCGACGTCGCCGTGGTGACCGCGGCGGCCGGCGGCATCGGCACCCTGCTCGTCCAGGCCGCCCGGAACGCCGGGGCCACCGTGCTCGGCCTCGCCGGCGGTCCGGCGAAGGCCGCACGGGTACGGGAGCTCGGCGCCGACGCGGCCGTCGACTACACGGCCGACGGCTGGACGGCCGCCGCCCGGGCCGCCCTGGACGGGCGGGCCGCCACCGTCGTCTTCGACGCGGTCTCCGGGGACCTCGGGCGCGGGGCGGTGGACCTGCTCGGCCGGGGCGGGCGGCACGTGGTCTACGGGTGGGCCTCCGGCGGGGCACTGGACCTGTCAGACGAGGAACGGGCCGTACGCGGCATCACCTCCGCGGTCGTCCTCGGCCCGGCCATGGCACGGGCCGGCGGCCCCGGCGGCCTGCGCGCCCTGGAGGAGGCGGCCCTGGCCGAGGCGGCGGCCGGACGCCTGCGGCCGGCGGTCCACCGCTTCCCGCTCGCGGACGCGGCGGCGGCCCACACCGCGCTGGAGAGCCGGGGCACCGCGGGCAAGGTCGTCCTGATCCCCTGACCAACCAACCCGGTACACGGGTGCCCGGCGACCCGCCGTCCGCCGGGCCCCCGTGTACCGGGTACAGGTCGCGGGCAGGGAGAAAACGTGACAACCGTGCTGCGCGCCCTCCGGGAGATCCCGCTCGACGGCGGGCCCGTGGAGTTCCGGGGCGCCCTCGACCTGGAGCGCACGGAGGCCGGCCTGCTGCCGCGCCGCCTGCCCGCCTGGACTCGCCCGCAGTACCCGGACGCCTTCATGGACGAGGTCACCGCGCTGCCGTCCGGGGTGCGGCTGGCGTTCCGCACCGCGGCCCGTGCCGTCGAACTGGAGCTACTGACCTCGGTGGTGCAGCTCGACGGGAGTCCGGAGCCGCTGCCCGCGGGGGCGGTCGACCTGACCGTGGACGGCGTGTACGCGGCGACGCGGCCCGCCCCGTGCGGTCACGTCCTGCACAAGCCGGACCTCTTCGCGCCGCCCGCGCGCCGGCAGCGGGGGGTGCCCGGCCGGGTGCGCTTCGAGGGGCTGCCGGAGGGCGAGAAGGACCTCGAACTGTGGCTGCCCCAGCAGACCCGTACCGAAGTGGTCGGGCTCCGGGCCGACGCCGAGGTGCTGCCGCCCCGGCCGACCGGGCGCCCGCGCTGGGTCCACCACGGCAGCTCCATCAGCCACTGCGCCACCGCCGACTCCCCCACCGGCACCTGGCCGGCCCTGGCCGCCAGCCTCGCCGGCGCCGAGGTGGTGAACCTGGGCCTCGGCGGCAACGCCATGCTCGACCCGTACGTCGCCCGCACGATCCGGGACCTGCCGGCCGACCTGAT
The DNA here is from genome assembly GCF_033793585.1 of Streptomyces sp. MI02-7b. Classification (NCBI taxonomy): domain Bacteria; kingdom Bacillati; phylum Actinomycetota; class Actinomycetes; order Kitasatosporales; family Streptomycetaceae; genus Streptomyces; species Streptomyces sp. MI02-7b. Next base: position 100,925 of record NZ_JARAWX010000021.1, on the reverse strand, counting down.
CAGCCTCAAGCTGGGCATCAACATCGTCAACCAGGCCGCCTTCCGGCTGCGTTCGTTCGGGCCCGCGGTGCACGGCTTCCTGGACACCGTCCGCGAGGGCCACCCCGGCACCCCTCTGCTGGTGGTCTCCCCCATCAGCTGCCCCGCGGTGGAGACCACCCCGGGGCCGACCGCGCCCGGCGTCTCCGCCGCCGTCCCGTCCGTCGTCGCGCTCGGCGATCCCGGCGACGTGCCCGGGGGCGCGCTGACCCTGACCGTCATCCGGGCGGAGCTGGCCCGCATCGTCGCCGAACGGGCCGCCGCGGGCGACCGCCGGCTCCACTACCTGGACGGCCGTGAGCTGTTCGGCCCGGACGACGTGGCCGACCTGCCGGACGCCCTGCACCCCAACGCGGCCGGCTACCGGCGCATGGGACACCGCTTCGCCGCCCTCGCCTTCGGCGCCGGTGGGCCCTTCTGCGGCCGCTGAGCCGGCCCCTGCCCGTGCGCAACGATTCACGTAAGCCGCGCAAGAAATGAACAGGGGTCCGCACTTCACCATCAGTGGGCCGAAAACATCGCGCAGGAGCCTTGTGGAGCCGTCCGCCGGGTCCTTACTGTCGCCTCACCTCACGACGTCCGCTCCGCCTCGCACGTCCAGGGCGGTCGCGCCTACGAGAGAAACGAGCTGGGGATGGCAGGGAGCAGCAGGAGCAGGAACACCTGGCGAAGAACGGTCGCAGTGGTCGCGGCGGCGGCCGGGATCGGGCTCGGCCTCGGCGGGACCGCGCAGGCGGGCACCGCCGCGGCGAAGGCCGCCGGCCCGGTGGTGACGCGGGCGGCACTGGATCCGGCGCTGGTCGCCGGACGCGGCGCCGACCCGGGGTTCGCCGAGCAGGAGGCGGAGAACGCCGCGACGAACGGCACGGTCATCGGCCCCGGCCGCAGCGCGTACTCCCTCCCCGCGGAGGCGTCCGGGCGGAAGGCGGTGACCCTGCAGCGCGGCCAGTACGTGGAGTTCACGCTGCCCAGCGCCGCCAACGCGATCACCGTGCGGTACAGCATCCCGGACGCGCCGGGCGGCGGCGGCATCACCGCGCCGCTCGACGTGACGGCCGGCGGGCAGGGCCGCCGGACCATGACGCTCACCTCGCAGTACGCCTGGCTCTACAACCAGTACCCGTTCTCCAACGACCCCCGGGCCGGCCTCCTGCACGACGACTGGTGGATCACCGAGTGCGGCTGCGTACCGAACGCCACCACCCCGGCGCCGGTGATCGACAAGCCGTTCCGGCCGAACCACTTCTACGACGAGCAGCGGCTGCCGCTGGGCCGGACGTACAAGGCGGGCGAGAAGATCAGGCTCACCGTCCCCGCCAGGGCCGGCGCCGTGACGACCACGATCGACCTGCTGGACACGGAACTGGTGGCCGCCCCACGGGTCGCCCTCGTCGCCGCGAACGTGCTCGCCTTCGGCGCCGACCCGACCGGGCGCCGGGACTCCGCGGGCGCCATCGACAAGGCCATCGCCTTCGCGCGGCGTGCACACCTGAAGGTGTACATCCCGCCGGGCACGTACCAGGTCAACCGTCACATCGTCGTGGACGACGTGACGATCGAGGGCGCCGGCAACTGGTGGACCGTCATCAAGGGCAAGGAGGTGGCCCTCGGCACCCCGGCGCCGGACGGTTCGGTGCACACCGGGGTCGGCTTCTACGGCAAGGACGCCTCCGCCGGCGGCAGCCACGACGTCCACCTGTCGGGCTTCGCGATCGAGGGCGACGTCCGTGAGCGCATCGACACCGACCAGGTGAACGGCATCGGCGGGGCGCTGTCCGACTCCACGATCAAGGACCTGTACATCCACCACACCAAGGTGGGCATGTGGTTCGACGGCCCGATGTCGAACCTGCGGATCACCGGCAACGTGATCACCGACCAGATCGCCGACGGCCTCAACTTCCACACCGGCGTGACCGATTCGGTGGTCAGCGACAACTTCGTCCGCAACTCCGGCGACGACGGGCTGGCCATGTGGTCGGAGAAGACCGCGAACGCCCGCAACACCTTCGACCACAACACGGTGCAGACCCCCGTGCTCGCCAACGGCATCGCCGTCTACGGCGGCACGGACAACACGGTCTCCGGCAACCTGATCGCCGACCCGATCCGCGAGGGCAGCGCCCTGCAGGTGGGTTCCCGCTTCGGCGCCCAGCCGTTCGCCGGGCATCTGTGGATCACCGACAACACCACGGTGCGGGCGGGCACTTACGAGCTGAACTGGAACATCGGGCTCGGGGCGATCTGGTTCTACGCGCTGGAGAAGACCATCGACGCCGACATCCGCGTGACCGGCGACCACTTCCTCGACAACACCTACAACGCGATCATGCTGGTCTCCGACTTCCCGGTGAAGGACGCCTATTCCATCAGCAACGTGCACTTCAAGGACATCCGGGTCGACGGCACCGGCACCTCTGTGGTGAGCGCGCGGGCCGCGGGCTCCGCGTCCTTCGAGAACGTCGACGCCCGCAACGTGGGCGCGGTCGGGGTGAACAACTGCGGTTCGTTCAACTTCCCGGCCACCGGTTCGGAGTTCTCGCTCGGCGACCTCGGCGGCAACGACGGCGGCGGAACGACCGGGCCCTGGCTCGCCTCCTGGGAGCTGCCCAACACCATCACCTGCGACGACCGCCCGCCGGTGGTCGTCCCGCCGGCGCCCTCCACCTGGTAGACCCGGCCCCCCGTCACGGACCGGCGCCCTCGTACCGCACCGTGTGGTACGGGGGCGCCCGCACGCTTCGATCCGGCCGATATTTGACCGAATCCATAGACATGCCACTTCTGTGGGTCACCTGAAAACCCGCAAGCGGCCATCTCTCCTTCGCCATCCGGGTGTCGTGTGTACTCCGAGCCGGTGTTCGACCGGCAGGATCTTCATAAGGACACACGCAATGACACTTCGCGGGAAGAGATCCGTGGGAGCCGGCGCACGCCGCACCGCGGTGGTGACCGCGCTGACGCTGGCACTGGCCGGTTCGGTCACCGGCGCCGCCACCGCCTCCGGAACGTCCGGGGACGGGGCCGCGCCGGACCGGGCCGCCGGCCAGGACTGGCTGCCGCAGACGCCGGAGAACTGGCCGCTCGTGGTGGACTACAGCCGCACCCCGAGCGAGACGGTGACCCAGGGTCTGGAGCACTACAGCGAGACCTACGACACCGTGGGCGGGCGCCAGCAGGTCCAGGTGCTGAGCGCCGACCTCGGCGACCCGAACCTCCGGGTCGGCGTCGTCGAGGCGGGTGACACCGTCACCGACCCGGCGGACGAGACGGTCTCGTCGATGGCGAACCGCACCCACGCGGTGGCCGGCGTCAACGGCGACTACTTCGAGATCCACGCGAGCGGCCGTCCGCTCGGCGGCGTGGTGGCCGACGGCCGGATGCTGAAGAGCCCCAAGCCGGGCTTCGCCTCCCAGCTGGGCATCCGCCCCGACGGCTCGATGGTGATGGGCCCGGAGACCTTCTCCGGGACGATCACCGACGGTGCCGCCACCCGCGCGCTCACCTCGGTCAACACCGTGGGCGACCTCACGACCGGCGGCATCACCGAGGTCACCCCCGACCTCGGCGCCGCCACCGGCCTGACCGGCGGCACCCTGGTGCTCGGCCACGCGACCGCCGGTGGCTTCACCGTCGACAGCGTCAGCAGCGCCGTCACCTCCCTGCCACAGCTCGGCAAGGACCAGCTGGGCCTGCTCGGCGGCGGCACCTGGCTGTCGGCGAACCTGCACACCGGTGACACGGTCGGCATCACCACGCGACTGTCCCCGGACAACGATGTCACGCAGCTGGTCAGCGGCGTGACCACGCTGGTGAAGGACGGCAAGGTCTACAAGGACCCGACCGGCACCCCGCCGAGCGGCGCCAACCCGGAGACCGCCGTCGGCATCACCGAGGACGGCAGGCACGCCATCGTCGTCGCGGTCGACGGCCAGGGCGGCGCCACCCGCGCCTTCGGCGTGACCCCGGAGCAGGCGGCTGGCTACATGGTCGCCCACGGGGCGGACACCGCGATGCTCTTCGACGGCGGCGGCTCGACCACCATGGCCGTCCGCGCCCCCGGCGCCGAGCAGGCCACCGTCGTCAACACCCCGTCCGACCAGCCCGGCAACACCGAGCGCCCGGTCGCCAACGGCATCTTCTTCTACTCGACCGAGAAGGAGCCCGCCGAGGCCCACAAGGTCGTCGTGAACGGCGGCGACCGCATCACCACCGTCCCCGGCAGCACCATCCCGCTGTCGGTGTACGCCACGGACAAGGTCGGGAACCCGGCCGACGGCACCGTGGACCTCCGCGTCGAGCCCGCCTCCCTCGCCTCGTACGAGAACGGCAGGCTCACCGCGCACAGCAGCGGTGAGGGCGAGGTCATCGCCACCAGCGACGGCCGCAGCACCTCCGAGAAGCTGGAGGTCGCCGCCGAGCTCAAGGACCTGTCCCTCTCGCCGGACACCGTCGACATGGGCAACGGCGGCACCCAGCAGCTGACCCTGACGGGCACCGTCAAGAGCGGCCGCACCACGGACATCTCCGCCGACGCGGCCGAGTGGACGGTCACCCCGTCCTCGCTCGGCACCGTCGACGCGCACGGTGTGTTCACCGCGGACGCCGGCAACGGCGGACTCGCCGAGGTGACCGCCGAGGTCGGCGGCCGGACCGCCACCGCCTCGATCGCCGTCGGCAGCGTCAGCAAGGTCATCGACCCGATGACCAGCACGGGCGTCTGGCGGCTCAGCAACAACACCACCGGCAAGCCGGCCACTCTGTCGGCCGACCCGGGCGTCGTCCCGCCGGGCTCCACCGAGACCGGCTCGCTGCGCCTGGACTACTCGATGCCGGCCGGTTCCGGCGTCAAGCAGCTGGTGCTGTCGCCCAACGTCACCCTGAAGACCGACACCAACGGCGGTCAGGTCCCCACCGGCATCGGCGTATGGATCAAGGGTGACGGCAACGGCATCGAGCTCGCAGAGAAGTACATCAACGTCAACGGCACGTCGACGACGCTGTACCCGACCTTCGTCACCTGGAAGGACTGGCACCTGGCGGTCGCGCAGCTGCCCGCCGGCATGCAGTTCCCGCTGACGATCAGCTTCATCGACTTCCTGGCGATCAGCCCGAGCACCTCCTACAGCGGCGCGCTCAACGTCTCCGGGCTGCAGGCCCTGTACTCGCCGCGTCCGGTCACGGTGCCCGACTACAAGGCGATCCCGGACAACCCGTCCTGGCTGAAGTTCGAGGAGAACGCGGACGACTTCGCCAAGAGCGGCACCACCCTGCTCACCGGTGACGACGCGCACATGCTCGCCTCCGACCCCGGTTCGGTCAGCAGCAACGTGATGGACTCCATCGCCGGGCGACTGCCCACCCTGAGCCCGCAGGCCCACCCGGACGCCGCCCAGTTCCTGGGCGACATGCCCGATGACGGCAAGCTCGCCGACCTGCAGTACGCGAAGTCCAAGATGGACGCCCTCGGTGTCCCCGAGCGCGACATCGTCGGCAACCACGAGATCACCCAGGGCGCCGACTCCGAGAACGGCAACTACAGCGACACCTTCGGTGACACGCACTACGCCTACACCCAGGGCGAGGCGCGGCTGATCGTCACCGACAACTCGCACGGCAGTCTGCAGAGCTCGGACCCGTTCCAGGACCCGACCGGCGCCCAGTACCCGTGGCTCGTCCAGCAGTTGACGGACGCCACGGCCAAGGACGTGCTGGTCGTCACCCACATGCCCGCCTACGACCCCCACCCGGCCGCGAACAGCCAGTTCACGGACCGCTGGGAGGCGCGCATGTACATGCGGCTGGTCCAGAGGTTCCAGCAGTCGCACCCGAACCAGCACGTGATCATGATGTACGGCCACGCCCGCGGCTTCTCCGAGCAGATCCTCGACCCCGAGGGCCGGAGCGCGACCACCGCTCAGGGCGGCATCCCCCAGTTCGCCTTCGCGGACCTGGGCATGCCCGCGTACGCCCCGGCGGACCAGGGTGGCTTCTACCACTTCGGCCTGATCCGCGTCGGCTCCGACGGCAACCTGCAGTACTCCGTCGAGCCCGCTCTGGCGTCCATCGCCATCACGGCGCCGACCGCGCCGATGGAGCGCAACGACGAGGCGGCCCTGACCGCGACCGGTGCCCTGATCGGCGGCGACAACATCGCCCCGCTCAGCATGCCCATCGCGGACCCGGCGTCCCACGTCTGGTCCTCCAGCAACACCAAGGTCGCCGAGGTGGACCCCACCACCGGCCACCTGCGTGCCCACCGCGCCGGCACGGCCACCATCACGGTGACCAGCGGCGGCGTCACGGGCACGGCCCAGGTCACGGTCAAGTGATCCACTGACCGCGCACGGTCCCGCCTCCCCAGCCCACCAGGCCCAGGAGGCCACGTGGGGCCCGGGCCCGGAACGCCCCGGACCGATGTACGGTCCGGGGCGTTCCGTCGTCAGCGGGGGTGCTCGGGGACTCCGCGGGCACCCCGTCGGCGTTCGCGGCTCCTCGGGGCCGCCGCCGGGTCGTTACCGGACGTCGACGTAGTCCGAGACGGTGTTGCTGACGAGGTAGGTCTGCGCGGTCGTCCCGTCGACGACCGCCGCCCACGTGCCATCCTGAGTCGCCCGTTCCCAGATGGCGAAGCGGCCCTTGTCGTCGACCCCCATCTGGTACAGGTACCGGTAGCTCTTGGCGCCGCGGGGCTTGAAGTACAGGGACACCCCCCAGTCCCGACGGGGCTTCCAGCCGGTGCCGCTACGGACCTGCACGGTGCCGTTCAGCCATATGTGGTCGCCCTTGCGCACGGGTTCGGGCGTGGCGTTGAAACCGACGATCCGGGTCGCCAGCCGGTGCCGGTGAACGGCCGTGGTGAGCGCGGAGGTGAGATCGGCGTTGCCCACGAAGCGGACCCGCCAGTACCCGTCGGAGGGGGCCGTGCGGGTCTGGCCGAAGGTCTCCGCGACACCGGCCTTGTTGTGGCGGACGGTCACCGGGAGGGTGGCCACACCCTTCCAGCCGGTCTTGCCGTTCTTGGAGTACTCCAGGACGACGGCCGGCTTGGCGGGCCAGTGCGCGCGGCCGTCCTTGAGGTTGAGCGAACCCGTGACGTGGAGCCGGGACCGGTCGTCGAGGCTGATATTGGCGTTGAGCACGGTCTTGAACGCGACGTGGACGGTCAGCGGCTGGGACGACATCGCCGCGAACGGCTGGTCGTCACCGGCCAGCACCACCCGGCCGGCGAGGGCGGCACCGGTCGAGGGAACCTTCAGGGTGTACCGGCCGCGGCTGTCGGTGTAGGCGCCCGCGAGTTCGGTCCCGCTCAAGCCGTTCGTGTAGGCGAGCAGTGTGCCGGGCAGGGGCCGCCAGCCCTCGGGCGTCTGGATCTCGGCGAGGCCGGTGACCGTTCCCGTCGCGCCCTGGGCGAGGTTCAGCGTGTGCGTGTTGACGGAGACCCTGGTGGGCGACTGCACCGTGGTGACGTCCGCCCACGACGACGCCACATTGACGGCGTCGGGATAGACGGTGGAGACCAAGTGCCGGGCGTACACCTCGGCGTCGTGGGCGGTGGGGACGAAGTCGGCAGTGAACCGCCCGTCCGGGCCGGTGGTCGCGGAGATCGTCGCGTGGCCGGTTTCGATCGCCACCTCCTCTCCGGCAGCGGGAACGGACGCGTCCGGCTTGCCCGGGGGCTCGGCGAGGAGCGTGCCGGAGACCGTGACCCGCTGGTGCGAGTAGTCCGGGGCGGTCGGCGTGACGGTGAGATCGGGAATCCTCATCGCCGTCTGGTAGTGGAGCACCAGAACGGGACGGCTCAGACCGGTGAACGTGGCACCGGAGGCGTCCGTGAGGTCGAAGGTCATCCGGTACTCACCGTGCTCCGGCAAGTGCACCGCGGTCTGCCAGTCGGCGGTCTTCCCGCCCGAATTCCGAATGACGCTGAAGTCGTCGGTGGAACCGGACTCCTGCGTTCCCTCCGGGCTGCGCAGGGGGAAGAAGTGGACGGTGATGCCGGTGACCGGGGTGGCCGAGTAGGTGCGGACGTTCAGGATGCCGGGGTGCTGGTAATCCCCGGAAGCGGCGATCCCGGGCGGCTGGGGGGTGGTGGCCCCCTGAGCCGGCGTGCCGGCCGCGAGGGCCGACACACCGAGCGCCGTCGAGATCGCGGCGGAGAACATGATGGAACGTCGCAAGGCGTTTCCCCCCAGAGATGGCATGCGATGCGGCACCCGGCGGCAACACTGGCGCGGCTGGCCGGACTTGGCGTCACGGCAGTCGCGTCCAAGTCGGGCCCGAGCACATTAGCGCACGCGTTCGCAAGCCAGCCACGCGGTGTGCACCGCAGGCCGGCATGGCTCCCCGCGCACCCCGGGGCACTGGCTCGGCAGCCTCACGACCGTCGGCTCAGGCACCGTCTCGAACGCCAACGACAGCCGCGGCGATGTCGCCCGTGAATGCCGAACGCCCCGGACCGATCACGGTCCGGGGCTTCTACGCTGCTCGGCAACGTGAGCGGAAAGGCTGCTCAGCGCACGTCCACGTAGTCGCGGTAGCTCTCGGCGTCCACGTAGGAGCCGGACGCGAGGTAGACCCCGACCCAGGTGCCGTCCTGCTTCGCGGTGAAACGGGCGGTGAAGTGGCCGTGGGTGTCGGTCTTGACGGAGCCCAGCTGTGTCCAGGACTTCTTGCCCTTGGCCTGGAAGAGGATGTAGACGCGCTGCTTGCCGAACGCCGCCCACTTCGTGCCGCTCAGCTTCTGCACGGTGCCGGTGGTGGTCACGGTGCGGCCCTTCCGCACCGGCTCGGGACCGGCGTTGAAGCCGGTGATCCTGGTGGCGGTGCGATTGAAGTGCACGGAATTGGAGTTACCGGGCTGGTAGTCCGACGACCCCGCCGAATACAGCCGCCAGTAGCCCTTCGGCACCGACACATAGGCGTCGAGATTGAAAGTGCCGTTGGACTTCACAGTGAACCAGCCGAGCGACTTCCAGCCGGACTTGCCGTCGGCCGACTGCTGGAGGTACAGCTTCCGGTTCGGCGGCACCTTGCCGTCGCTGCCGTTCATGCTCCCCTGGATGTGCAGGTCGGAGTACGCGTCGAGCCAGCTCGTACAGAAACAGATGCTGGTCCGATTGATGACGTCGACCTTGAACTGCGCGTGGGAGGCGGTCAGGTACGGGTCGTCGAGGTAGCTGTCGAGGCTGGTCCCCACCGTGAACGAGGTGTCGCCGGACAGCAGGTACGGGTAGGTGAGCGTGAAGCGCCCGGCGGCACTACTGGTTGCCTTGGCGTAGTAGCCCATGTCGACGGCGACACCCTTGGCCGGGCGCCAGGTCCCGCCGTACAGGTATTCCACAACGCCGGATGAGGACGCCTTGACGCCGTACTTGATCCGCACGCTGGAGTGGTCCAGCCGAATCCGGCTCGGGCTGATCACGACCGGCAAAGTCTTGCTGTCGACGAGCACATAGGTGTTCGTGCCGTCGGGGTTGGCGATCCAGAAGGACAGCGAGACCGCCACTGACGTGGCGTTCTCGCCGTTCAGCCGTGGCGCGACGTCGATCGCGTAGCTGCCGTCGGCGGCGGTGACGGCGCTGTAGCCGTACTGTGCGCTCACGCCCAGCTCCTTGCCGCCCAGCGGCGAGGTCTCGCCGGAGATCGGGTCGAAGAGGGAGATACGGCCGCTGAGCTTGACGTGCGTGTGCTCCACGTCCAGCACGGCGGGGCTGATGCTGCGGTCGGCGAAGACCGGCTTGGGCTCGACGTCCACGGTGGTGACGCCCGAGGCCGAGGTGTCGTCACCGTCGCTGTCCCGTGCGCTGACCGTCACGTCGTAGCTGCCGAACGAGGGCAGTTGCGACATGCGCGGCGAGCGCCAGACGCCGTCCAGCGGCGTGCCGGAGACGAGCGTGAAGCCACTGACCGCGACGGTCGCCGGTTCCGCGCCGTGCCGCTGCGTCAGCTTGGCGGACACCTCGGTGATCGCCGAGTCGGAGGAGACGGCGACCGTCAGGAAACCGGCGTCGGAAGGGTCGGAGCCCACGTTGCCGAAGACCGGGGCGCCGGTGCCCTCGGCAGGCGCGCTGCTGCTCGGGTCGGGCGACGGGTCGCCTGCGGGCGATTCCGACGGCGTCGCAGTGGCCGAGGGTGCGTCGGAGGGCACGCCGGACGGGACGCCGGTGGGCGTGTCCGCCGTGGGGGTCGAACCTGCCGTCACGTTCGTGGTCTCGGTGGCGGCCGGGTTCTGGCCGGGCGGGACGCCGTCGGCCGCGTACGCGGGCGCGGCAAGGAGTGCGGCGCCCAGCGCGGCGGACACAGCCGCCGACGTCAAAGAGCGTGTTCTCACTGCTGAATTCCCCCCACAGGAATGGCGCGGCCTCCCTGCCCCGGATCTGCTGAGGCCGGCCGCGCTCCTTGTACGGTTGCCGTGAACATCACGCAACACGTCGAACTCTAGTGCCTGACACGGGAGCACGGTCGGACGAAGCCGGTGGCACTCGCTCGCGGAGGAGCCCGGTCCGGAAGCCTGAGGCCACGGATCCACCTTCGCCTGCCCGGACGCCGGACGGAGAAATACCGATCCGCCTCCGCCGGTCCCTGTGGCCACAGGGGCCGCAGTGAGTCGATCGCATTTCGCCGGCTCCGACGGCGGAGATTCGATCCTGTGACCGGCACGGCGATCGGACCCCCGAGGTCAGGCTTTCGTGAGAACGAAGAACAGGAACAGGAAGCACAGGAACTTGCCCGACTGCTTTCGCGCGAAGACCTCGGGGAACCGTTCGCGGGCGCCGGGCGCCGGGCGCCGGGCGCGGGGGCCGGTTCGCTGAGCACTGGATGCGGCCGACGGTTGCGGGACGGCGCGCACAGGACGCCCGGTCGAGCCCGGCCTCCGGCGGCTCCGACTGCGCGACGTCGCTGGCGGCGGCCGGCGAGGCTCCCGCAAGGTGATCGAGATCCCTGGGTTCACAGCCGGATCGGCATCGTGATGACGTCCGCACACACGTGACATCGGACACACAACACAGCGCCATTGGGCACACCGCCCGCCTGCTCCGGCGCCGCCCCGGCCGCGAGCCACCCCCGGGCCGAGGTCGCCCGCGCACGCGAAACGCCCCGGACCGACCGTGGTCCGGGGCGTTTGCGCTGCTCAACGACTGGAGCCGCCTGTCGGGTTCGAACCGACGACCTTCGCTTTACAAGAGCGGTGCTCTACCAGCTGAGCTAAGGCGGCAGGCGTCCCGCGCCCGCCGGGGTGACCGGTGGGTGGGGTCAGGGAGAAGTGTACCCAGGCGGGGAGGGGGGAGGGTCGGGGAATTGGGCGGCAGGGGGGTGCTGACAAAGTGAGGCGCGGGGGGTAGCGTCACGGAAAGTCCACTCCCCCGTGGACTAGACCTCATCTCCTTTACTCGGATCGTCCGGCACGTTCCTGCCGGTGAAGGGACCAGTGCACCATGGCCACTGTCACTTTTGACAAGGCGACCCGGATCTACCCCGGGTCCGAGCGCCCCGCTGTCGACGCGCTGCAGATCGACATCGCGGACGGCGAATTCCTCGTCCTCGTCGGCCCCTCGGGCTGCGGCAAGTCGACCTCGCTGCGCATGCTGGCCGGCCTGGAGGACGTCAACGACGGCGCCATCCGGATCGGCGACCGGGACGTCACCCACCTGCCGCCCAAGGACCGGGACATCGCCATGGTGTTCCAGAACTACGCGCTCTACCCGCACATGACCGTCGCGGACAACATGGGCTTCGCCCTGAAGATCGCGGGCGTCAACAAGGCCGACATCCGCAAGCGGGTGGAGGAGGCGGCCAAGATCCTGGACCTCACCGAGTACCTGGGCCGCAAGCCCAAGGCGCTCTCGGGCGGTCAGCGCCAGCGTGTGGCGATGGGCCGCGCGATCGTGCGTGAGCCGCAGGTCTTCCTCATGGACGAGCCGCTGTCCAACCTGGACGCCAAGCTGCGTGTCCAGACCCGTACGCAGATCGCCTCCCTGCAGCGCCGCCTCGGCACCACCACGGTCTACGTCACCCACGACCAGACCGAGGCCATGACCATGGGCGACCGCGTCGCCGTCCTCAAGGACGGTCTGCTGCAGCAGGTCGACACCCCGCGCCACATGTACGACCGGCCGGCCAACCTCTTCGTCGCGGGCTTCATCGGCTCCCCGGCGATGAACCTGGTCGAGGTGCCGATCACCGACGGCGGCGTGAAGTTCGGCAACTCGGTGGTGCCGGTCGAGCGCGACGCGCTGCAGGCCGCGGCCGACAAGGGCGACCGCACGGTCACCGTCGGCGTCCGCCCGGAGCACTTCGACATCGTCGACGGCGACAGCTCGTCGCTCTCGAAGGACGAGCCGGCCGGCCTGGCCGTCACCGTGAACGTCGTCGAGGAGCTGGGCGCGGACGGTTTCGTCTACGGCTCGGCCCAGGTCGGCGACGAGCACAAGGACCTGGTCATCCGCGTCGGCGGCCGCCAGGTGCCCGAGAAGGGCTCCGTGCTCCGCGTCGTGCCGCGCGCCGGCGAGACGCACGTCTTCTCCACCTCCACCGGTGAGCGCCTCAGCGACTGACGCGCAGACGGTACGCACCGTGGCCCGGCCCCCGCGCAAGGGGGGCCGGGCCACGGTCGTTCCCCCTGCCGGAGCGACCCCGCGAGACCACCCCCGAGGCCGCCCGCGAGACCGCCCCATTTGCGGGCACACAGCCGCGTTTCGAGCGTGTTCGTCAATGCCCCCGTAGTCGATCAAGAGGCATTCATCACTCGTCAGAGTGGCTAAATGTCGCCAAATCATTACTCCTCGCTACCATCACTGCCGTGAACCAGGTAGCCCGCCGTATCGGCAAGTCACTCGCCCTCGTCCTCCCGGTCGTCCTCGTACTGTCCGGCACCCTCGCGGTCACCCGCGTCCCGTGGGCCACTTCGGCCTCCGAGTCGCAGGTCCTCACCGCCTCGCACGACAAGGAGGCCACCTCGGCCGGCCGGTCGGCGCCGCAGGAGGTACTGCGCCGCAAGCTCCTCACCGAGCTGCAGGCGAAGAACCCGGGCGTCGCCCTCACCTCGCTGCAGCGCGAGATGGCCGCCCGCCCGTCGCTGGCCCAGTACTGCGGTTCCCTCGCCAAGTCGCTGGGGCGTGCCGCGGTGGCCAAGTACGGCTCCGTGCAGCGCGCGCAGTCCTGGTCGCGGCCGGTCTGCGACACCGCCTTCGCCACGGGCGTCGCCTCCGTCGGATGACCCGACACCCCGGTCCCGTAGGGTGCGTCCATGACCGGCGCGCCCACGACCTCCCAGGTGGTGACCCAGGCCGTCCTCCTCGCCGGAGGACAGGGCTCCCGCCTGCGCCCGTACACCGACACCCGCCCGAAGCCGATGATCGAGATCCCGGGAACCGGGACACCGATCATCGGCCATCAACTCGCCTGGCTGGCCGCCGAGGGCGTCACCGACGCCGTGATCTCGTGCGGCCACCTCGCTGAGGTCCTCCGGGACTGGCTCGCCGGCGCGGCGGCGGATCTGCCGCTGCGCATCACGACCGTGGTCGAGCGCGAGCCCCTCGGACGCGGTGGCGCCCTGAAGTTCGCCGCCGCCTCCCTCCCCCGGCCCGAGCAGGCCTGGTACGCCACGAACGGCGACATCTGGACGCGGTTCTCCCTCCGCGAGATGGCCGACTTCCACGTCGAGCGCGCCGCGGTCGCCACCCTCGCGCTGGCCCGCCCCCGCATCCCGTGGGGCGCCGTGGAGACCGACGAGTTCGGCCACGTCCTGGACTTCGTCGAGTCGCCGCCCTCGCCCTTCCTCATCAACGCGGGCGTCTACGTCTTCGCCCCCGGCTTCACGGAGCTGCTGCCGGACCGCGGCGACCACGAGCGCACGACCTTCCCCCAACTCGCCCGGGAACGGCGGCTGGCGGGCTTCTCGCTGCCCCAGGGCGCCTACTGGCGGGCCATCGACACCGAGAAGGACCTCACCGAGGCCGCCAAGGAGCTCGCCTCCCGGGCCTGAGAGCGCCCGGCACAACGACGAGGCGGCCGGAGGAGCACCCGCGCTCCTCCGGCCGCCTCGTGGGCGTACAGGGCGTTATGCGACCTTTCCGGACCCCGGACGGTGCGCCGGGGCGCCCAGCAGCCATCCGGAGGTCTCACCGCTGCCGAGCAGGCCGCCGAGGGCACCACCGCTGTCGGAGGAACCGCCGCCGCTGCCACCGCCGGTCGAGCCGCCACTGCCGGTGGAGGTCGGCGGGTTGCTCGGCTGGGTCGGCCGCGGCTGGGTGGACGGCACGGTGTGCGTCGGGCTGCTGCCGGTGCCGCCGCCCGCCGAGCCCGTGCCGTTCGCGCCGGACGCTGAGCGGCTGACGGTCGGCGCCGAGGACGGAGCGCTCGGCGTGGACGGCGAACTGGACGGCGAGGGCGACGCCTTGCCGGACCGGGAGGCCGAGGGCGCCGCGGACGGCTTGGCCGAGCCCTCCCCGGGCACCTCGGGCAGCGGGGAGCCGTCGAGGTTGTTGGTCGGCAGGTCGGTCGGGCCGGGCAGTTGGGAGTGCGGCGAGGTCGACCGCACCGCGGTGCCCAGCGTGGCACCGACCACCAGCGCGACGCCGGCCAGCACGGTGGCGAGCACCGCGCCGCGCCGCAGCACGCGGCGCCGCAGCTCCCACAGCGGGGCGCGCGGGCCGAGCCGGCGCCAGGCCTCGGAGGCCAGCCGTCCGTCGGCGGAGTAGACCGGCGCGCCCGCGATGATCAGCGGGCTCCATGCGGCCAGGTAGACGATGTCGGGCGCGTCGTACGCCGGGACGGTCCGCCAGCTCACGGTGACCAGCAGCGCGGCCGACAGCAGGGCGCCGATCGACGCCGCGAACCGCTGCCAGAGCCCGAAGACCGTCAGCACACCGGCGATCACCTGGAGGAAGGCCACCGTCAGCCCGGCCCCGATGGGGTGCGCGAGCGCGAGCTCGCGCAGCGGTTCGGCCGCCGCCCACGGGTCCAGCGAGTTGAGCCAGGTGACCATGGAGCCGCGCTTGCCGCCGTCGAAGTAGACGGGGTCGCAGAGCTTGCCCATGCCGGCGTAGATGGAGATGAAGCCCAGGAAGATCCGGAGCGGCAGCAGCACGATGCCGAGGTTCATCCGGCGCCCGGGGTACCAGGCGTGCCGGATCGGCTCGCCCCGGTCGGCCCGGCGCGAGCGGCCGTGCCCGAAGTCCTGTTCGTCGTCGTCCGGGCCGAACTGCGCCTCGTCGTCCACGTCGTAGTGCGCCGCGTAGGCGAACTCGCCGGTGTCCTCGGCGTCGTCGTGGTCGTCGAAGGCGCCGCGCGCGGGCCGCAGGCCACCGAGCATCTCGTCGGGCGCCGGGGGACGGCGGGGCGCGCCGACGAGGGGCTGCGGGTGCTCCTCGATCCGCGGCAGCACCTGGGTCGTGGCGCCGGCGTCGAGGCTGTCGGAGTTGCTCTGCCTCACGGCGGAGAGCAGTTGTGTGGCGGCCGCGTCGCCGGGGCGGCTGCGCCCGGACCAGACCAGCGGCGCGCCGCGGCGCTGCGCGGCGGCGGAGGGACGCACGGACGTGGGAATGACCGGGACGTGCGCGGTCCTCGCCATCGCACGCGCGGACGACGCGCCGAGCTGCACGCGGAAGCTCGCGTGATTGACGATGACCTGGGCCGGGTCGGACGCGATCTTGTGCATGGTGAGCACGGGCTCGTCGGGTGCCGCGGCCCGTCCCCCCGGAGGAGTGCGGGGTGTTCTGGTGTCCACACTCATCTAACCGAGTGACACCCGATAAGGACACTGTGTGACGGGCCTCTTCTGTCCGAGGCCCGTCAACCAGCGGTTTTGTCCCGAATCGAAACGGTCACGCCCGGCGGCGCGCCGCCTCGTAGAGCACGATGCCCGCCGCGACACCCGCGTTCAGCGACTCCGCGCCGCCCGGCATCGGGATGCGCACCCGCACGTCGCAGGTCTCGCCCACGAGCCGGGACAGCCCCTTGCCCTCGGAACCGGCGACGATGACGACCGGGCCGCCGAGCAGCTCCAGCTCGTGCAGCTCGACCTCCCCGTCGGCGGCGAGGCCCACGACCGTGAGCCCGGCCTTCTGGTACGCCTCCAGGGTGCGGGTCAGATTGGTCGCACGGGCGACGGCGACCCGGGCGGCGGTGCCGGCCGAGGTCTTCCAGGCGCCCGCGGTCATGCCGGCCGCGCGGCGCTCGGGAACGACGACCCCGTGCCCGCCGAAGGCGGCCACCGAACGCACGACCGCGCCCAGGTTGCGCGGGTCGGTGACCCCGTCCAGCGCCACGATCAGCGGGTCCTCGCCCGCGTCGAAGGCCGCCGCGGCCAGGTCCTCGGGGTGGGCGTACTCGTAGGGCGGGATCTGCAGCACCAGGCCCTGGTGGTTCAGGCCGTTGGTGATGCGGTCCAGCTCCGGGCGGGGCGCCTCCATCAGCGGGACGCCGCGCTCGGTGGCGAGCTTGACGGCCTCGCGCACCCGCTCGTCGTTGTCGATGAACTGCTGGACGTAGACCGCCGTGGCCGGGATGTCGGCGCGCAGCGCCTCGACCACCGGGTTGCGCCCCGCGACCAGTTCTGACGTGGACTTCGCGCCGCGTCCCGAGGGGCGGCGGGACTGCGCGGAGGCCGCGCGCTTCACCTTCGCGTTGGCGGCACGCTGTTTGGCGTGCCCCTTGCGCGCCTCGGCGGGCGGGGTGGGGCCCTTGCCCTCCAGGCCCCTGCGCCGCTGCCCGCCGCTGCCGACCGTCGCGCCCTTCTTGTTGGCGGTACGGCGGTTCCTGCGCTGGCTGTTGCCGGCCATGGGTCACCTGTTTCCTGCTACACAGCCGCGTACGGCTGCTCCTGCGTGAACGTACGTATCAATGATGGCCCGGAGGCCGGGCGCGGCGCCTACCGCGAGCCGAGCGACCAGCGCGGGCCGGAGGGCGTGTCCTCGATCTCCAGGCCGGACTGCTGGAGCTGGTCGCGGATGGCGTCGGCGGTCGCGTAGTCCTTGCGGGCCCGCGCCCCCTGCCGCTGCTCCAGCACCAGGCGGACCAGGGAGTCCACGACCCCGTGCAGGTCCTCGCCGCGCTCGCCGCCGGACCAGTGCTCGTGGAGCGGGTCCAGACCGAGGACGCCCAGCATCGCACGGACCTCGGCGAGGCGGGCGACCGCGGTCTCCTTGTCGTCCGCGGTCAGCGCCGAGTTGCCCTGGCGGACGGTGGTGTGGACGATCGCCAGCGCCTGCGGCACGCCCAGGTCGTCGTCCATCGCCTCGGCGAACGCGGGCGGCACCTCGGCGGCCGGCTCCACCGGACCGGCCATCTCCACGACGCGCTGGACGAAGCCCTCGATCCGGGCGAACGCCGACTCCGCCTCCCGCAGCGCTTCCTCGCTGTACTCGATCATCGAGCGGTAGTGCGGGGTGCCGAGGTAGTAGCGCAGCACGATGGGCCGCCAGCGCTTGGTCATCTCGCTGACGAGCACCGAGTTGCCGAGCGACTTGCTCATCTTCTCGCCGCTCATGGTGACCCAGGCGTTGTGCACCCAGTAGGCGGCGAAGTCGTCGCCGTAGGCCTTGGACTGGGCGATCTCGTTCTCGTGGTGCGGGAAGATCAGGTCGATACCGCCGCCGTGGATGTCGAAGGCGGGGCCCAGGTACTTGTGGGCCATCGCCGAGCACTCCAGGTGCCAGCCGGGACGGCCGCGCCCCCACGGGGTCTCCCAGGACGGCTCGCCGGGCTTGACGGCCTTCCACATCGCGAAGTCGCGCGGGTCCCGCTTGCCGGTCTCGCCGTCGCTCTCGGGCTGGCGCAGGTTGTCCAGTTCCTGGTTGGACAGCCCGAGGTAGCCGGGGAAGGAGCGCACGTCGAAGTAGACGTTGCCCTCGGACGCGTAGGCGTGCCCGCGCTCGATCAGGCCGCGCATCATCTCGATCATCTCGGGGACGTGCCCGGTGGCGCGCGGCTCGTACGTGGGCGGCAGGCAGCCGAGCGCGTCGTAACCGGCGTTGAACGCCCGCTCGTTGTCGTAACCGATCGACCACCAGGGGCGGTTCTCGGTGACCGACTTGGCGATGATCTTGTCGTCGATGTCCGTGACGTTGCGGACGAACGTCACGTCGTAGCCGCGGTGGGCGAACCACCGCCGCATGATGTCGAAGTTGAGCCCCGACCGGATGTGGCCGATGTGCGGGGCCGCCTGCACGGTCGCGCCGCACAGGTAGATCGAGACGCAGCCCGGCGTGAGCGGGGTGAAGTCACGGACCTGGCGCGCGTTGGTGTCGTACAGGCGAATAGTCACGCATCAAGGGTAGTGGCCCGGGACCCCTGCGGCGGACGGCCTCGCACCGGCTTCACGGGGTTGTGACACCGGGCGTCACCCGTACGTGTGCCGGAGCGCCCTAGACCCGGTAGACCAGCGCCGTGGCCACGGCGGCCAGCCCCTCGCCGCGGCCGGTGAAGCCGAGGCCGTCGGTGGTGGCACCCGACACCGACACCGGGGCGCCGACCGCGCCGGTCAGCACGGCCTCGGCCTCGGCGCGGCGCTTGCCCACCTTGGGCCGGGGACCGATCACCTGGACGGCGACGTTGCCGATGCCGAAGCCGGCCTCGCGGACGATCCGGGCGGTCTCCGTGAGCAAGGTCACACCGGAGGCCCCCGACCACTGCGGGCGCCCGGTGCCGAAGTGCGCGCCGAGGTCGCCCAGGCCTGCCGCGGAGAAGAGCGCGTTGCACGCGGCGTGCGCGACGACGTCGGCGTCGGAGTGACCCGCCAGTCCGTCGCCCTCGCCCTCCCACAGCAGTCCGGCGACCCACAGCTCGCGGCCCGCCTCGAAGGCGTGGATGTCCGTGCCGATGCCGACCTGGGGGATCAGGCCGGGCGTCCGGTCAGTACTCATCGGCGGCCCTCCGTCGTGCCAGCACGGCCTCGGCGAGCACCAGGTCCAGCGGGCGCGTGACCTTGAAGGCCTCTTCGTGGCCCGGGACGACCAGCACCGGGACGCCCAGCCGCTCGACCATGGAGGCGTCGTCCGTGACCTCGCCGGTGACCGTGGCGTGCGCCTTGGCCAGCGTGACGCGGTCGAAGCCCTGCGGGGTCTGCACGGCGCGCAGCAGGGCGCGCTCGGGGGTGCCGACGACGGCGCCGGTGGCGGGATCGATCTGCTTGACGGTGTCGGCGAGCGGCAGGCCCGGCACCACGGCCGCGGCGCCGTCGCGGACGGCGGCGGCCACGGCCTCGACCATGTCGACCGGCACCAGCGGGCGGGCCGCGTCGTGCACCAGCACGACATCGACCTCGTCCGGGAGGACGGCCAGCCCCAGCCGCACCGATTCCTGGCGGGTGTCACCGCCGGGAACGATCCTTATGTCCTTGGCCTCGGGCAGCCCGTGGCTGTCCAGCAGCGCCCTGACCTCGGCGACGCCGTCCTCGGGCGCCACGACGACGACCAGCGACACCGCGCGGGCACGGGTCATGGCACGCACGGCGTGCACGAGGATGGGGACGCCACCCAGGGTGCGCAGCGCCTTGGGCGCACCGGGGCCGAGCCGGACTCCGCGTCCGGCGGCGGGAATGACTGCGGCGGTAGTCAGGTTTGTGTCCTTGGCCGAATTGGGTATCGCCTCAACGTGCCGGGCACGAAGCACCTGTCGGACCCTTCCGTGACACCGACAGGGCCAACTGCCCGGGCCCGGCACTCAGTATGCAGGGGGAGTCGACGCACGAGCGAACGCTGAGCACCACGAAACGAGCGCCGGTGCGCTGAACGATGCCCGGATCGGGCCACGCACGGCACGGGGGAACCGTCCCGCACCCCGCTCCACAGGTCACCCGGTCATGCCGACGCGCCGCCCACCGGACGGCCGGCCGTGAGGGGCGGCGGACCTCCCGGGCCCGTGAAGGCCCGCGGGTACGCCGCAGTGCCCGGCGTACGGGACGCACCGGGCACCGCGGGAATCCGCGTCAGGACGCGAGAACCTCGTCGAGAAGGGTCTCGGCCTTGTCCTCATTCGTGTTCTCCGCGAGCGCGAGCTCACTCACCAGGATCTGACGGGCCTTGGCGAGCATGCGCTTCTCGCCGGCCGACAGGCCCCGCTCCCGCTCGCGCCGCCACAGGTCGCGCACGACTTCCGCGACCTTGATGACGTCGCCGGAGGCGAGCTTCTCCAGATTTGCCTTGTAGCGGCGGGACCAGTTGGTCGGTTCCTCGGTGTACGGTGCCCGCAGCACCTCGAAGACCCGGTCCAGCCCTTCCTGACCGACCACGTCGCGCACGCCGACGAACTCCGCATTGTCCGCGGGCACGCGTACCGTCAAGTCGCCCTGGGCGACCTTGAGCACCAAGTAGGTCTTGTCCACGCCTTTGATCTGGCGAGTTTCGATGGCCTCGATCAGCGCGGCCCCGTGATGGGGATAGACCACGGTGTCGCCAACCTTGAACGTCATGTGACAGGTACCCCTTCCGTGGCTATCCAGGGTAACACGGAAACGGCCGGTTCTGAATGGCGTTTTCGCAGGTCAGGGCATATCTCGGGGCTTGACAAGGGCGCCCGGGACGTGCTGCGCGGGGCGGGCGGAAGGCGGTATTCGCAGGTCGGAGCGGGTATCAGGGGAGGCTGAAACACGCCTGTCACACCACACACAGACCCTGATCATGGGGCACAACATCCGGGTTTGTCCCTCCCTTGCGGGGGGTCTGCCGCTACTCCGTTCGGCCGCCACGGACCGCGGTGATCCATTTTTGCGCACCGCCGGATTTCCGTCCGGGGGATCAACGGTAAATCGATCATGCCGGGATGTCGGGAATCGTTCGGCGTAATGCCGGAATGGATTCCCGCGGAGTACCCGCGGGGCCGGAACGGGACGCCCGGAGGGGTCCCGCGGAGGTCGCAGGGGCCCCGGGGGACACCCGGGAGGGTGAGGCCGCCCCGCCGAAGGGTGGCCGGGTGCGGGCCCGGGAGGCGGGCTCGGTAACCTAAGCCCGCACTTGGTAAGTCGTAAGTCTCGTACGTCCGTACACCTGTACCTCCGTACCCTGCCCAAGGAGATGCCGCCGCCGTGAGCCTCCCCCAACCTCCGGCCGGGGGCGCCCCCTGGCTTCGACGTGGCGCCCTCGCCACCGTCCTCGCGCTGTCGCTGGTCCCGCTCGCCGCGTGCGCGGCCGGGAACCACGCCGACACGCTGCAGGTCCGGCCCGACCACGCGGCCACCAGCGTGGGCGACATCGAGGTCCAGAACGCCGTGGTCCTGACCCAGGCCACCGGGTCGAGCGGCTCGTCCGCGATCTCCGCCAAGGTGTTCAACAACGGCGCCGACGAGCAGACGCTCGAGTCCGTGACCGTCGGCGGGCAGCAGGCCGAGCTGTCCGGCCCGATCAAGGTCCCCGGCCACGGCTCCGTGCTGATCGGCGGGGACGGCAACCCCGCCGCCACCTTCGCGGGCGGCACCGAGAGCAAGAACAACGGCGACTTCCAGCAGGTCGTCTTCGACTTCAGCAAGACCGGCGAGGTCAAGCTGCAGACCCTGGCGCTGCCGGCGACGGGCTACTACGCCTCGTTCGGCCCCAGCGAGGCCGCCGCGAGCCCGAGTGCGTCCACCAGCCCCAGCGGGACGGCCAAGCCCTCCGGCAGCCCGTCCTCCACTGCCGGCGAGTCCGCCACCGGGTCGCCGACCCCGTGACCCGCTGGCACGGCTGACACCGCGGAAGGGGCCCCGGGAGCGATGTGCTCCCGGGGCCCCTTCCGGCGTTGCGGACGCCCCGCGGTTCCGGTGGTCTCCCCGGTTCCGGTGGTACGCGCGGCTTACGGCTCGAACTTGTAGCCCAGGCCGCGCACCGTCACCAGGTAGCGCGGCGCGCCCGGGTCCGGCTCGATCTTGGCGCGCAGGCGCTTGACGTGCACGTCCAGGGTCTTGGTGTCACCGACGTAGTCGGCGCCCCAGACACGGTCGATCAGCTGCATGCGGGTCAGGACGCGGCCGGCGTTGCGCAGCAGCATCTCCAGGAGGTCGAACTCCTTCAGTGGCAGGTCGACCTTGCCGCCGCCGACGGTGACGACGTGGCGGTCGACGTCCATGCGGACCGGGCCGGCCTCCAGCGCGGACGGGGAGATCTCCTCCGGCTCGCCGCGCCGGCGCAGGACGGCGCGGATGCGGGCCACCAGCTCGCGGGAGGAGAAGGGCTTGGTGACGTAGTCGTCGGCTCCTATTTCGAGACCGACAACCTTGTCGATCTCACTGTCCTTGGCGGTCACCATGATCACCGGGACGTTGGACTTCAGCCGCAGCTGGCGGCAGACCTCGGTACCGGGCAGGCCCGGCAGCATCAGGTCGAGCAGGACGAGGTCGGCGCCGTTGCGCTCGAACTCGTCCAGGGCGTCGGGGCCGGTCGCCGAGATGGCGACCTCGAAGCCCTCCTTGCGGAGCATGTAGGACAGGGCATCACTGAAGGACTCTTCGTCCTCGACGACGAGTACTCGGGTCACGGGAGGACCTCCGGAGCGGGGATGTGATCAGGGAACGACTCGTAGAGAGCGGAGGAGGTTTCGGAGTCCTCCGACGGCACGGCGGCGGCGGAGCGGTCCCGGGAATCCCGGGATGTCGCGGCCTCCGGCAGCCGTAGGGTGAAAGTGGAGCCCTGGCCTTCAGCACTCCACACCGTGACCTCCCCGCCGTGCGAGGCGGCCACGTGCTTGACGATGGACAGACCGAGCCCGGTGCCACCGGTCGCGCGCGAACGCGCCGGGTCCACCCGGTAGAACCGCTCGAAGACGCGGTCCCGGTCCTTTTCTGAGAGGCCGATTCCCTGGTCGGTCACGGAGATCTCGATCAGGTCCCCGCCCGGCGCGGAGATCCGGCGGCCCGCGATGCCCACGCGGGTGCGGGCCGGGCTGTAGTTGACCGCGTTCTCGACGAGGTTGCCGAGCGCGGCCGCCAACTGGCTGCGGTTGCCCCAGATGAACAGCTCGGGGGCGCCGCCGGTGGCCATGGTGATCTGCTTGGCGTTGGCGGGGTGCCGGCAGCGGTCCACCGCCTCGGCGACGAGGTCGTCGACGGCGACGGACTCCGCGTCGTCGAGGGGGTTGTCGTCCTGCACCCGGGAGAGGTCGATGATCTCCTGGACCAGGCTGGTCAGCCGGGCGGCCTCGATCTGCATGCGGCCCGCGAAGCGCATCACCGCCTCCGGGTCGTCGCTGGCGTCCATCACCGCTTCGGAGAGCAGGGACAGCGCGCCGACCGGCGTCTTCAGCTCATGGCTGACGTTCGCGACGAAGTCGCGCCGCACCGCCTCGATCCGCCGGGCCTCCGTGAGGTCCTCGACGAGCAGCAGCACCAGGCGCGAGCCCAGCGGTGCCACCCGCGCGGACACCGCGAGGCCTTCGCCCCGTCCGGCACCGCGGCGTGGCAGGTCCAGTTCCACCTGCCGTATTTCGCCATCCCGCCGGGTCTCTCGGGCCATCTGCAGCATCTGGTCGACGGCGAGCCTGCCGCCCCGCACCAGTCCCAGGGCGTACGCCGCGGAGCTGGCCTTGACCACCGTGTCGCCCTCGTCGAGGACGACGGCCGACGAGCGCAGCACGGAGAGAACCGTGTCCACACCCGGCGGAAGTACGGCTGCGGCGTCCTGCCGCAGGGATGTGCGCGTGGGGCGGGCCTGTTCCCGCTCGCTCCAGCGGAACGCGAGCACAGCGATCACACCGGTGCAGAGACCGGCGATCGCACTGGCTGCGGCAACTGCCGCGTTCACGTCCATACACCCAGGTTAGGCGGACGGAATGAGTGACCCACAGCCGTCGGAGCTTCTTATCGAACGTGCGTTGCCAAGAGTTCACCGTGGTGTCAGGGTCGATTCATTCCCGGGGCTCGGGCGATACGCGTGCGGGGGCGAGCGTATGAGTGTGCCGGCGTGGAGGACAATCCTCTTTGTTTGATCGGGAACGGAAGGAACGCGATGCGCGACGCATACCACGAGGAACTCGACTCGATCGGTGACGGCCTGGTCGAGATGGCCCGGCTGGCCGGCTCCGCGATCGGCCGGGCGACCACGGCGTTGCTCGATGCCGACCTCAAACTGGCGGAGAGCGTGATCGCCGCCGACGAGAAAATCGACGACCTCCAGCGCGAGCTGGAGAACCGGGCGATCACCCTGCTCGCCCGCCAGCAGCCGGTCGCCACCGACCTGCGGATCGTCGTCACGTCGCTGCGCATGAGCGCCGACCTGGAGCGCTCCGGGGACCTGGCGCGCCATGTGGCGAAACTCGCACGACTGCGCTTCCCGCAGAGCGCGGTGCCGAGCGACCTGCACAGCACCATCCTGGAGATGGGCCAGCTGGCACAGCGCCTGATGGCCAAGGCCGCCGAGGTCATCGTCACCAAGGACGTCGACGAGGCGCTCCAGCTGGAGCAGGACGACGACCGCATGGACGAGCTGCACCGGACGCTCTTCCAGCACCTGCTGGACGACCGCTGGTCGCACGGCATAGAGACCGCGGTCGACGTGACCCTGGTCGGCCGCTACTACGAGCGCTTCGCCGACCACGCGGTCTCGGTGGCCAAGCGCGTGGTCTACCTCGTCACGGGCGAGCACCCCGACGAGCTGACCCCGCCGCCCGTCCCGATGCCGGCGGACTAGTCGCGGAAGCGGGAGGCCCGCGCCGCGGGGCGGTGACACGGCCGCGGGACGGTGACATAACGGACGCGCGGAACGCTTCCGCGCGCCGTTGATGCGCCCGTGGGGAAGGCCCTTCACTGGTGGAAGGCATGCACGCAGCCGTTCACCGGACCAGGAGGGTACTGATGCCCGAATCCCCCACATCGTCCACCGCCCGCGACCAGTCGTCCGCGGAGGGAACCCCGCACTCCCCCGGTGTCCGCGAGCTGCCGCTCCTCGGAGCGTGCGGCTGCGGAGCGGGCTGCGGGTGCGGCTGCCAGTCCGGAGCGCCCTGCCGCTGCGGCGGGTGCAACTGCTGACCCCGTCCGTGCGCACTCCCCGTGGCCGAGGCCCCGTCCGGTCGTTCCGGACGGGGCCTCGGCCCGGCCTCGCTCACTCCCCGGCGTACGCCCGCCGCAGCGCGGCGAGGTCCATCTTCTTCATGGAGAGCATCGCCTCGGTGGCCCTGCGGGCCTTCTCCGGGTCCGGGTCGGCGATCATGTCCAGCAGCACCTGCGGGAAGACCTGCCACGAGACCCCGTACCGGTCCTTCAGCCACCCGCAGGGGCCCTCCTCACCGCCCTCGGTGAGCTTGTCCCAGTAGTAGTCCACCTCCGCCTGGTCGGCGCAGCGGATCTGGAACGAGATCGCCTCGTCGAAGGTGAACTGCGGCCCGCCGTTCAGCGCGACGAACTTCTGGCCGTTGGCCGTGAACTCCACCGCCAGCACGGAGCCCGCGGGGCCGGGTCCCGCCTCGTTGTAGCGGCCGATCGTGCCGATCGCCGAGTTCTTGAAGACCGAGACGTAGTAGTTCGCCGCCTCCTCGGCCTGCCCGTCGAACCACAGGCACGTGGTGAAACCCTCGGTGGTCATCGGTACCTCCCTTGCGCGCAGCGCGCGTGAGCACTGTCACACGTACCGACTGCCCGAGCGCGGTGAACTCATCGGCTCAGTGGCCGCGGGGAGCGTCAGGGCAGTCGCAGCGTCACGAACGGGACGGTGTCCCCCGGCAGCACGTACCGCTCGACCTCCACGAAACCGTGCCGCTCCGCGAAGCGCAGCCCGCCCTCGTTCGAGGCAAGCACTACCGTCTCCACCGCCCCGGCGCCCATCTCCCGCGCCTTTCCCAGGCCCCGCGCGTACAGCTCCGCCCCGAACCCGCGCCCCCGGTACCCCGGCAGCACCCGCGCGATCACCGTGGCCACGGCCTCCTCCCCCTCGGGCGGCCGTACCGTCGTGCACCCCACGGCCACGTCCCCGAGGTACGCCACCTGCAGGTGATTGCGGCCGGCCCGCTCCCGCACGGCGTCCAGGGACAGCACGGCTGTCGGGATGATCTCGTTGTGCACGCGCCGCCAGTCCTCAAGCGCGGCGTCGTCCTGCGGCCGCTCGATCCGAAGCTGAGACATCCCCGCAGCAAACCGGCGCCCCGGACCCGGCGTCAACCGCTTTCCGGCCCGCCGCTGAGCACCCGCGGGATCGCTGTGGCCGGGGGCCGGCGCGACGGCACGTGCCGGCCGGCCGCGATGAAGAGGACGACGGCGATGGCAGGGCCGATGCCGCTGAAGAGCTCGACCTCCCAGGCGGCGCCGGGCAGGACGTGGGAGGCGACGAGACCCTGCACCACGGGGTACGCACCCGCCGCCACGGCACCCAGGCCGTAGAGGCGAGGGCTGGTGACACGATGCCGGACCCGGGGAAGGATCCACGCCGTCCACAGCGCCAGAGTGCCGAGCATGATCAGCAGTACCCCGACGAGGATGCCCGCTCCTGCCTCCCACACCATGAGGCCGCCCCCCTTCCGATCTCGCAAG
Organism: Streptomyces sp. MI02-7b; assembly: GCF_033793585.1. NCBI lineage: Bacteria > Bacillati > Actinomycetota > Actinomycetes > Kitasatosporales > Streptomycetaceae > Streptomyces > Streptomyces sp. MI02-7b. The sequence continues at coordinate 74,458 of NZ_JARAWX010000021.1, read as the reverse complement.
GGCCGCCGCGCACGCAGCGCCGGGCCCGTGAATGCCCCCATGATCACCGGAACCCTCAGGCCCTGGCAATGGCGTTCCCCGGCGACATGTGGGGGTTCAGGGCGCACCCGGGATGACAACGCCCCCGAGCCGCGCATGTGCGCAGGTTCAACCGCCTCGACAGGGGCATCCAGGTGGCTCATCAGGTGTTCTTCCTTGATCGGGAGCCACACCGAAGACCGTGCGGAGCAACGCCCGGCAGTGATTGCCACGTTGTACGCCCGCACACCTGAACGACGCGTGAAACTGTTGTGAGGAAGGGGCAGTTGCCCCGCAGTGATCGCTGGGAGGGCCGCGATGGCACGGTGGGAGAGCAAGGCCGACCAGCAATTCTGGAAGGGCCTGGCGGCGCAGCAGTCGGGGCGGATCACAGAGGCGCTTGCCGCGCACCGGCGGGCCGTGGGGATACTGCGAGGCCGGCTCCGACGGCATCCGGGTGCTGTCGCGGTGCACGAGAAGCTCGCCGCCGTGCTGTATTCCCTGGGCTCCTCTCTCGTGGCCAGTGGAGAGCCGGACGAGGCGGCCAAGGTGCTGGAGGACAGCGAGCACCACTACGTCATGTCCGCGGCCCCAGATGTGGACCTGCTCGTTGCTGACGTCCAGGCGCGCAGGGCCGGTGCCCACGGCCTCGCCGCGCACCCTGTGTCGGCGCTGACGGACATCGACCGGGCCCTGACCGCGTACGCCCGGCGAGGTGTCCATGCGGAGGGGCCGCCGCGCTCCCTCGACCTGGCGCGGGTCCTGAGCCAGGCCGCGGTCGTCCACCGGGTCCACGGCGACACCGACCAGGCGCTGGCCTGCGCCGGACAGGCCCTGGCCCGATACAACGAGGGCTTCGCCGCCGTGAACACCGACCCGTCCGCCCACCTCGGATACATGATCGGCATGGCCGCGGACACCGCCTCCGCATTGGAAGCGGCCAAGGGGAACTGGCCCTCGGCACTGGCCGTCGACGACATGGTGCTGCACGTCGTCGAGCAGGGCTGGGGCGACCTCGCGAAGGCGCTGGCCCGCAAGGGCGTGCATCTGCGCGCGGCCGGACGCGCCGCACAGGCCCAGCCCTTCCTGGCCCGCGCCGCCGAGATGTCCACGACGGCCGTGGAGCGGGAGCAGCGCACCCTCACACAGCCGCACCCCCGTTCCCTCGACGAGGTGCTCCGCACAGCGGGCGCGGCGACCGGAGTGGTCGGCGTTGCCGTGCTGCGCCGGGTGCTGACCCGGGCGGAGTCCTACTCCGCCTCCGCCCGCGTGTCCGACCAGGCGAACGCTCCCGCGCACGCCCGCTCTCTCTCCGTTCTCGCCGCGGCTGTCGACCCGGAGACCGACGCCGAAGCCGCCTGGCGACTGTCCCTCGAGAGCCACCTGCTGTACCACGCGCTCCTGCGCAACCGCCCCGCTTCCTCCCGCGACTGGCTCAGCACTCAGGCAGACACCTGGGCGACCGCACTGCGCGTCATGGTCCGGGTCAGCCGCCTGATCGGCGGTGAGGCCATGCAGAACGACGTGCGGGCCGCCGTGGCCCGCTTCACCGAAGAGACCGCCTTCGCGGTGGATGACCCACGTGAAGTTTCCCCAGGGCCGGGTAGTTGACGTTCCCGCAGGTCACGCACGGCAGTTGCAGGTGCGCCCGACGTAGGGCAAGGAGCTCGTCGGACACCGTCCACGGAGTCCGTAGCGCGGGCTGCATTCCAGGTCGGCCACGATGTCGGACGGCCGTGGATAGATACGAAGCACTCCGGAACTGGCATCAACTGACCGCGCCCGCAAGGCGCTCAGCATGACTCAGCCCACAGGACCCGTCGCAGGGCTGACCTCAGGATCAAGGCTGAGGCGCATGCGAACGTAATTCGCGTCACCGGGCCCAGGCCGCTGACACCCGTCCGGTTTCCATCCACGCCGGGCGTAAAAGCTCTGGGCTCGGCTATTGCGCTCCCATGCTTCCAGCACGCCCGCGGTCAGTGCCCCGTCACGAAGGAACTGCACAAAAGCGGCATGAAGGCAACCGCCAATTCCTTGTCCCCAGAGGCCGGGTCGGACGTGAATCTGGTAGAGCTGACCCACAGATGCGGCATCGACGTCTGCATCGTATGGAGGGCCCATCGCTGCGATGCCCACCATTTCGCCAGCCCGTTCCGCGCAGAGCACAGCCCTGTCGTCTGATTGGACAACATGCGTCCATCCCTCCCGACGACTGGTTCGCGCCTCAGGGGACGCGAGTCCGCCGTCCGACAGTCCGCCTGCTTGGTAGTACGCCGTGCGGGCCAGAGTGTGCAGGTCAGTGATCCTGTCCACGTCGTCGAGGTTCGCGTTTCGCAAGAACGGCTGAGAAGTCGTCACGGTCACCTGACGCACTCGCCGCGATCCACGGTTCCCTGCCTCACGCTCCGAGGCCCGGAGGGTACGCAGGGCCCGGCGTGGGCCCACGGCACAAAAACGTCCCCTCACCCGCACCAAACGTGCAGGTGAGGGGCATGATTACGGAAGTTACTTCTTCTTGCCCTGGTTCTTCACGGCCTCGATCGCCGCCGCGGCCGCCTCGGGGTCGAGGTAGCGGCCGCCCGGGGTGACGGGGCGGAAGTCGGCGTCGAGCTCGTAGGCGAGCGGGATGCCGGTGGGGATGTTCAGGCCCGCGATGTCGGCGTCGGAGATGCCGTCGAGGTGCTTGACCAGGGCACGCAGGCTGTTGCCGTGGGCGGCGACGAGGACGGTGCGGCCGGCCAGGAGGTCCGGGACGATGCCGTCGTACCAGTACGGCAGCATGCGGTGGACGACGTCCTTGAGGCATTCCGTGCGCGGGCGCAGCTCCGGCGGGATGGAGGCGTAGCGCGCGTCGTCGGCCTGCGAGAACTCGCTGTCGTCGGCGATCGGCGGCGGCGGGGTGTCGTACGAGCGGCGCCAGAGCATGAACTGCTCCTCGCCGAACTCGGCGAGGGTCTGCGCCTTGTCCTTGCCCTGCAGCGCGCCGTAGTGGCGCTCGTTGAGGCGCCAGCTGCGGTGGACGGGGATCCAGTGCCGGTCGGCGGCCTCGAGGGCCAGCTGCGCGGTGCGGATCGCGCGCTTCTGGAGGGAGGTGTGGACGACGTCGGGGAGCAGACCGGCGTCCGCGAGCAGCTCGCCGCCCCGGACCGCCTCCTTCTCGCCCTTCTCGTTGAGGTTGACGTCAACCCATCCGGTGAAGAGGTTCTTCGCGTTCCATTCGCTCTCGCCGTGGCGGAGGAGGATCAGCTTGTACGGAGCATCAGCCATGCCTGGAGTCTAGGAGAAAACCCCTTGGCCCCCCGCGGAGGGCACATGTAAGCTGCGCAGGCCGCCTTGGCCTATTACGCTTACCCGTCGCGAGGAGTCGCCGCCGTGCCCGCTGTCGTACGAGCCGTACGGGAGACCGTGTCGGGGCTTCCCCGGACCTTCTGGTGGCTGTGGACGAGCACGCTGATCAACCGGCTCGGCGCCTTCGTGGTGACCTTCCTCGCCCTGTACCTGACCCTGGACCGCGGCTACTCCGCGACCTATGCCGGTTTGGTGGCCTCGCTGTACGGCCTGGGCGGCGCGGTCGGCGCGGTCGTCGGCGGTGTGCTCACCGACCGGGTCGGGCGGCGCTCGACGATGCTGCTGGCGCAGCTCGGCGCCGCGGCCGGGACGGCGGCGCTGGCGTACGTGAACGGGCAGGTGGCGATCGCGTCGGTGGCGACCGTGCTCGGCGTGGCGAGCAGCGCCTCGCGGCCCGCGGTGCAGGCGATGATGGCGGACATGGTGCCCGCGAAGGACCGGGTGCGGGCGTTCTCGCTCAACTACTGGGCCATCAACATCGGGTTCGGTGTGTCTTCCGCGGCAGCCGGGCTCATCGCGTCGCAGGGCTACTTCTGGCTGTTCCTCGGCGGCGCCGTGATGACGCTGCTGTGCGCCCTGGTGATCTGGGCGAAGGTCCCGGAGACCATGCCCGAGAGCGGCCCCGCCTCGGCCGCGGCGGGCAGGACGTCGCGGGCCGGGCTCGGCATCGTGCTGCGCGACCGCCGCTTCATGGCGTTCGTCGCGCTGACCTTCCTTCTCGGCACCGTCACCCAGCAGGGCTCGACCACGCTGTCGGTCGACATGGGGCGGCAGGGCTTCAGCGCGAGCCAGTACGGCCTGGTCATCGGCCTCAACGGGCTGCTCATCGTGCTGCTCCAGATCCCGTTGACCCGCATGGTCGAGGGCCGCAGCCGGGCGGCGCTGCTCACCGCGGGCACCGTGCTGATGGGCTGGGGCTTCGGGCTGACCGCCTTCGCCGGGTCGGTGGCCTTCTACGCCTTCACCGTGGCGGTGTGGACGATCGGCGAGATCCTGCACGCGCCCGCGTCGATGTCGCTGGTCGCCGACCTGTCCCCGGCGCACGCCCGCGGCCGCTACCAGGGCATGTACTCCATCGCCTGGCCGGCCGCGTCCTTCGCCGGGCCGCTGCTGGGCGGCGTGGCACTGGACCGCTGGGGCGGCGGCGTGGCCTGGGGGGCGTGCGCGGTGGTCGGCACGGTGGCGGGCGCCGGGTACTGGCTGCTGCTGCGGGAACGCACTCTGCGGGCCGAGCCCGTTGTCGCGGCGCCTCCGGCCCTGGACCGGGTGCCGGGGCCGACGGCCGACCACTGAGCGCAAGGCACCGAGAGCGCCTCCCCCGGCCCGTCAGGGCTGATCGGTGACCGCGGCGACTCTTCCTACCGCCATATACCGTCAGCCGGTATATGCTCGACGTATGTCCTCCCAACCGCTGCGGGAGCCGACGCTCCTGCTCCTCACCGCACTCGCGGATGCCCCCCGTCACGGCTATGCCCTGATGCAGGAGGTCGAGACGATCTCCCGGGGACGGGTCCGCCTCCGGGCCGGCACGCTGTACGGCGCGCTGGATCGCCTGCTGAAGGAGGGGGTGGTCCGTGTCGAGCGCGAGGAGGTCATCGACAGCCGTATGCGCCGCACCTACGCCCTCACCGACGCGGGCCGCGCCCTGCTCGCCACCGAGGCCGAGCGGCTGCGCACCACCGCCGACGAGGCGGCGCGGCGCCTGGGGATCGGCCTCGCCCGACCGGACGGAGCAGGCGCATGACCACGTCCCCGCCGCACTGGACCACCCGCGCGTATCCGCCCGCCTACCGCCGGGCGTACGCCGCCGAGATCAGCGGGCACATCGCCCGGGTCACGTCCGACCGGGGCCGACGTGCGGGGACTCTCGAAGGCGCCGCCATCCTCGGTCACGCCCTGCGCATGCGCACCGGACTGGACTCCGCCCGCCCCGGCGGCCGCCTCCTGGCGGCACTGCCGGCCTTCGTCGTTCCCGTCGCCGCCTCGCTGTGCCTGACGCTGCTCGTCGTCTGGCGGATACCCCCGCTGCCCTGGGACGGCGAGCGCGCCTGCACCCCGCTCGCCTATGTCCCCTGGCCGGCCGTCCTCGGGTGCGCGCTCGCCGGCCGCTGGGCGAGCGCTCGTGTCGCCGCGGGCGCCGCGCTGCTCGGCGCCGTCGCGTCCTGGCCGCTGGTCCGCTGGACCGACGGCGCGGAAGGGCTCGCACAGAACCGGACGACGCTGGCCGGGCTGGCGCTGGCCGCCCTCCTGGTGCTCCTCGCCCCACCCGACCTGCCGCCCGTCACGAGCCGCGCCCGCCGGGCCATGGCGCTGGTCGCCCTCGCGCTGGGGGTACCAATGCTGGTGGGGGCGGTGACGGTCTTCGACACCGTCTCCGGGCCGTACACCACCACGGAGGCGCGGGCCGATCCGCTGCTTCTCTTCGTCTGCTTCACCCCGCTGGTCCTCGCCGTGCCCGCGGCCCTGGCGATGTCCCGCACCCGGTACGGCCTGGCCCTGGCGGCCCTGCTGATCGCCGGGTCCGTGCTCTCGTTCGTCCCGGTCGGATGGCTGGCGGAAGTGCCGTACGCGGCAGGTGGCCTGCTGGCGCAGGAGGTGTTCGGGACAGGAGCACTCGCGCTCGTCGTGCACGCCGTCCGCGACACCCGCGAGCGACGGCGCGCCGTGCGGCGCTGAGCGGCGCGCTCCTCCCGTCGCGCCACCCGTGCGGCCACCTCCGGGTGGCCGCACGACCGGGCGGACCCGCGGTCCGGGACGCCTACTGGTCGGCCTCGCCGGTCAGATGGGCGAACGCCTCCAGGTTGCGCGTCGACTCCCCGCGCGCCGTCCGCCAGGCGTGCTCCTTGCGGATCGCGGTCGCAAAGCCCAGTTCCAGAAGGGTGTTGAAGCTGCCGTCCGCGTGCTCCAGCACCGCGCCGAGCAGCCGGTCGACCTCCTCGGGGACGACCGCCACCAGCGGCAGACGGCCCGCGAGATAGACGTCACCAAGCCCGTCGATGGCGTAACTCACCCCGTACATACGGGTGTTGCGCTCCAGCAGCCAGCGGTAGAACGCCTCGTGGTTCTCGTCGGGACGGCGTACGACGAAGGCGTTGACGGAGAGGGTGTGCCGGCCCACGGCCAGCGCCACGGTGGTGGACAGCTTGCGCGTGCCGGGCAGCTTGACGACGTACTCACCGGACACGCCGGTCTCCCAGTCGAGCTCGGCCTCCCTCAGCGCCTGCTCGACCGCCGACCGTGCCGCCGCCTGCTCCCGCTCACCCATGCGGCGATCGTAGGCGACGCCGCCGCTCGGCCATCGCACCCGCGTAGACCTCGGCGGTCCTGGCCGCCGCCGTGCCCCACCCGAAGCACTCCGCGTGGCGGGCCGCTGCCTCGCCCATCGTGTCGACCAGGTGGGGGTGCTCGACGAAGCGGCGCAGCGCGCGGGCGTAGTCGCCCGGGTCGTGGCCGGGCACGAGGAAGCCGGTCTCCCCGTCCTTCACGGCCACCGGCAGACCGCCGACCCGGGCCGCCACCACCGGCGTGCCGCAGGCCTGTGCCTCGATGGCCACCAGGCCGAAGGACTCGCTGTACGAGGGCATGACCAGCACCGACGCGGCCCGGTACCAGTCGGCGAGCCGGTCCTGGCCGACCGGCGGCTGGAACCGCACGAGATCGGAGATGCCCAGCCGGGCCGCCAGCTTGTGCAGCCGCTCCGGCTTCGCCAGGCCGCTGCCGCTCGGCCCGCCGACGACCGGGACCACCAGCCGGTCGCGCAGCGACGGATCCTCGGCGAGCAGGATCGCCACCGCCCGCAGCAGGACGTCCGGCGCCTTGAGCGGCTGTATCCGCCCGGCGAACAGCGGGATCACCGCGTCCTGCGGCAGCCCCAGCCGGGCCCGCGCGGCGGCGCGGCCGCCGGAGCCGCCCGTCGGGTCGGGGCGGAAGCGGTCCAGGTTGACGCCGGGGTGGACGACGGCGACCTTGAGCGGGTCGGCTTCGTAGTGCCGGATCAGTTCGTCCGACTCCTCGGCCGTGTTGGCGATCAGCCGGTCGGCCGCCGTGACGATCTGCGTCTCGCCGATCACACGGGCGGCGGGCTCGGGCATGTCGCCCTCGGCCAGGCAGGCGTTCTTGACCTTCGCCATCGTGTGCATCGCGTGCACCAGCGGAACGCCCCAGCGCTCGGCGGCGAGCCAGCCGACGTGTCCGGACAGCCAGTAGTGGGAGTGCACGAGGTCGTAGTGGCCCTGGCGGTGGCGGGCCTCGGCGAGCATCACGCCGTGCGTGAACGCGCAGAACTGGGCGGGCAGGTCCTCCTTGGCCAGCCCCTCGTAGGGGCCGGCGTCCACATGCCGCACCAGGACGCCCGGCGCGAGCTCCACCGCCGGCGGCAGCGCGGCGGTGGTGGCCCGGGTGAAGATCTCCACTTCGATGCCGGAGCCCTCGGCGAGCCGCTTGGCCAGCTCCACGATGTAGACGTTCATGCCGCCCGCGTCGCCGGTGCCCGGCTGGTGGAGCGGCGACGTGTGCACGCTGAGCATCGCCACGCGCCGCGGCCGGCGCCCGCCGACACCGTGCCGGCGCAGCCGGCGGTGCGCACCACCGGTCAGGACCCTCGCCACGTACTGGCTCACGTCGCCGTGCCTCCTCGCTGCTCTCAGGGCGGGCCGCCGCCTGCGCGCGGACCGGCCCCGAACCTCTACAACCGGTCAGTAGCCGAGATCCATTTCCTCTTTGCCAAAGCGTGACCCGGCCGGCGACCGGGGCGGACCGCAGGCGTCCCGGCACGTGCCGGCGACCCTGGAGGCCACCGGGGATGCTGCCCGGTCGGCGCCGCCGCACGCGTCCACGCCGTCGGCGGCTCCGCGGGGCTCGCATAGGCTCGGCGTATGCGAGCGAGGCGGCCGGTCGGGGAAGTGACGCGGGGGACGACCAATCCGAACCGGCTGCGCCGCATGGACCGGTGGATCGTGGCGGCGCACGGGCCCGCGCTGCGCCGCGCGGCGGACCCGCTCGCCGTGGACCTGGGGTACGGCGCGGCGCCGTGGACGGCGCTGGAACTGCTGCAACGGTTGCGGACGGCGCGCGCGGACGCCGAGGTCGTCGGCATCGAGATCGACCCCGGGCGGGTCGAGGCCGCGGCGCCATACGCCCGCGAGGGCCTGTCCTTCGCGCACGGCGGCTTCGAGGTACCGCTGCCCGGCGACCGCAGGCCCGTGCTGATCAGGGCGGCGAACGTACTGCGGCAGTACGACGAGCAGCGGGTCGCGGAGGTGTGGGACCGGCTGCGTTCCCGGCTCGCCCCGGACGGGCTGCTGGTGGAGGGCACCTGCGACGAGATCGGCCGCCGCCACGTGTGGGTGGCGATAGGCCCCGAAGGCCCGCGCACGGTGACGTTCGCGACCCGGCTGGGATCCCTGGAACACCCCTCCGACCTGGCCGAACGACTGCCGAAAGTGCTGATCCACCGCAATGTGCCGGGCGAGCCGGTGCACGCCTTCCTCACCGACTTCGACCGGGCGTGGGCGGCGGCCGCGCCCTTCGCCTCGCTGGGCGCGCGACAGCGCTGGATCCGGACGGTCGGGAGCCTGGCCGGTCCGGGCGGCTGGCCGGTGACGGACACCGCGGCGCGCTGGCGGCAGGGCGAAGTCACCGTGCGCTGGGAGGCGTTGGCACCTGCCGGCGGCTGATCGCGGGCCCTGCGGGCACCACGCCGCCCGGCCTGCGCCGCACCGCCCCGAGGCACGGTGCCCGGGGTGACAGCACCGACGGGCACCGTCGAAGGAACCGGGCCGCCGGGCGGCCCGGCCGCGGCCGCGGCCGCGGAACAGGGCGCCGTCTCGGCCCCGCCTCGCGGGAGCGGCGGCGGCATGTTGTCCACAGCCCTGTGGACAACATGCCGCCACCGCACGAACGCGGGTGACCTGCGGCGCACGGCCACCGCCGCGTGACGGGCGCCACTGCACATCCGTCCGGACGTGACGTTGCTCATGTCCGAAATGCCCCCCGAACGCCGAAATCCCCAGCTCGCAGGCGCATATGACACGGGCGGTTCACCGGCAGGCCCTCCCCCGCGGACACGCGGTACCGCTATGGTCGCCCTTCAGTGTGCTCGGAGCCGACGGTGGCAACACCGCTCCGGGACGTTGCCCTCGGGGGGAGGGAAGGAATGGTCCGATGTCGCCGATGCCCGCGACCGAACGGCGAACCGACCGGTTCGCCACCGTGCCGGGGCCGCGCCAGGAAGTGCTGCCCGCCGAGGGCCGGACCTCCCCTGCCCTGACGCTGCTCGTCATCGGTGAGGACCCCTCCGGCACCTTCACCGTCCCCGACCTGCTGGACGTCTCGGGGACCCGCGTCCGCATCCGCCGCGCCCGCAACCTGACCGAGGCGGAGCGGCTGCTGCTGCGCGACGACGTCAACTGCATCCTGCTGGAGCTCGGCCCGGACACCGCCGCGGGCCTCGACGGCCTGCGGCAGCTGCTGCGGCTGGCGCCGCGGACCGCCGTACTCGTCCTGACCACAGGCACCGACACCGACGCCGAGCGCGCCGCCGAGGCGGTCCGCGTCGGTGCCCAGGACCAGCTCACCCCGGCCGACCTGGAGCCGTCCCACCTGACCCGGGCCATCCGCTACGCGGTGGAACGCAAGCGGGCCGACGTCGCCCAGCGCCAGCTCACCGAGACCCGGCTGCTCGCGCAGGAGAACTCCCGGCTGGAGCGCGGCCTGTTGCCGACCCCGCTGCTGCAGGGCGCCGACCTGCGCTTCGCGGCCCGCTACCGGCCCGGCCGCAGCCGCGCCCTGCTCGGCGGCGACTTCTACGACACCGTGCGCACCCCCGACGGCACCGTGCACGCCATGATCGGCGACGTCTGCGGCCACGGCCCGGACGAGGCCGCTCTCGGCGTGGAACTGCGCATCGCCTGGCGTGCGCTGACCTTCGCCGGGCTCTGCGGAGACCTCCTGCTCTGCACGCTGCAGCAGGTGCTGGAGCACGAGCGGCCCGACGAGGAGATCTTCGCGACCCTCTGCCAGGTCGACATCGCCGCGGACGGGCGCTCCGCCGACCTCTATCTGGCCGGCCACCCCGCCCCGCTGGTCTCGCTGTCCGGGATGGCGCCGCAGCTGCTGCCCTACGAGCACGGCGGTCCGGCGCTCGGCCTGCTGCCCGGCACGTCGGGCTGGGAGCGGGCGCGTATCGAGCTCGGCGAGTCGTGGAGCCTGATGCTCTACACGGACGGGCTCATCGAGGGCCGGATCGGCCAGGGCCCGCAGCGACTCGGGCAGGAGGGCATGGTCGAACTCATCGGGCGGCAGTTGTCCGCCGGGCTCGCCGGCGAGGAACTGCTGGACGCCGCCGTCACCGAGGTGCGGGAACTCAACGGCGGGGAGCTGACGGACGACGTCGCGCTGCTGCTGCTGGAATCCGGCGCCTGATCCGGCGCCGGTTCACGGGGAGCGTCAACGGCCCCGGCGGGCTCAGCGGTTGAAGGGTCCGTACGGGCCGTCGCTGCTGCTGCCGCCGCGACGCCGGGGGCCGCCCTTGCCCGCGACCTCGCGGAGCTTCGGCCGCACGTCCACCATGTACACGATCACCGCGATCAGACCGATGACCGGCAGGAACGACAGGATCGAGAAGATCTTCATCACCACGGCGGCGATCGCGAGGACGATCAGCCAGAACGCCTTGGTGTTCTTGTCGGCCGCGCGGTAGGCGTCCTGGCGATGGATCGCGGCGTCGATCAGGGCGAAGAGCGCGAGCAGGAAGAGCGCCCAGGACACCAGGCCCAGGACACCCAGGAAACCCGTAACCAGCATTGCCGTCCACCTCCGTCGTCGGCTCCCACCGTACCCGGCCGGGCGAGCCGGGGGCGCCCTCCTGCGCGAAGCGCCGTAGGGCCGCAGGGCCGTGGGCTCACAGGAGCGGGCCGGGCACGCGATGCGTGCCCGGCCCGTAGTGCGCGCGGGAAGGCGCGCGGGTGTGCGCGGGCCTCAGGAGGCCGGCTTGCCCGGCGTGCTCTTCCGGGCGGCGGCGGGGGCCGGCTTCTTCGCCTGGGCCGGCTTCTTGGCCGAGGCGGACCGGTCGTCGGCCGGGGCCGGGGCCGGGGCGGGCACGGAGTTCTGCGCGGGAGCGGGCGCCGGGGCGGGCTGCGCCGCCGGACGCGGCTCCGGCTCGCCCTCGATGGCGACCGCGATGTCCTCGACCTGGTCGGCGGCCTCGCCGCGCCAGGTCGCGACCGCGTCCTTGCCGCGCTCGGCCAGGCCGTCGTAGGTCTCCTTGGCGCGGACCGCGTACTCGGCGGCGCGGCCCACCTGCTGGAGCGCGAAGTCCTGCGCGGAGTCGCGCAGCTTGCGCAGATCGGTGTCAATGCTGCCGAAGAGCTCGTTGACCTTGGCCTGCGCCCTGTTCTGCGCGCCCTTGGCCTGCGCGGTCACCTTCTCCTGCACGGCCTTGGGGTCGGTGCCGCGGATCTTCTCGATCCGGTCCGGGGCCTCGCTGCGGATCTTCTCGATCAGCGGCGGGACCTCCTTCAGCTTCTCGGCCGCGAGGTCGGCGGTGCCTGCCAGTGCGTAGAGCGGGGTCGGGTCCTTGAGGGTCTTGACGAGGTCGTCGGTGATCGCCATGAGGGTTTCTCCCGTATGAGGATGGTGGCGTGTACGTCTGTTGAGTCCGCCGGTCACTCGGCGGCCGCGGCGTCGCCGCCGCCCCCGTCGTCCGGTCCGGCGGTCGCCTTCGGCTTCAGCACGGCGGCAGCCGTTTGCGCCGCCTTCTTCACCGCGCGCTCGCGCGGCGCGGCGTACTGCTCGTCCTGAGCTTCCTCCACCGCGGCGCTCTCCCTGCGGAACGACTCGTAGATCTGGAGCAGGACCTGCTTCTGCTTCTCGTTGATCGCCGTGTCGGCCAGGATGGCGGTACGGACCTCCCGGCCGTCGCCCTGGTCCCGCTCGTCGAGGATCCCCGCCTGCACGTACAGGGTCTCGGCGGAGATGCGCAGCGCCTTCGCCAGTTGCTGCAGGATGTCGGCACTGGGCTTGCGCAGCCCGCGCTCGATCTGGCTGAGGTACGGGTTGGACACCCCCGCGGCGTCGGCGAGCTGGCGCAGCGAGAGCTTCGCGTTGCGGCGCTGCTCCCGCAGATACTCACCGAGGTTGCCGACGTTCAGTGAAGCCATGTCTTAGAGCATGCCCCGCGGTGCTAACTTTTGCAAGCAGAGTGCTTGCAAAAGTCTCGTTAAGGGGATGTGACGCCCGCCGTCACGGGCCGGACGGCCCAGGGTCTGTCCGGCGGCGCCGTGGGCGTGATAGTCATGAAACTGACTGATCAACCCCATGACTGGGGCCGCGGCCCCCGGAAGGCGGCAGGCCCATGTCGACCACCACCACGGACCGTTTCCGCACCGCTGTGGAGACCCGCGACCTCGCCGGGCTCGACGATCTGTTCACCGACGACATCCGGTTCTACAGCCCGGTCACGTTCACGCCCTTCGAGGGCAAGCCCATGGTGCTCGGCCTCTTCGGCGTCCTGCTCCGCACCTTCGAGGACTTCCGCTACGTCGGCCGCTTCGACGGCACCTCCGCCACCAGCGGCGACGGCGGCGACGCGCCCTCGGAGATCCTGCTCTTCCGCGCCACCGTCGACGGCAAGGACATCCACGGCATCGACCTCCTCCACTTCGACGAGGCCGGCCGGATCAAGGAGTTCACGGTCATGGTCCGCCCCCAGTCCGCGGTGCAGACCCTCGGCAAGGCGGTCTTCGCCGGCCTGGTGGCCGCCGGCCTCGCCCCCGCCCCGGTGGACGACCCGATCGCACCGTGACCGCCGGCTCCTGGTGACTCCGGTCCGGGCGCGGGCTCCGTCCGCAGCGGGGACCGGGGGCGGCGCCCGCCGGACCCCCTCCGGCGGGCGCCGCACACGGGATGCCCCGTGCTGCCGCCCCCGAACAGTTCGGCCGTCGTCGCGGCAAAATCGGCGCCCGGCTCGCACGGCACGGGTACGGCACCCCCGACCCCCGGTCGTGCGGCTCAGGACGGCAACCGGCCGGAGGCACCTACGGCATTGCGGACCGGAACTGACCGCAATGCTCCGTACCGTCGAAGACGCAAGGCGACGACGTAAGAGAACGCCGGGACACCGGCGGCCGACGGACAAGAGGTGCACGATGCCCACGGTGGTTCGCAACGAGACGGACGAGCGGGACGCCCTGCTGGCCTACCTGGAGTCGCAGCGCGCCGGCGTGCGCCGGGCGGTGCTGGGACTGGACGACGCGCAGGCCACGTCGCGGCCGAGCGCGAGCGAGCTGACCCTCGCCGGGCTGGTCAAGCACGTCGCCCGCATGGAGGAGGTCTGGGTGCAGGGCCTGCTCCTCGGCCGCGAGGAGAAGGCGGGCAGCCAGGAGGACTACGTCAACGGCTTCCGCCTGCTGGACGGCGAGACGCTCGCCGGCTGGCTGGACCGCTGGGCCGCGATCGCCCGCGAGACCGAGGCGGCCGTGCTCGCCCTCCCCGACCTGGAGGGGACGGTCGCGCTGCCGGACGCACCGTGGAACCCGCCGGGCATGAAGGTCAGCACCCGCTGGATCCTGCTCCACCTCATCGAGGAGACCGCCCGGCACGCCGGGCACGCGGACATCGTCCGCGAGTCCCTGGACGGCCGGACGGCCTTCGAGCTGGTCGACCTCGCGGCACGCGAGGGCCGGCCGATGGGCTGACCGCCCGGCCGATCAGTCCCCGGGGGCCAGCGGCTGCTGGAGTTCCGTCACCCAGGTGTCGGGGTGGCCGCCGGCCTCCAGGTAGAACTCGCGCGGGTAGCCGGTGGAGCGGTGGTCGTGGGCGTCGATCCAGCGGGCGAGCGTCTGCTCGCTGCGCAGGACGTCGTCCATGGACCCGCGGTGCACGATCGTCGCCGCGCTCTCGATCGCGGGCAGGTCCACGACCGCGAAGTCGTACCCCGCGTCGGGGTCCACGTCCACCGGGAGCCCGGCGTGCACCACGACCGCGCCGTTGCCCTCGGGCGCGTCCTCGTAATGGGCCACGCTCGGCCCCACCGGCCGCACCCCCGCCGCCTCCAGGCGGCGGCACAACTCGCCGTACAGCGGCTGGATCACCGGGCTGATCTGCGCCGGCTCGAACCCGGCCGCCGTCGCGGTGAGTTCGGCCAGCCGTACGCCGGGCACCCGCTTGACGACCACGTCGTCGGAAGCCATCCGTCCCTCGCTTTCGATGGTCCGCAGCCTCGCCTCGACACCCGCCAGACGTGCCGCGTCCGCGGCGATGGCCGCCGCGAGTTCGGCGCGTCGCAGCCGCAGCATGCCGCGCAACTCGTCGGCGCCGACCTTCTCGTCGAGGATCGACCGCACCTGTTCGAGGGTGAAGCCGAGGTCCTTGAGCGCGATGATCCGGTTGAGCCGGGCGAGCTGCCCCGCGGCGTAGGAGCGGTATCCGCTGGCGGGGTCGACACGGTCGGGGCGCAGCAGCCCGATGGCGTCGTAGTGACGCAGCATGCGGACCGATACACGGCCGTGCCTGGCGAAGTCTCCGATGCTGAACATGACGCCCTCCAGTGCAGGGCCTCACACGGTGTGAGGGTCAAGCGCGTCCGAGCCGGGAACGCCCGATGCCCCGGCACACGCGGCCGGGGCATCGGGCGACAACGGGGTCGCGGGCGTCAGCCGCGCAGCTCCGCCGCGACCAGCTCGGCGAGCTGGACGGCGTTGAGCGCGGCACCCTTGCGGAGGTTGTCGTTGGACAGGAAGAGCGCGAGGCCGTGCTCGACGGTCTCGTCCGCGCGGATCCGCCCCACGTAGGAGGGGTCCTTGCCGGCGGCCTGCTGCGGGGTGGGGATCTCCGACAGCTCCACGCCGGGCGCCTGGGCCAGCAGCTCGTAGGCGCGCTCCACACTGATCGGACGCGCGAAGCGGGCGTTGACCTGCAGCGAGTGCCCGGAGAAGACCGGGACGCGCACACAGGTTCCGGACACCTTCAGCTCCGGGATCTCCAGGATCTTGCGGGACTCGTTGCGGAGCTTCTGCTCCTCGTCGGTCTCGAAGCGTCCGTCGTCGACGATCTTCCCGGCCAGCGGGACGACGTTGAAGGCGATGGGCCGCTGGTAGACCGCGGGCTCGGGGAACTCCACGGCCGCGCCGTCGAAGGTCAGCCCCGTCGCCTGGTCGGCGACCTTGCGGATCTGCCCGTCGAGCTCGGCGACACCCGCCAGTCCGGAACCGGAGACCGCCTGGTACGTGGTGGCGACCAGCGCGGTCAGCCCCGCCTCGTCGTGCAGCGGGCGCAGCACCGGCATCGCGGCCATCGTGGTGCAGTTCGGGTTGGCGATGATGCCCTTGGGGCGGTCGGCGATCGCGTGCGGGTTGACCTCGGACACCACGAGCGGGACCTCGGGGTCCATGCGCCAGGCCGAGGAGTTGTCGATCACGACCGCGCCCGCGGCGGCGACCTTGGGGGCGAGCGCCTTGGACGTGGCGCCGCCCGCGGAGAACAGGACGATGTCGAGACCCGCGTAGTCGGCGGTCGCCGCGTCCTCGATGGTGATCTCGCCGTCCTTCCACGGCAGCGTCCGCCCCGCCGAGCGGGCCGACGCGAACAGCCGCAGCCGCTCCACCGGGAAGTCACGCTCGGCCAGCACCTTGAGCATGACGCCGCCGACCTGGCCGGTGGCTCCGACGATTCCGATCCTCATCCGGTCTCTCCGATCAGTGCGTACGTACGGTCCCGAGTATCCCCCGATGCGGCGAGTGCCCGGAGGGCCGTCTCGACTGCCGGCCGCCCGGCAGGCAGCAGCGGCAGCCGGACCGCGGGGGTGGGAATGCGTCCCTGGGCGTGCAGTACCGCCTTGGTCACCGTGGGGTTCGGCTCCGCGAAGCAGGCGGCGGCGAGCCTCGCCAGCGCATGCCCGCGTGCCGGATCGTGGGAACGGGCCAGCTCCACCCACTGCGCGGTGGCCAGGTGCGCGGAGGCCAGGATCGCCCCGGCCGCGCCCAGGGCCAGCAGGGCGGGGGCGAAGACGTCGTCCCCCGCGTACAGCGGCACCTCCCGCACCAGGAGGACGGTGTCCTGGTCGATGCCGCCCACGGCGTGCTTGAAGCCGATGACACCGGGGATTGCCGCGATCCGGCGCACGGTGTCGGCGCTCAGGGTGCGCCCGGTGCGGTACGGGATGTTGTAGACGACCAGCGGCGCTGCGGACGCCTCGGCCAGCGCCTCGAAGTGCGCGACCACGCCGTCCTCCGAGGGCCGCACGAACGCCGGTACGGTCACGAGCGCGGCGTCCGCGTCGAGTGCCCGCAGCTCCTCGGCCGCCCGTCGCGTATCGGCTCCCCCGGCCCCGACCGTGAACCGCGCACCTCTCTCCCGGCAGACCCGCCCCACGATCTCCCGGACGAGCTCCTTCTCCGCCTCGTCCAGGGTCGCCACCTCGGCCGTCGTCCCGAGCGCGACCAGGCCCTCGGCCCCGTCGTCCAGCACGTCGTGCGCGAGCCGCTCCAGCGCGGCGGCGTCCACGCGCCCGTCGGCGTCGAAGGGCGTGATCAGCGGTACGTGAATCCCCATGGGACCGAGCCTGGGCCACCGGACCATCAAGGTCCAGTTAAATGTCCTTCACCCCACGAGTTAGCGGCACTGCATGATGGCGTCCGTCACCCCGAGCCGGCGCACTGGACGGAGTGGGAGTCCTGATGCCGCACCATGTCCACCAGGACCTCCAGGGACCCCACGACATGGATCGCACCCGCATTCCTCAAAGCCACCGTCTTGTGCGGAGCACGCGCGTAGCCGACGAAGCTCACGCCCGCTTTGTCCGCGGCCTCGAGATCGCTCACCGAGTCACCGATCATCAGGCACTCGGCCGGCTCCGTGCCGGTCGATGTCATCGCGCGGGTCAAGCAGTCCGGATCGGGCTTCAACAGCGTGGGGTCGGGTGCCCGCCCATGGATGTGCGGGCCGAAGAACCGTGAGAGGCCGCGCTCCTTCAGGAAGACGGTTGCCGCCCTGGCCGAATTATTGGTGGTGACCGCCACCTCTCGGCCACTCGCGGCCAGTGATCGCACCAACCCGTCCGCGTGCGGAGTCAGGCGGGCCGACCGCGCGGCCTTCGTCTCCTCCTCGGCAAGGAGCTCCTGCAGTTCACGGATGACGTTGACAGCACCGTGCCAGGCGGCCTTCCTCAGCACCAGCAAGGGATCGCGTACTCCCCGGACCACCCCGGCGGGCACCCCCAGTTTCTGCGCCCGTCGCCCGAGCGTCTCGGCCACCCGGACGGCCGGACGGTGGGCGAACAGGTCCGCGAGAGGGCCGTCGAAGTCGAACAGAACGCAGGTCACCCGGCTCAGCGAAGCCTGCAGTTCCCGGTCGGTCCCACGGCCCGTCGTGTCAGCGGGCACCGGCCCGGTTACGGGCCGCCCAAACCGTGAAGATCCACCTCCGGCGGCGCTCCGGGTACCGCAGCGTGTGCCAGTCGACCAGCGCGCTCTCGATCTCGTCCTCTGTGGGCACGGCGTCCAGCCCGATCGGCTCCCTCGCCCGTTCCAGCGCGCGGCGGACCATGCGGGCGGAGTGCCCGAGGTCCGGGCTGCCCGGCTCTGTGCCGAGGCGCACCGCCGCCCTGACGACATCGGCGAAGACCGACTGCGCGTACTCGAAATCCAGATAGGCCTGCAGGTCGGTGTCCATCCCCGCGGTCATCGCCGAACAGCCGCGCCGGACGAGCGTCTCCTCCCAGATGCCCTTCATGAGTTCGCGCTCGTCGTCGGTGTACTGCATCCGCACCAGGTGCGTGGCCAGGTCGTGCAGGGGGTCGCCGTAGGTGGCGAGCTCCCAGTCCAGGATGAAAAGGCCGTCGTCCTCCAGCACCACGATGTTGTCCCGATGGAGGTCGGTGTGCAGCAGGGCGTACGGTCTGCGCTGCAACTCCCGTGTACGCAGGCTCACTCTCGTGCGAAAACGGGCCAGCGCATCGTCCGGAACACCGAGTGCGTCGAAAAGGCCCCCGAACTCGGGGCGGTGACGCCGGTACACCTCGTGCTCGGCGTGGTGGACGAGGTGGTCAAGGAAGGCGTCGCTGCTCTTGTGGTCCGCCGGCCAGTCGGCCGGCAGCGCCGGCAGTTGATCCCGCCCGACGAGGGCCGTGCGTGCGAAGACCTCCGCCAGCTTGCGGAGCATGTCCTCGCCCAGGGGTTCGCCCGGCCCCGAGACCTGCGACAGAGCGGTTCCCGGTTCGAACCTGTGCAGCGAGGCGCCCTCGAAGGCGACCAGGCAGTGCGGGGTGGCGAAAGGGGGCTCCGGGCTCAACCGCTTGAGCGCGGCGAGCACCTCGGCCTCGTCCTGCCACGTGCGCATCACCACCATGGGCGTGTTGAGCGGGACCCTCAGCTTGACGTGCGCCGTCCGCTCCGGCGGGGTGGACATGAACCAGTCGAGTCCCCGGCCGGCCGGCATGACGTGGTTCGCGTTGTGATGCCCCGCCAGGACGACCGAGTCGGAACGGCGCTTCTTCCGCTCGTAGTGCCACTTGACCAAGGACTTCTGCAGGCGCTCGTACATGAGGGGACGCGCCAGACTGTCGGCCGTCACCGGAGCCGCGGCCGCCCGGCCCACGAGGCGGCCGCATGGTTCGGGGAGATCGTCGTCAGGCGTGTCAGCGGCATCAGGCCGTGGGCCGTCCTTGGGCATACGCGTGCCGGCGCCACCCTGGGGATCCGTGGCCACAACCGTATCCGTCAACTTGCACCGACCGTTTGAGCGCTCGCCAATAGCCCACCACGAAGTGATGGCGCATGATGTGGCGCGAGCCTACGCGCTTTTCCCCGTTGCCGCACATCGAAACCCATAGCGTGTCAATCGTATTTCGGTACGCCTACTCACCGACGGGAGCACCCCGCCGGCCGAGCCCCGCGGCGGAGAAAGCTTCCACCAACTCCCGCATGTCCCTGACCAGCAAATCCACTCCTTCCCCCAGAAGGGCGTCGACCCGCTGTTGATAACGGTCACCGATCCCGGCATATGCCAGAAATTTCACGTGCGCGGCACGTGCGGCCCACAGGTCCCGCACGGAATCACCGATCATGAGGCAATTGCCCGGGGTGGAAACCCACCCCAGCTCCTCCATCGCCGCGCGTAGATATGCCGGGTGGGGTTTCATTCTGTCCGGCGCGTCACCCCGGCCGAAGATTCTTCCGCCAAACTCCTGCTCCAGCCCATATTTCTTCAAGTAGACCTGGACCGAGGCCGGAGAATTGTTCGTGGTGATCGCCATGGGCCGCTCCTGCGCGGCCAGCCCCTGTATGAGCTCGGCGACCCCGTCGACGGGATGCGCCACCATCGCCGCTTGGCGCTCCGCATCGACAAGGACGCCATCGAGTCCCTTGACTATCTCCTCGGGAAAGCCGGCGAACGCCACATCCTGCAGGAGCTGGTGCGTGTCGGTGTACCCCTCGAATTGCGGCAGCAACCAGCCCTTGTCCGCGAGGAACTCCTTCATGTGTCCGGCCACCGACTCGGCGCTGTACCCGGCGAACAAGTCACAAAGCGGCCCATCAAAGTCGAACAGGACGACCTTGACTCCTCGTAGTCGGTTCAGGAGCCGCTCAGGGTCTGTCGAAGCCATTCAGTGAGTGTCACACCGATTCGGCGATTGTGGTCCACAGTGAGTCGAACCACTGCCGGCACTCCTCGAGCTGGGCGGGTCCCTGCGGGTAGAGTTCCGCACCGACACCGAGGACGTCGTAGATGGCCACTCGCGTCCCGTCGTCCAGGACGACGTTGTTGTCCACCACTGAGTAGTACCCCGTGAGACCTTGATCCCCGTTCAACAGATAGATCTTGGTCATGGGTGTGATCGGCACCGTCTTGGTTTCGATCTTCACCGAGGTCAGCTCGCGGTTTTCCAGATCACCCAGCAGGTTCCGCAGGACGCGAGTCTGGAGATCTATCAGGCCGGCCAGACGGTGCCGGGGACGCGCGTCGTCCGGGTCCTCCACGTTCCGCGGGATGGCCAGCAGCGCGTCGGGGCTGGGCAGCAGGAGCCGAACCGCAATCGAAGAAGGACGCAGCTCACCGCGCAGGATTCGGCCGACCGGACGGCTGAGGGCCGCGTTGAGCGACTCGCTCGTCAGGCAGTAGGCGTCGATCGTGATGTGTTCCGCCTCGAACGCCTCCGCGATGGCGTCCTCCAGCTCGACGCTGGCCGAATCCGTGCGGTGAGCCGCGCCGTTGGCATGTGCCGGTGTCGGGTTGCGCCAGTTTCGGGCGAAGACTCCCTTGCCCTGGATTGACTCTACGTAACCCTCGTCCTGGAGCTCCTTGAGTGCCCTCTGGACCGTGGCGCGCGCTACATCGAACGTCTCCACCAGCTCAGCCTGGGTGGGGAGTTGCTCGTCGACCGGGATCTCGCCGGCCTCGATCTGGTGACGCAGCGAATCGGCCACGCGCTCCCATTCGCGCCTGACTCCACCGTTTCCTCGCGAGCCGTTCACGCGAGAAGCCTACATCTTCCGGTCAGGCAAGTGGAGTTGACTGCGACGAGTTTATGGACCTGTAGTCATCGGGAACAACCTAGACATGAGTGCAGTCAACTGCTCCGACCGACAGTCAAGTTGGGGCGGTTGACACCACGGGGACCGCGGCGTCCCGGCCCAACGACGCGCTCGGGACAGCCGCGGGTGACAGTGCAGCGCCATGTCGCATCGCACGCACACATCAGCACCAGGCTTCCGCTCTCGCCACGTGTCGACCTTCGGGTCAACTCTCCCTCCTCCGTGCTCTACGCGCGGAGAGATCGATCCCACGCGCCTCGAAGGAGTGAAACCCCATGCCCGCACTCGCTCTGTGCGCCTTCGCGTTCGAGCAGCTCGTCCAATGGCGGTACGGCGCGGCAGGCGCCTTCGCCGTCGGATTGTTCACGGTGGGCCACAAGGCCCGGAACACGACGTTCACCTGTGTCGGACTCGTGGTGATCGCGCTGCTGCTGACCCGCTAGGGGCAGCGGCAGCGGGGCCCGCGCCGTTCGGCGGCCGCCTTGGGAAGGGGTGGGTCATGCTGTGGAGTCACGTGATGGCGGCGATCCTCGAGGAATACCTCGGCCGGCAGTTCGGCCCGCTGATGGGGCTGGGGATCGTGCTGGTCGCGGTCGGGTCGAAGGCGCGGTCGAGCTACGCGATGTGCGTGGGCGGGGTGCTGGTGGTCCTGGTCCTCGTCTCGTACGGCGGGCGCTGACGCCTCAGAAGCCGTCGATCGCCCACGGCTTGCGCGAGGTGCGGAAGAGCGCGTCCACCCGGGCCGCGGCGCCAGGGTGGGATTCGGTGGCCTGGCCGACCGTGGCGAGGCGGACCGCGGACTCGTCGCCGAGGTAGAGGGTGGCGAGGTCGGCGGCGGTGAGGGTGAGGTCCGGGGCGACGGAGGGGGCGGCTTCGGCGGTGGCGGTGCCGTCGGGTGCGGCTTCGACACGGAAGCGGCCGGCGGCGTAGCCGTACGGGTCGACGACGTCGAGGACGACGGCTCCCGGAGCGGCGTAGGTGCGGGCGGCCAGCGCGCGGGGCACGTCGATGAAGCGCAGCCACAGGAAGTCGGAGCTGTTGTCGATCCGGGCGGCCCGGCGGTCCCCGAGCAGCAGCGGCATGACGTCGTCATGGGCGCGGAAGCCGGTGCGCACGGTGGTGACCCAGTCGATCGACAGCAGGAAGCGCCACAGGGCCCGCTCGGCGGCCGGGGTGGCGGCGATGAGCTGCTTGACCTCCAGGGGGGACTCCGGGTACATGCCGCGCCACTTGTCGTCGACGGTGTACGCGGCCAGACCGTCGATGCGGCCGGCGGAGTCCCGGTAGAAGGCGAAGATCGGTTCCTTCCAGGGGTCGCCGCCCGGCACCTGGACCTTGCCGGTGAACAGCTCCCACCACCGGTCGTTGCGGTTGATGGAGCCGGGGGCCTGGAGCCGTACCCGCTCGTGCAGTTCCGGACCTGACTTGAAGACGTCTGCGGGGTCGACGAGTTCGACGCGGCCGTCCTCGTCGTCGGCGGGCGGGCGCAGGCCCGCGCGGGCGGTGTCGACGTGCCACTCGGTGACGCCGGCGGCGGCGCCGAAGCCGAAGCGGCCGTAGATCGGGAACTCGGCGGCGATGAGGATCGCGAGCGGCTCGCCTCGTTCGGCGGTGGCGGCCAGTTCGTTGGCCATCATGCGGGAGGCGACACCGCGGCGGCGGTGCGTGGCGGAGACGGTGACCTGCGTGATCGCGCTGCTGGGCAGCACCGCCCCGCCGGGCACGGTGACGTCGCGCGGCATGCTGCGGAACGTCGCCACGCAGCGGCCGTCGTCGAACGCGCCCTGGGCGCGAGCGAGGTCCGTGTAGGGCCGCCGGAGCTCGATCTCCTCGTCGCTGACGGTGGCGGAACGGAGGAAGCCGAGTCGCGTGGCGCGCAACCAGCCGGAGTAGTCGGATGCTTCGAGCGTGCGGACCTCAAGGCTCATGTCCCGCACGGTAGGCGCCGGTCAGGCCTTCGCGCATCCCTTTTTCCCGCGGGATTTCCCCGCGGGATTTTCCGCGGGATTTTCCGCGTGGCCCGCCGCGGTCCGCCGAGCCCTCAGTCCCCCGACAGCAGATCCTCGACCCGCGCCTCGCCCGCCCGGTACCGCCGCGCGATCTCGGTGCTGCAGCCGTCGACGGTGCGCTGCAGCGAGTGCCGGCAGCGCGACACCTGCTGCTCGTGGCGGACCAGCCGCCCCATCGCGTCGTGCAGTTCCTGGTCGGTGCGGGCCTCCAGGTCGGACAGCTCGACCTCGGCGAGCATCTCCTCGGCGAGCTGCCGGTACCGCTCGCTGCGCGGGGTGCGCAGGGTGACGTGCCGGGCGGAGGTGCGGTGCCGGGAGGGGGTGTCGGTGAGGATCTCCGAGAGCCGGTCCAGCACGGGCGCGTCGGGGGCGGTGCGCCGGGCGAGCTCGGCGCGCAGGATGTCGATGCGGCCCTGGAGCAGGCGGCGGAGGTAGGACAGGTCGGCCTCCTCCAGCTGGGCTTCGCGGCGCGCGGTGCGCAGGCCGGCGAGGGTGAGTCCGGCGAAGTCGGGCTGCGGCGCGTCGGGGAACGGGGAGCGCGGGCCCGGTGCCTTGAGCATGCGTTCGCCTTCCGCCGTCCCGGTGGTACTCGTCGTACCGGTGTGCTTCATCTCTGTCCGTCCCCTCGTCCCCCGCGTCGGGCAGATCTCGATCGTGCCACCGAGTACCTGCGTCCCGCAGGCACCTGCACCCGAACGGCCGCCCCGGACAGTTGTGCGTGAGCCCAACCGGGCGTACGGCCCCGATGCCGCGCGCCCCTTCACGCCCGGGAGAATGGGGGTCATGCGAGCGGTGGCCCAGCGGGTGAGCGAAGCGAAGGTCGTGGTGGACGGCGAGACGGTCGGCGAAATCGCCGGACCGGGGTTGTGCGTGCTGGTGGGGGTCACGCACGACGACACCGAGGAAAAGGCGGCACAGCTCGCCCGGAAGCTGTGGAGCCTGCGCATCCTGCCCGACGAGAAGTCCTGTTCCGACATCGGCGGGCCGCTGCTGGTGATCTCGCAGTTCACTCTCTACGGTGACGCCCGCAAGGGGCGCAGGCCGACCTGGAACGCCGCCGCGCCCGGCCCGGTGGCCGAGCCGCTGGTGGACGAGGTGGTCGCGCAGCTGCGCGCGCTGGGCGCGGACGTGGCGACGGGCCGCTTCGGAGCGGACATGAAGGTCTCGCTCACGAACGACGGCCCGTTCACCGTGGTCCTCGATCTCTGAGTGGTCCTCGGTCTCCGAGATCCCTGCCGGTCATCGCCCGTCAGGGCTCGACGACGGTCTCCTGGTTCGCGGCCGTCCCGTCCGCCAGCAGCGGGGCGTCCACGGGGGTGTTGCGTTTGATCACCGCGAGGGCGATCGGGCCCAGCTCCCAGTGCCGGGCGGAGGAGGTGACGGTGCCGATCTGGCGGCCGTCCGGCCCGTCGGCGGCGATGCGCACGGGCGTGCCGTGGCCGGGCAGCTTGACCTCGCTGCCGTCGAGGTGGAGGAAGACCAGGCGGCGCGGCGGCCGGCCGAGGTTGTGGACCCGGGCGACGGTCTCCTGGCCGCGGTAGCAGCCCTTGTCGAGGTGGACGGCGGTGTCCAGCCAGCCCAGCTCGTGCGGGATGGTGCGGTGGTCGGTCTCCAAGCCCAGCCGCGGGCGGTGGGCCTCGATGCGCAGCGCCTCCAGGGCCAGCACACCCACCGGGGTGCCCGCCTCCCGGGCGAAGGCCTCCAGCTCGGCACGCGGCACGAGGACGTCGCGGCCGTGCGCGACCTCGCGCACCGGCCAGCCCTCGGGGACGGCGGCGATGCTGCCCGCGGGGAGGTGGACGACGGCGTGCTCGCCGGTCACGTCGGCGACGTCGACCTGGTAGAAGAACTTCATGCTCTCCAGGTACGCGACGAGGTCGCCCTGCGTACCGGGCTCGACGTGCATCCAGGTGGTCGTGCCGTCGTCGACGAGGTAGAGCGCGTGCTCGACGTGGCCGTGCGCGGAGAGGATCAGCGCCTCGGTGGCCTGCCCGGGCGGCAGGTCGGTGACGTGCTGGGTGAGCAGGAGGTGGAGCCAGGCGAGCCGGTCCTGGCCGGTGACGGCGACGACACCGCGGTGGGACAGGTCGACGAAGCCCTTGCCGTCCGCGAGGGTCCGTTGCTCGCGGAAGAGGTCCCCGTAGTGCGCGGCGACTCCCTCGTCGGGGCCTTCTGCGGGGACGGCGCCGGGGAGCGACAGCAGGGGGCTGGTCAGTGTTTGTCGCTGCATGGAACCAGCCTACGTCTCGGTAGTTGAACCCTCAGACGTTCGGGCCTTCCGCGCGCAGTCCGCGCACCGGCCGAAGATCGCGAAGTGCTTCATGTCCGTCTCGAAGCCGTAGGTCGCGCGCAGTCGGTCGGTCAGCGGCGCGGCCTCGGAGATGTCGGCCTCGGTGACCGACTCGCAGTCCCGGCACACCAGGTGCATGTGGTGGTGCCGGTCGGCGAGGTGGTACGTGGGGGCACCGTGGCCCAGGTGGGCGTGGCTGACCAGGCCCAGTTCCTCCAGCAGCTCCAGCGTGCGGTAGACGGTGGAGATGTTCACCCCGGAGGCGGTCCTGCGCACCTCGGTGAGGATGTCGTCCGGAGTGGCGTGCTCCAGGACGTCGACCGCCTCCAGGACAAGCTGTCGCTGCGGCGTCAGCCGGTAGCCGCGCTGCCTGAGATCGCTCTTCCAGTCCGTGGTGACCACAGGGACAGTCTAGGCGGAAGGCCGCCGTCGGCGGCCCGGCGCGGCACGACGGCGCCGCCCCGGGCGGACGGCACCGGCTCGCGGACGGCTCAGCGGAAGAAGGCGATGCCGTCGTCGGGCAGGTCCTTGAGGTCCTTGGCCCACTCGCTGGGGTTGACGACCTTCTTCAGGTGCGCCGACATGTACGGGCGCAGCGGCACCTCGGGGGTGGCCTTCTCGCCCACCCACATCAGGTCGCTCTTGACGTAGCCGTACAGGCGCTTGCCGCCGCTGTAGGCCGGCGCGTCGGCCAGCCGGGCCACGGCGTCGGTGACGAGGTCGATCTGCGGCTTGCTCTCGGCGAGTTCGCCGTACCAGATCTCGATGACGCCGTTGTCGCGCGTCATGGTGATCTCGACCTTGCGGTCCTTGTCGATGCGCCAGAAACCGGACTCGCTCTCCAGCGGCTTCGCCGGCTTGCCCTCGGCGTCCAGGACCCAGGTCTTGGAGGTGTACTCCAGGAAGGGGCGGCCGTCGTGGGTGAACACCACTTCCTGGCCGAAGTTGCACTTCTCGGCGCCGGGGAAGTCGAAGACGCCCGCGCCCTCCCAGGTACCCAGGAGGAAGGCGAGCGGTACGAGCTCCGGGTGGAGGTCGGAGGGGATTTCGATCATGTTCAGCGCTGTCCCTGGTAGAGCTTCTTCACCGCCAGAACGGAGAACGCGAGGACGCCAAGGCAGACCAGGACAAGCATGACGTCGAAGAAGATCTCAATGGCGCTCACGAGCGTGCTCCTCGGGCAGGCGCGGACGGTCGGCGGCCCGGTGGGGCCGTCAACGAGTCTAGTCGGCCGGTACGGGCGCGATGCGCTGAGGTCGGCCCCCGCGCACCGCGCCCGTGGGGCGCAACCCGGTCAGCCGAGCAGCTGCGACTGCAGCAGCACGGTCTGGTGGAACGGGACGGCCGGCTGCGTCCCGGCCTTGCTCATGGCGATGACGGCGATGGTGTCCCCGGAGACGATGAACGCGGATCGCACGTGCTCGCGGCCGCGCGGCTTGTCCTCGGAGTACGTGCTGACACTCATGTCTCCCGGGAAGGTCATCCCGCGCTTCCAGTCCTGGTCCAAGACCTTGATCGGCGCGCCGGAGAGTTCCGCGATCGTCGTCATGTCGAAGCGGCCCTCCTCCGCGTACGGCGCGCTGATGAACTGCAGAAGGTAGATCTCCGTCCTCGTACCGTCCGGCATGTCCCACGCACGGGCGGCGATGTGCCGCAAGCCCGCCTGCGGCAGACGCTCGGCCAGGCCCTTGCGGTCGGCCTCCTCGAACGCGTCGATGAAGCGTGCGGTGGGCAGCCAGCCGTCCTTGCCGTCGAACGACCTGTCGACCTTCGCCCCGCGGGCGGCGGGGAGCAGCAGCGCACGCAGGTCGGCGTAGTGGACGCCCCCGGGATTGCGGTCGCCTGCGTACGCCCGCGGCGCACCCGCGGGCAGCTTGGGCAGCCTGAGCGCGGGGTACGTCCAGCGCCCGTCGTCCGGTGTCTCCAGGCCCGGGACGTCGGTGCGCCGCGGCAGCGTGACCGCGTACGCGGTGGCCCCGCCGAGCACGGCGAACACCAGCACGGCCGAGGTCCAGCGCAGTGCGGCCCGCAACCGGCGCCGGTCCCGCGGTGGCGGGACGGGGGCGGGCGCGCCGGGATCCGCCGAGAGCACGGGGTCCTGAACGGCTACAGGGTGCGCCGGGGCCCCCGGGGCGTCGACCGGCCCAGGGATCGCCTCGACCCCGGTCACAGCGGCCCCGGGCTCCTCCGCCGCCACCGACTCCGCCGTGCCACCCACGCCCGCGAGCGCGGGCGCCGCCGCGGGCGGGGCTGTCTGCTGGTCGCTCATGCTGCCTCTCCGGGGTCCTGGATACGGTCGAGCTGGTGGGCGAGCACCTCGGCCGCGGCCTTCTTGTCGAGGGGGGCCACACCGGAGACCGACATCGTCACCAGGAGGTCCCCCTCCGTGGCCTGGCACTCCATGAAGTCCAGGTCGGCACCCGGCTTCTTGGGCGGCAGGACGCAGCGCGCCTTGTCGTGGCCCGCGATCGACGGACCGTTGCGGAAGACGCCCAGTGCCTTGGTGAAGTCGGTGAAGAACTCGGTACCCGCGCGTGCGGCCTGCTTGTTCTTCATCTGGACGATCCGGATCTCGATGAGCATCTCGTGGTCATCCGTGGCGTAGCTCCGCATGCCGATGCCCTGGATCCGCAAGCGATCGACCGCCTTGAGCGCGGCGTCCCGGCTCTTCTTCGGCAGGTCGCGGTAGCCCTCCGTCATCGCGGACACGGCCTGCTTGTCGGCCAGCTCGACATCGTTGCCGTACGGGGCCATGTCGGGGCCGGGTGCGTAGCCGGCGGGCATGGGCAGCAGGAGCTTGCCCAGCGCGCCGTAGTGGCTGCCGCCGGACTGCACGCCGTAGCTGCCGGTCTTCTGCGGCTCCGGGGCCTTCCACGGCTTCGCCGTGGTCTTGCCGTCGTCGTGCTGCTGGTGCTTGAGCATTGCGAACCCGATGCCGCCGCCTCCGAGCACGGCCACGAGGGCAGCCGCGACGCCGAGTGCGAGCCCCCTTCGGCTCGTGCGGCTCGGGGCCTCGGGAGCGGGCTCCGCGACGGCGGCGGCCCCGGAAACCGGCTCCTCCTGGGGGACCTGCACCGGCTCCTGCTGCCCCTGCACCGCCACGGGCTCCGTTGCGGGCTCCTCGACGGGAGTCGTCTTCTCGTCGCTCACAGCCGCTCCAACTGCCGCTCGGCCAGGGACATGATCGTCGACCCGGGGATCGGGTGCGCCGAGGTGACCCAGATCAGCATCTCGATGTTCGCCTTCCGGGCGACGGCTGCCGACTTGTACAAGGGGAGGTAGCCGGCCTTGCGGATCGGCTTGGAGTAGACGAACGCCTTGCCGTCGACCGAGCCGGGGATCTCTCGGCCGTCGTTGCCCGCCTCGTCCTTGCCGCCCGTGAACGCGATCTGGCCCGTCGCGTTGCTTTCCGTGGCGGTGAACGCCAGGTCGCGGTACTGGACGAGCCGGATCTCCACCGAGCTGTCGCGGGTCTCCCAGGTGGTGGTGGCGGCCCGACGGAAGCCGTCGCCCAAGATGTCGCTGAAGCCGTCCTTCGCGCTCTCGTAGGTGTCCGCGAACTCGGCCGGCGCCAGCCAGCCGTCGATGCCGGGCGGCACACGCCAGTCCTTGGCGCCCTTGGGCCGCTTCAGCAGCAGCTTGCGCAGGTCGCCGTCGTACGTCACGAGGGTGTCCTCGGCCGCGGTGAGTGGCTTCGCCTTCGGCGCGGCGCCCTTGGGCTGCACGAGCGCCCGCTGGGTGAGCGGGGGAAGCGGGGTCTCGGGGCGGTCGTACTGGATCGCGTAGCCGGTGCCGGCGCCCGCGGCGACACCGAGAACGGCGGCGGCGAGGACGAGCAGCGTGGTGCGGCCGCGGCGGCGGGGTGGGCGGGCCGCGGGGAGCGTCTCCGGAACAGCCGCGGCGGGTGTCTCCGCGGCGGCCTCCGGGGGTGCTTCCGGAGCAGGCGGTGCCTGCTCCGGGACAGGGTTGTCCTGGGACAAGGGGTTCTCCACGAAGAGGTCCGAAGGCTCAGCGGCCGGTCGCGAGGCGCTGGTACTGCTGGTCGAGCAGCCGCTTGAGCAGGTCGCGGCCGGGCAGCTTCTCGCCGGTCACGGTGATGCTGATGTGCACGTCCCCCTGGTGGGACAGCGCGGCCACCGCGTCGGTGCTCTCGGCGGAGCCGGAGGACAGGCGGTAGGCCTTGGCGGGGTGGGTGCTGCCGATCGTCAGGGCAGGCGAGTCCAGGGAGAAGTCGTCGTAGTAGCCGGAGGCGCCGGCGGCCGAGCCGAAGCGCAGCAGCTCGACGGAGATCTCGTACTCCCCGTCGGCGGTCAGATAGGTGCGCTGGGCGCCCTTCTTGAAGCCGTAGCGGCTCAGCGCCCGCTTGATGTCGCCGCTGACGCCGACCTCGTCACGCGTGACGGAGGTGCCCGCCTCGTCGCCGTAGATCTCGGCGTCCTTGGGCGGCGTGAGCAGGAACCAGCGCAGGTCTCCGCTGTGCGCACCGTCGTGGACGGAACCGGTGACGGTGCTGGAGGGAGAGGGCGAGGCGCCGGGTCCGGAGGTCCCCGTGGGGTCCGGCGTGGGCGACGGTGCCGCCGGCGCCGAGGTCGTCGGCGCCGTCGTCGACGGCACGGCGGCCGCCGAGGTCCCCGACGACGACGATCCGATGGCGACCACGGCCCCCGCCGTGAGCGTCGCCAGGACGACCAGTCCGACGACCACGACGATCATCGCACCGGTCCGTGCGTTCGTACGCGCTTCCACAAGCCCCCCCGGGCAGACACACAGCGCTCGTGCGCGATCTGCGGGCGAGGCCAACCGCATTATGTCGATCTTCGGCAAGCGCTTCACACTTTTTTCGCTGTGAGACCGGCCACCTTAGGCTGTGGACCATGGCGAAGAAGCTGGTGATCAAGGTGACGGCGGGCGCCGACGCGCCCGAGCGGTGCTCGCAGGCGTTCACGGTGGCGGCGGTGGCCGTGGCGAGCGGCGTGGAGGTCTCGTTGTGGCTGACCGGTGAGTCCGCGTGGTTCGCACTGCCCGGGAAGGCCGCCGAGTTCGAGCTGCCGCACTCCGCGCCGCTGCCCGACCTGATCGAGGGGATCTTGGCCGGCGGGCGGATCACCTTGTGCACGCAGTGCGCGGCCCGGCGGGACATCGCGGAGAAGGACGTGCTGGAGGGCGTGCGGATCGCGGGGGCGCAGGTCTTCGTGAGCGAGGCGATGGCCGACGGGGTGCAGGCGCTCGTGTACTGATCCGGGCGTCAGCGCTGGTCGCGGTGGTCGTCGCGGCGGTCCAGCTCACGCCACCACTCGTCGGACTTGGGGTCGCCGGTCTCGTCCCACCAGTGGTCGTCGGGACCCCTGCGGTTGGCCACGATGGCCGCGACCGGCGGGATCAGCATCGCGACGACGCACATGGCCACGGCCGCCGGGACCGACCACAGGCGCACCACACTCCACGCCAGGACGAAAAGCAGGACACACCCGCTCATCATGGCGAAGTACCAGCGCCGCCGACGCCTTGTGGACACCCTTCCAAAGTACGTCGCGAAGGGCCGCACCCCCACTCGGGTGGTGGTGCGGCCCTTCGCCGATTCCGGCCGTGGGTCAGACGGCGATGGCCACCTCGGTGAGGTTGCCCTGCTGGGCGACGACCGAGCGGTCCACCGTCGCGCCCGGTACGAGGGCGCGCAGCGTCCACGAGCCCGGGGCCGCGAAGAAGCGGAACTGCCCGGTCGCGGAGGTGGGAACCTCGGCGGTGAACTCGCCACCGCCGTCCAGCAGGCGCACGTAGCCGGCGACGGGCTCACCGTCGCGGGTCACGGAACCCTGGATGATCGTCTCCTTCGCCACGTCGACGCCGGCCAGGTCGGGGCCGCCGGCCTTCGCTCCGCACATGGTGTCTTCCTTCGGGTCGGGGGTCGGGCGGGTCGGGGGTCTGGCGTTACTTGGCCGGGCCGAGCTCGATCGGCACGCCCACGAGGGAGCCGTACTCGGTCCAGGAGCCGTCGTAGTTCTTCACGTTCGGCTGGTCGAGCAGCTCGTGCAGGACGAACCAGGTGAGCGAGGAGCGCTCACCGATGCGGCACAGCGCGATGGTGTCCTTCGCGAGGTCGACGCCCTCGTCCTCGTAGAGGGCCTTGAGCTCGTCGTCGGACTTGAAGGTGCCGTCGTCGTTGGCGTTCTTCGACCACGGGATGTTGCGCGAGGTCGGGATGTGGCCCGGCTTCTGCGACTGCTCCTGCGGGAGGTGGGCCGGGGCGAGGAGCTTGCCGGAGAACTCGTCGGGCGAACGGACGTCGACCAGGTTGAGGTTGCCGATCGCGGCGACGACCTCGTCGCGGAAGGCGCGGATCGAGCTGTCCTGGGCCTTGGCCTTGTACTGGGTCGCCGGGCGGGCCGGGACCTCGGAGCCGTCGACCAGGTCGCGGGAGTCCAGCTCCCACTTCTTGCGGCCGCCGTCGAGCAGCTTGACGCCCTCGTGGCCGTAGAGCTTGAAGTACCAGTAGGCGTACGCCGCGAACCAGTTGTTGTTGCCGCCGTAGAGGACGACGGTGTCGTCGTTGGCGATGCCCTTGGCCGACAGCAGCTCCTCGAAGCCCGCCTGGTCGACGAAGTCGCGGCGCACCGGGTCCTGGAGGTCCTTCTTCCAGTCGATGCGGACGGCGTTCTTGATGTGGTTCTTGTCGTAGGCCGACGTGTCCTCGTCGACCTCGACGATGACCACCTTCGGGTCGTCGATGTGGGCCTGGACCCAGTCGGCGTCCACCAGGACGTCACTGCGGCTCATTGCTGATCTCCTCCGGGGCAGTAGCGGATGTCTCGGCACACGGACGGGTGCGCACGGGGGCCGGGCTGCGCTGCACGGGCGCGTCGCGGCGATGCGCGGAGCGGGGAAGGTGGGGCCGGGAGTGCGGCGCCGTCGACGGCGCGAAAGCCCCTACGGCAGGCGACAGAGCATGGCGGCGACACGGCACAGGTCGACTGCCCGCCGCTTCGTGAGATCCGCCTGTCGCTTCATGTGCTCGATCGTAGGGAAGGGAGTGCGCGGTGTCACCGCCGGTCCGTATCACGAGATGAGATTGTCCACATTGCGGGACGGAAACGGGGCGCCCGGTCCCGCCGGACGGAGCCGGGACCCGGCACCCCGCGCGAAGGACTGCGGAGCGGACGCCGTCGTCTCAGTTGGCGAGCACGACCTTGGTGCCGGTCGCCTCGACGGTGATGCCCTCGGGCGTCGCGGTCACCGACTTCAGCTCGATGCCCTGCGGCAGCCCGGCCAGCGCGCGCGTGAAGTCGATCCGCTGGCGGAGCAGGTCGCCCACCTCGGAGGGCAGGGCGTCCAGGCCGGGGATCTCGCCGGCGGTCAGTTTGATGCTGTTCTTGGCGGTGACGCTGATCTCGCTCACCACGCTGCGCTGGATGTCGCCGATCGGCGTCGAGATGTCCGCGCTGACCTTCACCCGGCCCTTGCCGTCGGCGTCGGTGCCGCCGTAGGCGACCTTCACCCCGCTCGGCGCGGCCTTGCTCAGGTCCTCGTAGCTGAGGGTGGCGGATCCGGTCGCGGTGTCGGCCACGGCGCTGGAGAAGCCGTTCGACATGCGCACGCCGTGCAGCTCGGCCTGGAAGCGGTCGACCCGCAGCGTCTGGCCGCCGGTGCCGGTCGCCTCGATGCCGTCCGCCGTCACCTCCACGTCGTCGAGCTTCTCGCCCAGCACCTGCGTCAGGAACGGGAAGCCCTTGATGTCGATCTCGGGCTTCGAGGTCAGGCCCTGGGTCTGCTGGACCCGGTCGGCGGCCTTGGACTCCGCGAGGTGCACCGCGATGCGGTCGACCGCCACGAAGAGGGCGCCGAATATCACGACGAGGATGAGCAGAATCCGTAGTGCACGCATGAGGTGTCCCCCGCAGTGATGTTCACGTTTCCGTCGGTGGCTTCCGGCACTGTCCGGCACTCACGTGTGCCGGTGCCGCCGCCCGACCCTAGCGGGTCAGCCCAGCAGCGCCCTGGCCATCACGTAGACGGCAGGCGCCGCCGCGGTGAGCGGCAGTGCCACGCCGGCGGTGAAGTGCACGAACCGGGACGGGAAGTCGTAGCTCGCCACCCGCAGGCCGATCAGCGCGCACACCCCGGCGACCAGCGCGATCACCGCCCCGTCCGCCGTCTCCAGGCGGCCGAGCGCGATCCCGCTGCCCGTGGCGGCGGCGAGTGCGACCAGCACCGACACCACGGCCGGCAGCGGCAGGGCGCGCGCCAGGGCCGCCACGGCCACCGCGACGACGGCGGTCACCACCGCGTCCTTGCCCGCCGGGACGGCGGTGGCCGCGAGGAAGCCGGTGGCCAGCACGGTGATCAGCGTCGAGGCGGCGGTCGCGGTGAGCGAGGAGAGCCGTTCCTCGGGCGTCCCGTGGTGACGCAGGTGCATGACGAGCACGAACAGCAGCCACACACCGAGCGTGCCGACGATGACGGCGGGGGCGTTCCCGGCCCCGTCCACCAGCACCGCGACCTCGGCCGTCACCCCCGCCAGGAACGCCAGCGCGATGCCCTGCCGGGCGGGCCACATCCCGTTCAGCCGGAACCAGCCGGCCGCGGTCACCGCCTGCAGCAGCACGGCCGCGGCGGCCAGCGCCGGGCGGCCCAGCAGGGCGCCGCCCGCCAGCAGCAGCGCGAGGGCCGCGGTCACGGCGGCGGGCTGCATGCCGGGCGCGATGATCGGGGACCCGGTGCGCTCCACGGGGGTGCGGCCGGCCTGGCGGCGCCGGGCGGCCCGCCCGCCGGGGGCCGGGGCAGCGGCCTCCTCGTCGCCGACCGGCGGGAGGACGGCCGTGCTGTCGTGGGTGTGCGCCGGCATGGGCCCGGGGCCCGGGGCGTACCAGTCGTGGTGGTCGGTCACGCGCTCATCCTCCCGCGAACGGCGGGAGCACCTCGACCGTGCCGCCGTCGGCCAGCTCGATCCCGGAGTGGTCCCGGGTGCCGACGGGGTTCCCGTCGACCAGGAACGAACAGTTGGACAGCACCCGGGCGAACTCGGGGCGCGCCGCGTGGCGTTCGCGCGCGGCGGCCAGCGCCTCGGCGAGCGTGCCCTCGCGGTACGGCTCCTCCGCGGCGCCGGCGGCGGCCTTGGCCGCGGCCCAGTACCGGATCGTGCCGTGTGCCGCCATGGCGGCTCCTTCCCCTTGCCCTCGCGGGTCCTGCCGCCGTCCATGATGACGCAGTGCCGCGCGGCGGCGGCGCCGCGGGTCGCCGCTGGGCCCTTTCGTCACATTGGCGCCGGCCGCCCGGCGGGCGGGCCCCGCTGTCCCCCGGCTGCCGCTGATCAGTGCCCCCAGGTGCGGTGCGTCGCACGACGGAGAGTCGTCCGGGCGCTGCGGGGTGGGGGCACCCCCAGCGACAGGGCCTAGGAGACGCGGGCCGCCGCCCAGGCGGCGATGCGGCGCAGGAGCTCCTCCGGTGCGGCGTTCTCCGCGTGGCCGAAGCCGGGCTCGATCCACAGTTCGGCCGCGTCGCCTGCCGCCTCCGCCAGCGAGCGGGGGTGGTCGAGCGGGAAGTAGCCGTCGCGGTCGCCGTGGACGACCAGGAGCGGGGTGGGCGGGATGAAGGGCACCGCCTCCACCGGGGGGACGGGGACGGGGTTCCAGTCCCGGTGGTGGATGCGGGTGCCGAGCAGGCCGCGGGAGAGCAGCCGTCCGGCGGGCCGGGTGATGGCCCAGTGCACCCGCCGCATGGGCGCCGTGCCGCGGTAGTACCAGCGCGCGGGCGAGCTCACCGAGACGACGGCATCAATGTGCGCCCCCTCGTGCGCCGTTGTGCGCCCCGCGTGTCGCAGTACCACCGAGCCGCCCATGGAGAAGCCGACCGACACGACGCGCCGGTGCCCCGCACGGCGCGCCCAGCGCACGGCCGCGTCGAGGTCGAGGACCTCGCGGTCGCCCACCGTGGAGCGGCCGCCGGAGCGCCCGTGGCCGCGGAAGGAGAAGGTGACGACGCCGCCGACCCCGTCCACCTGTCCGAAGATCTCCGCCGCGCGGCGCACCGCGGGCCGCTCCAGCGCGCCGGTGAAGCCGTGCGCCACGACGATCGCGAAGCCGTCACGGGTCCCTCCCGGCGCGTACGCGGCGTCGATGCGCACGCCGTCCTCGGTCAACAGCACCGCACGCCGGCCACCGCGAGCGATCGGCGGGACACACGAACGCACAGCAGGGGGCTCACTTACCGACTCCATGTGGGCTATTCTCTTAGGTCAAGAGGATCCGGGCAGCGTCGCCCCCGGGTCCTTTCGTGCTTTCCGGACCGGCCCCGGCCGTTCCGGACGGCGCGTGTCGGCGCACGCACACGTCCTCGCCGGGACCGAGGAGGGTTCGCAATGGGCAAGCGGTACACGCATGACCGGACGATGAACGACGGGAGCGGCCGGTGAGCTCACTCCTCCTTCTGACCAACGCGCTCCAGCCGAGCACCGAAGTGCTCCCGGCACTGGGGCTGCTGCTGCACAGCGTCCGGGTGGCCCCCGCTGAGGGGCCGGCGCTGGTGGACACCCCCGGCGCCGACGTGATCCTGATCGACGGCCGGCGCGACCTCCCGCAGGTCCGCTCGCTGTGCCAGCTGCTGCGCTCCACCGGGCCGGGCTGCCCCCTGGTCCTGGTGGTCACCGAGGGCGGGCTGGCCGCCGTGACGGCCGACTGGGGCATCGACGACGTCCTGCTGGACACCGCGGGCCCCGCCGAGGTCGAGGCCCGGCTGCGGCTGGCGATGGGCCGCCAGCAGATCACCGTCGACGACGGCCCGGCGGAGATCCGCAACGGCGACCTGTCGGTCGACGAGGCCACCTACAGCGCCAAGCTCAAGGGCCGGGTCCTGGACCTGACCTTCAAGGAGTTCGAGCTGCTGAAGTACCTCGCCCAGCACCCCGGCCGGGTCTTCACCCGGGCCCAGCTCCTGCAGGAGGTCTGGGGCTACGACTACTTCGGCGGCACGCGCACGGTCGACGTCCATGTCCGGCGGCTGCGGGCGAAGCTCGGCCCCGAGCACGACGCGCTGATCGGCACGGTCCGCAACGTCGGCTACCGCTTCGTCACCCCCGAGAAGGGCGACCGGCCGGCGGACGAACCGTCCGCTGCCCAGGCCCCGCACGGGGAACCCGAGTCCGCCGAGGCGGCCGCCGTGGCCGCTCGCAACGCCTGATCACACGCGGGTCACGGCTGTGAGCAGACAGTGGGATGCGCGGGTGTACCCGCGTAGACTCGGCCCGTGGCAAAGGTGACGCGGGACGATGTGGCCAGGCTTGCGGGGACGTCGACCGCGGTCGTCAGCTACGTCATCAACAACGGACCACGGCCGGTGGCACCGGCCACGCGCGAGCGTGTGCAGGCGGCCATCAAACAGCTCGGTTACCGCCCGGACCGGGTGGCCCAGGCGATGGCCAGCCGCCGGACCGACCTGATAGGCCTCATCGTGCCGGACGCCCGGCAGCCGTTCTTCGCGGAGATGGCGCACGCCGTGGAACGGGCGGCCGCCGAGCGCGGCAAGATGGTGCTGGTCGGCAACTCCGACTACCTGGACGAGCGCGAGGTCCACTACCTGCGGGCCTTCCTCGGCATGCGGGTGTCCGGGCTGATCCTGATCTCGCAGGGACCGAGCGAGCACGCCGCCATCGAGATAGACGCCTGGGACGCGCGGGTCGTGCTGCTCCACCGGCGGCCGGAGGCGATCGACGACGTCGCGGTCGTGACGGACGACGTCGGCGGGGCCCAGCTGGCGACACGGCACCTGCTGGAGCACGGCCACGAGTATGTCGCCTGCCTCGGCGGCACCGAGATCACCCCGAAGTCCGGCGACCCCGTCACCGACCACGTCGAGGGCTGGCGGCGCGCGATGCAGGAGGCCGGGCGGAGCGTCGAGGGCCGGCTGTTCTCGGCCCCGTACAACCGCTACGACGCCTACAAGGTCGGCCTGGAGCTGCTGGCCAGGCCGGGCAGGCCGACGGCGATCATCTGCGCGACGGACGACCAGGCCATCGGGCTGCTGCGGGCCGCGCGCGAGCTGCGGATCGACGTGCCCGGCGAGCTGGCCGTGGCCGGCTTCGACGACGTCAAGGAGGCCGGGCTGACCGATCCGCCGCTGACCACGGTCGCCTCGGACCGCGAGGCGATGGCGCGGGCGGCGGTGGACCTGGTGCTGGACGACGGGCTGCGGGTCTCCGGATCGCGGCGGGAGCGGCTGCGGCAGTTCCCCTCCCGGCTGGTCGTGCGGCGCAGCTGCGGCTGCCACTGACGCGTTCCCGCAGGTCGGCGCGCACACAGCCGGGTCGGTTCCCGGCGGACGGCGCTGACCTGCGGGTTCCTTTCTTATATCGGGCATACCGAACTCTGCCCCGGTTCTCAGGGCACGCTCAGGGAGCTCTCATGTTCGGGGCGCACAGTCGTTGTCATGAACGAGAACTCCTCCCGCGACAGCGGCGCAGACGAGCACCGGAACGGTCCCGCGGCCTACCCGCCGCCCCCGCCCTATGAGCCGCAGGCGCCCGCGTACGGGACGCACCAGCCCCCGTACGGCGCGCCCGCACCGGCGGAGCCCGCCGCCCGGCGCGAGTCCCGGCGGACGGTGCCGCTGGTGGCCACCGTGGCCCTGGTCTCGGCGCTGGTCGGGGGTGGGACGGCGGCCCTGATCGGTAACGCGACGGCCTCGCAGACCGCCACGACCTCGACCCGGGTGGTCGGCGCCAGCGCGACGGGCACCAGCAGCGTCGCCTCCGTCGCCGCGGCCGTGAGCCCGAGCATCGTGGAGGTCAGCGCCACCTCCTCCGGCGGCCGGTCGACCGGCTCTGGCGTGATCGTCACCAGTGGCGGCGAGATCGTCACCAACAACCACGTCATCTCCGGCGCGGACACCGTCAAGGTCCGCTTCAGCTCCGGGAAGACCGCCACCGCGAAGGTGGTCGGCACCGACAGCGCCAAGGACCTGGCCCTGCTCAGGGCCGAGGACGTCAGCGGCCTGACCCCGGCGTCGCTCGGCGACTCCCGCCAGGTCGCGGTCGGCGACGAGGTCGTGGCCATCGGTTCCCCGGAGGGTCTGACCGGCACGGTCACCAGCGGCATCGTCTCCGCGCTCGACCGCAACGTCACGGTCGCCGCCGACGAGGGCCAGGGCCAGAGCCGAGGCCAGCGGCAGGGCCGCGGCTACGGCGGCGGCGACAGCCCGTGGCCGTTCCAGTTCGGCGGCGGCCAGTACAACGGCGACGTCGGCTCGTCCACGACCACCTACAAGGCGATCCAGACCGACGCCTCGCTCAACCCCGGCAACTCCGGTGGCGCCCTGATCAACATGAACGGCGAGATCATCGGCATCAACTCGGCCATGTACTCGGCCAGTTCGTCCTCGGCCGGCGACAGCACCGCCGGCAGCATCGGCCTCGGGTTCGCGATCCCGGTCAACACCGTCAAGGCCGACCTCGACACCCTGCGCAACGGCGGCAGCGACAGCTGACCGCTCCCTCCCGAAGGGACGGACCGTCATGAACGTCATCCTCAGCACCGCCCTGCACCCCGCCGGTGTCCCCGCCGGCCCCGCGGACCTCGCGCTGATCCACTTCCCGGCCCAGGCGCCGCGGGAGCCCGAGATCGCCGCCAACCGCCGGTACGCCCGCCGGTACGCCCGCCGCTCGCGCGCCGCGCACCGTCTGGCCCTCGTGCAAGGCTAGGAAGGCAGCAGCACCGCCGCACCGCATCCCCCGTCCCCGACGACCCCCCGTCCCCGACGACTCCCTGCACGAGGTGGAAGACCCATGAGCCCCGGCGAGAACGGCGAGGCCCCGGCCCGCATCCTGATCGTGGACGACGAGCCCGCGGTCCGTGAGGCGCTGAAGCGGAGCCTCGCCTTCGAGGGCTACGAGACCGCCCTCGCCGAGGACGGCCTGGCCGCACTCGACCAGGTGGACGTCTACCGGCCGGACGCGATCGTCCTGGACGTGCTGATGCCGCGCATGGACGGCCTCACCACCGCCCGCCGCCTGCGGTCCAGCGGCACCACCACCCCGATCCTCATGCTCACCGCCCGCGACACGGTCGGCGACCGCGTCACCGGGCTGGACGCCGGGGCCGACGACTACCTCGTCAAGCCCTTCGAGCTCGACGAACTCCTCGCCCGGCTGCGGGCGCTGCTGCGGCGCAGCTCGTACGCCTCCGGACTGTCCGGCGGCGGCGCCGAGGAGAGCGGGCTGGCCTTCGGCGACCTGCGGATGGACACCGCCACCCGCGAGGTCACCCGGGCCGGGCAGCCGGTGGAGCTGACCCGCACCGAGTACACGCTGCTGGAGATGTTCCTCACCCACCCGCGGCAGGTGCTCACCCGGGAGCAGATCCTCAAGGCCGTGTGGGGCTTCGACTTCGAGCCGAGCTCCAACTCCCTGGACGTGTACGTCATGTACCTGCGCCGCAAGACCGAGGCCGGCGGCCTCCCCCGGCTCGTCCACACCGTCCGGGGTGTCGGTTACGTGCTGCGCAACGCGGAGGGCAAGGCCTGATGCGCCGGCTGGTGCGCTTCCGTTCCCTGCCGCTGCGGTCACGGCTGGCGATCCTGACGGCGGTGGCGGTCGCGGCGGCGGTGACCGCGAGTGCGCTGCTGTGCTGGTTCTTCGTGCGCGGGACCCTCATGAACTCGCTGGACAACTCGCTGCGCGACAACCGGATGCCCCCGCAGAGGGTCGTCGACCAGCTGCGCGCGGGGCTGTGCACGACCGAGCCGCCCGCCTCGGACGACCAGGCCCCCAACCCCTTCAACTCCACCGTCCAGGTCGTCTCGCGGACCGGCGCCAGCTGTGTCATCCAGGGCTCCCAGTCGCTGCACGTCACCTCGGCGGACACCGACGTGGCCAAGGGCACGCTGCGCGAGGCCCTGCACACGGTGACCGGCTCGGACGGCAACCAGTACCGCGCCGTGACGTTGCCGCTGCTCAACACCGACGGGGCCTACACGGTGGCCCGCCCGCTGGACGAGGTCACCCAGTCGCTCAACACCCTGGGCCTGGTCCTGCTGGCCGTCGGCGGCCTGGGGGTGATCGGCGCCAGCGTCGCCGGCCTCGCGGTCGCCCGCGCGGGACTGAAGCCGGTGGACCGGCTCACCCGGACCGTCGAGCACATCGCGCGCACCGAGGACCTCACCGTCCGCATCCCGGTGCACGGCGACGACGAGATCGCGCGCCTGTCGGCGTCCTTCAACGCGATGACGGCCGCCCTGTCCTCCTCCCAGGAGCTGCAGCAGCAGCTGATCGCCGACGCCGGCCACGAGCTGCGCACCCCGCTCACCTCGCTGCGCACCAACATCGAGCTGCTGGAACGCAGCGAGATGACCGGCAGGGCGCTGCCGCCGCAGGACCGGAAGGAGCTGCTGAGTTCGGTGAAGGCCCAGATGGGCGAGCTGGCGGCGCTCATCGGGGACCTCCAGGAGCTGTCCCGTCCGCAGGCGGTGCAGGGTGGCGGGCCGCTGCAGACCGTGGCCTTCCACGAGGCGGTGGAAGCCGCCCTGGAGCGGGCCCGGCTGCGCACCGGCCCGGACCTGAAGATCACCTCGGAGCTGGCGCCGTGGTACGTACGGGCCGAACCCGGCGCACTGGAGCGGGCCGTGATCAATCTGCTCGACAACGCGGTGAAGTTCAGCCCGCCGGCCGGGACGGTGGAAGTGGCCCTGCACGGCGGTGAGCTGACCGTCCGCGACCACGGCCCGGGCGTGCCGCCCGAGGACCTGCCGCACGTCTTCGAGCGCTTCTGGCGCTCCACGTCCGCGCGCAGCCTGCCGGGTTCGGGCCTCGGCCTGTCCATCGTGGCCCGCACCGTGGAGCAGGCGGACGGCACCGTGCGCCTGCAGCCCGCGAGCGGCGGCGGCACCACGGCGGTGGTCTACCTTCCGGGCGGGCCGATCCCGCCCGCCGGGGACGACGCCTGACCGGTCCTCGCCGGCCGGCGGGCCGTCGCTAGCCGGCCAGCCAGCGCTGGTCGGCGGCGTTGCCCGCCGGGACGAACGACAGTGTGGAGCCCGGCGCGTCACCGTCGGGGGCGGCGGCGACGCCGAGGTCGATCTGCGGGCGGATGCGGCCGAGACCGTCGACGAGGAAGAACAGGTTCTCGGCGTGCCGGCCGTCGGCGGACGAGCAGTTCCAGACGCCGAGCCCGCGGTCGGTGTCGCCGCGGGAGTCGAGGCAGTAGTCGGAGTCACCGCCGTTGCGCAGCACGCCCTGGGGCTCCACCCGCCACCGCTGCGCGGCCGAGTCGGGGTCGCAGCCGGCGAGGATGACATCCGAGCCGTTGGAGAAGTCCTCGTCGCGCACGTCCAGGCACAGACCGGAGTCGCCGTTCACGACCTGGGCGAAGCCGCTGCCGGGCGGCTTCGGCGCGGGCGTCTTCGTGGGCACGGCCGGGATGCGGTACGACGCGGCCCCGCTCGGCGTCCGCGACGGGGACGGCGGCGCGGTGGTCCCGGTCGCGCCGGCCGTGGGCGGGCCGGTGACCGTGGCGGTCGCCGTGGCCGTCGCGGTCGCCGTCACGGTGACGGAGGCCGACGGGAGGACCGGCGGCGCCTGGCCGGCCTGACTGCCCGCCGGGGCGTCGTCGCCGGCGGCGTACACCAGGCCGGTGACGGCCGCGACGGCGGCGGAGGCCAGCACCAGCGTGATCAGCGGCGTCGGGTAGCGGCTGCGCAGCCGCACGAGCCGGGCGGGCCCGGCGAACCGGGTGAACCGGGTGAACCGGGAGAGGGGGCCGGGTCGCGGCCTGCGGCGGGAGACCGGCGCGGGTGCGGCCGGCCGCACGAGCCGGGTGAGCCAGGTGAGCGGGCCCGGTCGCGGCTTGCGGCGGGAGACCGGCGCGGGCGCGGCCGGCGGGGCGGGGGGCGGCGCGGGCGCGGCGAGCGCCGCGAGGTAGGCGGGCCCGGCCCAGGCCACCAGGGCCGTGCCGAGCAGGGGGCGCGGGTCGCGCTCCAGCACGATCAGGAACTCCAGGGCCTTGGCGCAGTCGGCGCACCCGGCGAGGTGCCGCTCCAGGTCCTCGTTCTGCCGCGCGTCGTCGCGGCGGGCGGCGGCGTCCAGGATGCGGCCGAAGCCCCGGCACGCCGGGTCCTCGCTGCGATCCAGATAGGTGCGCAGGTAGGACTCGCGGTACGCGTCCAGCGCCCGGGCCCCGAGGTCGGCCATCTCGGAGCGCCTCTCCCCGGTCCACAGCGCCGCGTCGGCCTCCGGCGTCCGCTCGACGACGGTGTGCCAGAGGATGCCCTGTGTGCTCTGCCGCAGGGCGGCGAAGGCGCCGAACAGGGCGGAGCCCTCGGCCAGTCGGTGCCGCGGGTGGACGGGCATGCCCGGCAGGCCGGGCGGGGCCGTCATGCCGTTGTCGCGGGCGCGGATCACGTCGATGAAGGCCGCGTACTCCTCGTTCAGCCGAACCCGCCGGCTGCCCGCGGCCCACACCGCGCCCGCCTGGTGGACGAGCATGAGCAGCCGGTGCCGCCACGCGCCGCGCGGGTCGACCCCTCGGTGCACCTCCTGCCAGGCCAACGCGAACGCCTGGGCCGCCAGTTGGCCGGCGGACTCCTCGTCACGGGCGCACAGCCGGGCGTAGCAGACCACGGCGGGCAGGTGACGGCGGCGCAGTTCCTCGGTCGCCGGGTAGGCGGTCGGCGCACCGGCCCGCACGCGCTCGGTGAGAGCGGCGTCGGACAACTCGTCGTAGACGGGCGCCTTGTGCGGTTGGGACACGGATGACCACCCGGACGCATTGATGGGCCTGGAGGGACGGGGGTGCCCATGGTGCGCCACAAGTTACTGTCGAGGAAAGTGTTTCCGGCGGTAACCGCCCGCCGCGGGACGGGCGAACGGGAAATCTCGTACGCACCGCTGCCGGGGTGTCACCCTGCGCTCGGCGCGCCGCCCGGCAGCCGCGCGGCGCACGCGGCGACGACGGCCGGCGCCACCTCGGCCATCGCCTCTCCCCAGCCCACGTTGGCGTTGACCTCGCACAGGACGAACTCCCCGTCCGGCGCGAAGAGCAGGTCCACTCCGGCCACGGCGAGCCCCAGCACCCCGGCGGCGCGCACGGCCAGCGCCTCGGCCCGGGGGTGGCGCCCGGGGCAGGGCGTCGCGGTGCCGCCCCGGGCGAGGTTGGAGGTGAGGCCGGTGCCGTCGCCGGTGCGGGTCTGGGCGGCCACGGCCCGGCCGTCGACGACGACCACGCGCAGGTCGCGGCCGTGGGAGTGCGCCACGTACTCCTGGAAGAGGTACGGCGTCTCGTGCCGCAGGCTGCCCTGGACGTCCCGCAGCATCGCGGTGTCCGGGGCGAGGAAGACCCGTCGTCCGCGGTGCCCGCGCACCGCCTTGACCACGCACGGCTGCGGCACCATGCCCGGGGCGTCGAGCACGGCCTCCAGCGGGGCGTCGGCGTAGCTGAGGGTGTCCGGCACCGGCAGCCCGGCGAGGGCGAGTTGCTGCAGCTGCCACACCTTGTTGACGCAGGCCATGACGGAGTCGATGGGGTTGACCAGGACCGCGCCCAACGCCTCCAGATGGCGCAGCAGCGTGATCTCGCGATCGGCGCCCAGGCCCGGCGACATCATGCGGGCGAACACGACCCGGGGGGCCGCGACGGGCCGGCCGTCCAGACCG
Organism: Streptomyces sp. MI02-7b; assembly: GCF_033793585.1. Lineage (NCBI taxonomy): Bacteria > Bacillati > Actinomycetota > Actinomycetes > Kitasatosporales > Streptomycetaceae > Streptomyces > Streptomyces sp. MI02-7b. The sequence goes on along the minus strand of NZ_JARAWX010000021.1, from coordinate 30,637 downwards.
TGCAGCGACAGCCGGCCCGTACGGACGCCGAGCAGCAGGTCGGCGGTGCGGACGACGGCGCAGCGCGGCCCGAACTCCTCGGCGAAGGCGGCCCGGAGGCGCCTGACGACCGGGCTCTCCTCGACGCCGTGGCCGAGCAGCAGCCACACGTCCGCGCGGGGTGCTCCGGTCACGGTGTCAGCATCCCCGCGCCGGGGCCCTCCCCGTCGGGGGCGCGCCGTCCGTGGTGCGGGTCAGCGGATGACATGCGGCACGAAGCGGGCGTACTCGTCGGTGACCGGGCCCGCCGACTCGCGGATGCCGAGTCCGGCCGGCTCGCCGTCCACGACCCAGGCGCCCAGCACGACGTGGTTGCCGTCGAAGACGGGCAGCGGGGCCAGTTCCTGGTAGCAGCAGGCCTCGTCGTCCCGTACGGCCGCGGGCTCCCCGGCGCGGTGGACGGTGACGCCCGCGCCCTCGCGGCCCAGCAGCGGTTTGGCGACCCAGCCGGTCGTGGCGGCCAGCGCGCGCGGGCCGTCGAGGTGGGCGGCGAGCAGGTTGGGGTGGCCGGGGTAGAGCTCCCACAGCACCGCCAGGAGCGCCTTGTTGGACAGCAGCATCTTCCAGGCGGGCTCGATCCAGCAGGTGCTGCCGGTGCCGCCGCCGTTGTCGAGGGTGTCCAGGACGTGGCCGCCGAAGGGGTCGTCGGCCAGCCACTCCCAGGGGTAGAGCTTGAAGCAGCTGCGGATGAACCCCAGCCGGTCGTCGACGAAGCGCCGCGACAGCCCGTCCCAGCCGATCGACTCCACCGACAGGGCGCGGGTCTCGAGACCCGCCTGCTCGGCGGTCTCGCGCAGGTAGGCCACCGTCATCAGGTCCTCGCCGAGCTCGTCGCCCTCGGAGTGCGCGAAGTGCACGGGCCCGGGCGGCAGCAGGGGGGCCTGCCGCTTCCACGCGGCGACCAGGCGTTCGTGGAGCGAGTTCCACTGGTCGGCGCCGGGGAACCGGTCCTCCATCCAGAACCACTGGGCGCTGGCCGCCTCCACCAGGGAGGTGGGGGTGTCGGCGTTGTACTCCAGCAGCTTGGCCGGGCCCCCGGCGCCGTCGTGACGCAGGTCGAAGCGCCCGTAGAGGCTGGGCAGTTCGGTCCTGCGCCGCCAGGACTCGGCGATCCGGGCGGCGAGCCGGGGGTCGTGGATGCCGAGGTCGGCGAAGCGGTCCCGCTCGACGATGTGCGCGGCCGCGGCCAGGCACATCGCGTGCAGGTCGGCGACGGTCCGCTCCAGCTCCTCGACCTCGGGCAGCGAGAACTCGTAGTAGGCGCTCTCGTCCCAGTAGGGGCGCAGCGTCCCGTCCGGGTGGCGGGTCAGCGGGTAGACGACGCCCTGGTCCTCGACGATCCGCTGCCAGTCGGGGCGCGGTTCCGCGGTGCGGCGCCGCATCAGCCGCCGCCGGAGCGGTGACCCGAGCCGTGGCCGCCGAAGCCGCCGGTCTTCACGGACGACTCGTCGAAGCTGCCGCCCCGGGCCTTCCCGCCGCGGACGCTGCCGCCGTAGTAGTAGTGCCCGCTGCCGCCGCTCTCGCACCTCGACTCCGGCAGGGTCTTGTACGTGTCGGGGTCCACGCAGCGCTTGTCGGGCTCCGAGCCGCAGGCGGCCAGGGCCGCGGCGAGCACACCCATGCCCCCGAGGATCACCGTGCCCGACCTGAACCGCCGTCGCTCCGTCGTCGTCATGCGCACAGGGTATGGAGATGCGCCGTGCCCCCGGCGACCGGGGTCGGTGCCGCGGCACCGCGGCCGCCGGTGCGGGCGGGGTGCCGGCGAGGGCCTACCCGGTCCTCCGGCGTGATCCGGGGCCCCGCCCGCTGTCACCCGCACGGTCGAGGCGGCGGCGAGCCGAAGGGGCGGCCGTCCCGGTGGACGGCCGCCCCTTCATGGCAACCGGCTGTGCCGCGGTGCCGGTTACTGGACGACGGTGATCCGGTTCGCCGCCGGGGCCGCCAGCGGCGCGGAGGCCGAGGAGTTGGCGGTCAGGTAGGCGTTGAAGGCCGCCAGGTCGTCGCCGCCGACGACCTGGTTGGTGCCGTTGGCCAGCTCGCCGAAGCCGTCGCCGCCGCCCGCGAGGAAGTTGTTCATCGCGACGCGGTAGGTGGCCGCGGGGTCGACCGGGACGCCGCCGAGCTTCACCGAACCGGCCACGACGCGGTCGGCGCCGGTCTTGGTGAGGTCCAGCGTGTAGGTGAGGCCCGCGGAGATCTGCAGGATCTTCGGCGCCGCGGCGTTGGCGCCGCTCACCTGCTGCTGCAGCACGGTGATCAGCTGGGCGCCGGTCAGGTCCTTGAGGTTGACCGTGTTGCTGAACGGCTGCACGGCGAAGCCCTCGGCGTAGGTGACCACGCCGTCGCCCTCGGAGCCGGAGGCCTTGTGCACCAGGTCGGTGCGGATGCCGCCGGGGTTCATCAGGGCCAGGTCGGTGCCCGGGTCCAGGGTCCTGCCGTAGGCCAGCTGCGCGTCGGCGATGAGGTCGCCGAGCGGCGACTCGTTGCCGTTGCGGGTGATGTCCTGGGAGATCCAGCCGACGGTCCGGTTGGCGACCGGGGCGGCCAGCGTCTGCCAGTGGCCGACGAGCTGGGTCATGTCCGCGGCCTTGGTCTGCGTGCGGTCCACGACGTGGTTGGAGCCGACGACGGAGGCGCGGACGATGTCGTCCGTGCGCTTGTCGAACTTCATGTTCAGCTCGGTGTAGAGCCGGCCGAAGGAGGCGGCGCTGGTGACCAGGCGGTCGTTGCCCTCGGGGTCGGGGATGGTGCACACGTACGCGTTGTGGGTGTGCCCCGTGATCAGCGCGTCGACGTCGGGCGAGGTGTTCTTGGCGATGTCGACGATCGGGCCGGACAGGCCCTTGCCGTCACCGCCCGCGTCGCAGTCGTAGTTGTAGGAGCCGGAGGCCGGGAAGCCGCCCTCGTGGACCAGGGCGACGATCGCGTTGACACCCTTGGACTTGAGCTCCTTGGAGTACTTGTTGATCGTCTCGACCTCGTCGAGGAACTTCAGGCCCTTGACGCCCTCGGCCGTGACGATGTCCGGCGTGCTCTCCAGGGTGACGCCGATGAAGCCGACCTTGATGCCCTTGATGTGCTCGATGGTGTACGGCGCGAGCAGTGGCTTGCCGGTCTTCTCGTTGACGACGTTCGCCGACAGGATCGGGTAGTCGGCGCCCTTGAACTTGCGGCCCTTCTCGTAGCAGCCGTCCGTCGGGTGGCAGCCGCCCTTCTGCAGGCGGAGCAGTTCGTCCTTGCCCTCGTCGAACTCGTGGTTGCCCACGCCCGTGACGTCCAGGCCCAGCTTGTTCATGGCCTCGACGGTCGGCTCGTCGTGGAACAGGCCCGACAGCAGCGGGCTGGCGCCGACGATGTCACCGGCCGCGACCGTCACGGTGCGCTTGTGGCCCTGCCGGGCGCTGCGCAGGCTGGAGGCCAGGTACTCCACACCGCCGGCGTCGACGGTCTTGGTGGTGCCGTCCGCCTGGAGTTCGGTGACACGGCCGGAGGAGCCGGCCGGGGGCTCCAGGTTGCCGTGGAAGTCGTTGATCGCGAGCATCTGGAGGTCCACGGTGCGGTCGCGCTCCGCACTGTGCCGGGATTCGTGCGCCTGGGCCGTCGGCATCGCGATGGCGAGCGCGCCGAGCGCCGCGAGGCCCGTGGCCGCCGCGGCGGCCTTGCGGGCGGCGTGACGCCGGGGATGGTTCGCAGACATGGGTGGATCCCCTTAGACGTGAGCGAAGGGTTAAGAGGAGAGGACCTGCCGCAGCCTAGGGTCAACGCGCGTAGTTGTCAGTGCCTTTGCGGTTACGGGGAGGTTGCCACTGTCCGGGACATGCCGGACGGCCCGCCCCGGTGTCTCGCATGCCGAAATCATCTGTCTCGCCATTCAGTCGAGGAGCATAGTTGCGCCCACCACCGACCGAGGAGGTGCACACCATGCGCCGCCGCTGGCTGATGCTGGCCCTGGGCACCGCGGCACAGACCGCCGCCTGCGCGTTCGTCTATGGAATCCCCTATCTGGCCGCCGAGTTGCGCGACTCCGGGCATCTGTCGCTGCCCCGGATCGGCCTGCTCATCGCCTGTCCCACGGTAGGCCTGGTCACCGCCCTCGTCGCCTGGGGAGCCCTCGCCGACCGCCACGGCGAGCGCGTCGTCATCGCCACCGGACTGGGCGGCGCCGGCGCGCTGTTGGCCGTCACCGCGGCCGTGACGGCCAACGGGGGCGGCACCGCGGCGCTCGGGGCGCTGCTCTTCCTCGCCGGAGCGGCGGCCGCCTCCGTGTACTCCGCGAGCGGGCGCCTGGTCATGGGCTGGTTCACCGCGCGGGAACGCGGACTGGCCATGGGCATCCGGCAGACCTCCACCCCGTTGGGCATGGGTGTGGCCGCGCTGACCATGCCGCCGCTGGCCACCGCGTACGGCATCGGGGGCGCCTTCGCCTTCCTGGCCGCGGTGTGCGCGCTCATCGCCGCGGCCGTCGCCGTACTGGCCGCCGACCCGGCACGCCCCGAATCGGCCGGAGCGGCGGCCGAACCGGCCGCCAACCCCTACCGCGGCTCGTCGGCGCTGTGGCGGATCCACGGCGCGGGCGCGCTGCTGGTCGTACCGCAGTTCACGGCGGGTGCCTTCGCCCTGGTGCTGCTCGTCGACACCCGCGGCTGGACCGCGGTGGACGCCGGCCGGCTGATCGCCGTCGCGCAGGTGCTGGGCGCCGCCGCCCGCATCGCCGCGGGCCGCTGGTCGGACCGGGCCGGCAGCCGGCTGCGCCCGATGCGGCAGCTGGCCGTGGCCACCGCCGCCGTGGTCGCCGTGACCGCGTTCACCGCGGCCTTCCCCTCCCCCGCCACCGCCGCCGCCCTGGTGCTGTCGGTCGGCATCACCGCCAGCACCAACGGCCTGTCCTTCACCGCCACCGCGGAGCGCGCCGGGCCCGCCTGGTCCGGCCGCGCCCTCGGCGTGCACAACACCGGCCAGAACCTCACCGCCGCCGTCGTCCCGCCGCTGAGCGCGGCCGCGATCTCCGCGACCGGCTACTGGCCCGCCCTGGCCGCCGCGGCGGCCGTGGCCTGCGGGGCCGCGATGGTGGTTCCGGTGGACTCCCCGCGGCGCCGAGCGGTCGTAAGCTCAGTTCCATGACCGACGCAGCAGCGCAGCAGACCGCGGTGGGCCCCCGCCGGATCGAGACGGTGAACGAGCTCACCCCGCAGACCGCCGACGCGGTACTGGCGCTGATCGAGGACGCGGCGGCGGCCGACGGCCAGGCGGCGGTGTCCGAGCAGGGCCGCATCCACCTGCGCGGCGGCGCCCGCGAGGGCGTCCGCCACCTGCTGGTCGAGGCCGACGGCACCCTGGTCGGCTACGCCCAGCTGGAGGACACCGACCCCGTCGAGGCCCCGGCCGCCGAGATGGTCATCCACCCCGACCACCGCATCCAGGGCCACGGCCGCGCCCTCGGGCACGCGCTGCTCGCGGCCTCCGGCAAGCGGCTGCGGGTGTGGGCGCACGGCGGCCACCCGGCCGCGCGGCACCTGGCCGGGCTGCTCGGCCTCGCCCTCTTCCGCGAGCTGCGCCAGATGCGCCGCCCCCTGGACGGCGCGGTGGAGGGGGCGGGCGGCCCGCCGCTGGCCGAGCCGGTGCTCCCGGAGGGCGTCACCGTGCGCCCCTTCGTCCCCGGCCAGGACGACGCGGCGTGGCTCGCGGTGAACGCCGCCGCCTTCGCCCACCACCCCGAGCAGGGCAGCCTCACCCAGCGCGACCTCGACGACCGCATGGCCGAGCCCTGGTTCGACCCCGCCGGCTTCTTCCTGGCGTTCCGCGGCGACCGCCTCGCCGGCTTCCACTGGACCAAGGTCCACGCCCAGCAGGGCCTGGGCGAGGTCTACGTCCTCGGCATCCGTCCCGAGGAGCAGGGCGGCGGCCTCGGCCGCGCCCTCACCCTGATCGGCCTGCGCCACCTCGCGCGGGACCGTGCGCTGCCGACCGCGATGCTCTACGTGGACGCCGACAACGCCCCCGCGGTCGCCGTCTACGAACGCCTCGGTTTCACCACCCACGAGGTCGACCTGATGTACCGCACGGAGAGCTGAACGGCCGGACGCCACAGCGGGCGCGCCGGTGCCCCGGCGGCCCGCCGCGCGGGACGTGACGGACGGGAACCGGACCCTCCGCGGGGCCCGTGGGCGCCCTCCGGGGCGATCACACGGTCACGGCCGGTACGCGCGGCGCTTCCCTGACCGCCACCTGACCGTTACCGGCGATTCAAAATCGCTTGCGAGCATCACTGAATGCAGCCGCCCGCCACCTCCTGCCCGACCCTCCCCGACCTGCCGGTATCCGCCGGGTCCGGGGACAATGGGGGCATGGCAGGCGGCCGGGTTCCGTGCGCCGCCGTCCACGTGAACGTCGTGCCGGATCCTGAGGAGGGCTCGCACCCATGGCCTCGATGAAACACCCCACCGACGCGGGGACCGACCGGTCGGATTCCGAGCGCGACACCCATGCGTCCTCCGAGTCCGACGCCTCTCCCGGGTACGGCCGGCCGCACGTGGTGCCCCCGCTGCACCCCGAGATCACCCGCATGGACGCCCGGCAGCGGACGTCCGACGAGGACGGCACGGCCGTCGCGGTGGGGACCGTCCTGGAGAAGACCGTGCCGGAGGGCCTCGAGCTGCCCGCCGATCGCTTCCTGGACCGGGAGCAGAGCTGGCTGGCCTTCAACGAGCGGGTGCTGGAACTCGCCGAGGACCCGGCGACCCCGCTGCTGGAGCGCGCCAACTTCCTGGCGATCTTCGCGAGCAACCTGGACGAGTTCTTCATGGTCCGGGTCGCCGGACTGAAGCGCCGCATCACCACCGGCGTGGCCCAGCGCTCGGCCTCCGGGCTGTCCCCGAGCCGGGTGCTGGACAACATCCTCACCCGCTCCCGCGAGCTCATGGCCCGGCACGCCGCCTGCTTCCAGAACGAGGTGGCCCCGCAACTGGCCGCGGAGGACATCCACATCATCCGGTGGGGCGACCTCACCGAGCAGGAGCAGGCCCGGCTGTTCACGCTGTTCCGGAACAAGATCTTCCCGGTGCTGACCCCGCTGGCCGTCGACCCGGCGCACCCGTTCCCGTACATCTCCGGCCTGTCCCTGAACCTGGCCGTCACCGTGCGCAACCCGGTCTCCGGCCACGACCACTTCGCCCGTGTGAAGGTCCCGCCGATCCTGTCGCGCTTCCTGGAGGCCGGCCCGCAGCGCTTCGTCCCGCTCGAGGACGTCATCGCCGCGCACCTGGAGGAGCTCTTCCCGGGCATGGAGGTGCTCGACAGCCACATGTTCCGGGTGACCCGGAACGAGGACCTGGAGGTGGAGGAGGACGACACCGAGAACCTCCTCCAGGCCCTGGAGAAGGAACTGCTGCGCCGCCGCTTCGGCCCGCCGGTCCGGCTGGAGGTCGAGGAGTCGATCTCCGCCAAGGCGCTGGACACCCTGGTCCAGGAGCTGAACATCGCGGACGCGGAGGTCTACCCGCTGCCCGGCCCGCTCGACCTGACCGGGCTGTTCGCCGTCGCGGGCCAGGACCGGCCGGAGCTGAAGTACCCCAAGTTCGTCGGCGGCACCCACCCGGACCTCGCCGAAGTCGAGTCCGCGCACGCCACCGACGTCTTCGCGGCGCTGCGCGAGCGCGACGTGCTGCTGCACCACCCGTACAACTCCTTCTCCACCTCCGTGCAGCGCTTCCTGGAGCAGGCCGCACAGGACCCCGACGTGCTGGCGATCAAGCAGACGCTGTACCGCACCTCCGGCGACTCGCCGATCGTGGACGCGCTGATCGACGCCGCCGAGGCCGGCAAGCAGGTGCTGGTGCTGGTCGAGATCAAGGCGCGCTTCGACGAGCAGGCCAACATCAAGTGGGCCCGCAAGCTGGAGGAGGCCGGCTGCCACGTGGTCTACGGCCTGGTCGGGCTGAAGACGCACTGCAAGCTGTCGCTGGTGGTCCGCCAGGAGGGCGAGAACCTGCGGCGCTACAGCCACGTCGGCACCGGCAACTACCACCCCAAGACGGCGCGGCTGTACGAGGACCTGGGGCTGCTCACCGCCGACCCGCAGGTCGGCGCCGATCTCTCCCACCTGTTCAACCGGCTGTCCGGCTACTCGCGCCGCGAGTCCTACAACCGGCTGCTGGTGGCTCCGCGCAGCCTGCGCCACGGGCTGATAGAGCGCATCCTCGGGGAGATCGCCAAGCACCGCGAGGGCCGCCCCGCCTACATCCGCATCAAGGTCAACTCGATGGTCGACGAGGCGATCATCGACGCTCTCTACCAGGCCTCCATGGCGGGCGTGCCCGTCGACATCTGGGTCCGCGGCATCTGCGCGCTGCGCCCCGGCGTCCCGGGCCTGTCGGAGAACATCCGCGTGCGCAGCGTGCTCGGCCGCTTCCTCGAGCACTCCCGGGTCTTCATCTTCGCCAACGGCGGCGACCCGCAAGTGTGGCTCGGCAGCGCCGACATGATGCACCGCAACCTCGACCGCCGGATCGAGGCGCTGGTACGGGTCTCCGACGCCGCCCACTGCGCCTCCCTGAACCGCCTGCTGGAGACCGGCACATCGGACGAGACCTCGTCCTGGTGGCTCGGCTCCGACGGGGACTGGACCCGGCACAGCACCGACGCCGAAGGGCGTCCGCTGCCCCATATCCAGGAGATGCTCATCGACGCGCGGAGGCGCCGGCGTGGCCCAGCGACACCCTGACACGGCGGCAGAGACGCCCGCCGGCCTCACCGCCGGCGGGCTTCCCGGCCGTGACGCCGGCACCGTGCTCGAACAGTACTTGCGCGACCAGGCCACCGGCTTCCTGCGTGCCCTGGCTCCCCGCGAGGGCGAGCCCGGCCGTCCGCAGGACGAGAGCGCCGAGGCGGGCCGCCTCATGCGCCGCTCGGCGCGCCGCATCGCCGGCGCCCTGCACACGTACGGGTCCTTGACCGACCCCGCCTGGGCGGAGCCCCTGCGGGCCGAACTCGGCTGGCTGTCCGGCACCCTGGGCCGCGAGCACCAGTACGCGGCGCGCCTGACCCGGCTGATCACCGCGCTGCAGCGACTCGCCTCCGCCGAGGAGGCCGCCGGCACGGCCGCGGCGTCGCAGGCCGACGACGAGCTGTGGCTCCCGGCGGCCGGCGGGGGCGACGTCCCCGCCGCGGACCGCCCGGAGGCGGCCGAGCCGTTGCGCACCGACCGCAGGATCGGCGCCGGCACCGCCGAGACCCTCCGCGAGGGCCCGGCGCGCACGGCCGAGGGCACCGAGGCCCTGGTCGGCGCGGCCCGGGCGGCCACCGGCCGGCGCACCCCCGCCCCCTCTCCGGCCGCCGCCGAGCGCGGGACCGGCACGGGCCCCCTGGCCGTGGGCGCCGCCCGGGCCGGCGCCCTGCTGGAGCGCCAGCTCACCCTGGCCCGGACCCGCGCGCACTCCGCCGCCCTGCAGGCGGTGGGCTCCTCCCGTTTCCACGCCGTGGTCGACGCGGTGGCGCTGCTCGCCTCCGAGGTGCCGCTGACCCCCGCGGCGCACGAACCCGCCGAGGCCGTGCTGCCCCCGCTCGCCGAGAAGGCGCACGCCCGGCTGAACGAGGCCGCCGGGCATCTGGCCCTGGCCCGCGCCCGGCACCCGTACAACGCCGACGCGCTCTACGCCGCCCTGGCCACCGAACTGGTGGCCGAGCGCCAGGACGTGCCGTGGAACCGGGTCCGCGTCCTGCTGCGCCTGCGCCGCTACGCGCAGGAGGTCTTCTCGTACGACGAAGGCGACCCCACCGCCCGGCTCACCGCCGCGGCCCGGGTGCTGGAGCAGCACCGGGAGGCGGCGGAGGCGGCGGCGGCGGTCACGGCCGCGGCACGCACCCCGCGGATCGCCCCGGCCACGGCCTACGCGCTGGGCGTCCTCCACGCGGACCAGCGCCTGGAGGTGGAGGCCGCCCGCTACGCCTTCGCCCACCTGTGGGGCCGCTAGCGACGGCCCCCGCACCGCAGTCCCGCAGCACGAAGGGAGCGCCGCCATCCCCGCCACCGCCGACACCCCGATCCTGGCCGCGGGAGCGGTCCTGTGGCGCCGCTCCCCGATCGACGGCGGCCTGGAGATCGCACTGGTCCACCGTCCCAAGTACGACGACTGGTCACTGCCCAAGGGCAAGCTCAAGCGCGGTGAGACCGCGGTCGACGGCGCCCGCCGCGAGGTCAAGGAGGAGACGGGCCTCGACTGCGTGCTCGGCGTGCCGCTGCCGTCGTCAATGTACGTGGTCGCGGGGCGCCCCAAAGTCGTCCGCTACTGGGCGGCGAAGGCCGCCCTGGGGGCGTTCGTCCCGAATCGCGAGGTGGACCGCATGGTCTGGCTGCCGCCGGTCGCGGCACGCCATCGCCTCACCCACGAGCGTGACCGACCCGTGGTCGATGCCTTTCTGCGGACCCCTGCCGAGTGACAATGGCCCGGCTTGGACGTGTCCCCGGTCACAGGGGCACACCGCACTGATATGCGAGGTTCACCTTGCGTTCACGCAGCCCCTTCGGCCGTGTCATCTCATCTGCCTAATTTCGGCCGTACCGGTGAGCGAACGCCGCCGGGTGGATGCAGAAATCCATACCTCTGCTTCGCCGTCCACCGGCGGGCTTCAGGAAGGAATCACCGAAGGTGAAGCTTCAGCGTAAGAGCGGGCTCCGCGCCCTGGCCGTCGGCGCGGTCGCGGTTTCGGGCGCCCTCGTCCTCACTGCTTGCGGCTCGGACAACAACAACGAGGCCAGCGGCGACAGCACCGCGTCGCCGGCGGCCTCGTCCTCCAGCAGCATCAAGTGCGCTGACAAGGGCGGCCAGCTCCTCGCTTCCGGCTCCTCGGCGCAGCAGAACGCCATGGACGCCTGGGTCAAGAACTACATGCAGGCCTGCAACGGCGCGCAGGTCAACTACAAGGCGTCCTCCTCCGGTGAGGGCATCATCGACTTCAACAACGGCACGGACAGCTTCGCGGGCTCCGACTCGCCGCTGAAGCCGGAAGAGATCGACGCGTCGAAGAAGGTCTGCAAGACCGGCACCGGCATCAGCATCCCGATGGTCGGCGGCCCCATCGCCATCGGTTACAACGTGTCCGGCGTGGACAACCTGGTCCTGGACGCCCCGACCCTGGCGAAGATCTTCGACTCGAAGATCACCAACTGGGACGACGCGGCCATCAAGAAGCTGAACCCGGACGCCAAGCTTCCCAGCACCAAGATCCAGACGTTCCACCGTCAGGACGAGTCCGGCACCACGGACAACCTCACCAAGTACTTCAACGGTGCCGCCAAGGACGCGTGGCCGTACGAGCACGCCAAGGCGTGGGCGGGCAAGGGTGGCCAGTCGGCCGCCAAGTCCTCGGGTGTCGCCGCCCAGGTCAAGCAGGTCAACGGCTCGATCGGTTACTTCGAGCTCTCCTACGCGACCGCCAACGACATCAAGACGGTCAAGATCGACACCGGCGCCTCCGCCCCCGTCGAGGCCACCGCGGCCAACGCCTCCGCCGGCATCGCCGAGGCGAAGGTCGTCGGCACCGGTGCCGACCTGTCCCTGGACATGGGCAACGCGTACGTCACCAAGGCCGACAACGCCTACCCGATCGTCCTGGTGACCTACGAGATCGCCTGCGACAAGGGCAACAAGGCCGAGACCCTGCCGCTGGTGAAGTCCTTCCTGGGCTACACCGCCAGCGAGGAGGGCCAGGCCATCCTGTCGGACGCCGGCTACGCGCCGCTGCCCGCCGAGATCGCCACCAAGGTGCGCGCCACCGTGGCCGCCCTCGCCTGATCCCCGCGCGGACTGGCCCCGTGACCGCGGTCGCGGGGCCCGTCCGCACTTCCGGTGCACCGCCGCCGGGGGAGCCATCCCCCACCCAGACCGGAGAAAACAACCGATGGCCATAACCGCACAGACCCCTACCCCGCCACCGGCAGCCAAGAAGGCCGGGGGCACTGTCACGCGCCTGGGTGACAAGATCTTCTCAGGCCTCTCCCGTGGTTCCGGCATCCTGCTGCTGGTGATCATGGCAGCGATCGCGATCTTCCTGACGATCCGCGCGATCAACGCGATCTCCAAGGACCACGGCAACTTCCTGACCACCTTCGAGTGGAACGCCAGCGCGACCCCGCCGGTCTTCGGCATCGCGGTCCTGGCCTACGGCACGATCGTCAGCTCGATCATCGCGATGATCATCGCGGTCCCGGTCGCGGTCGGCATCGCGCTGTTCATCTCGCACTACGCGCCGCGCCGCCTCGCCTCGCCGCTCTCGTACATCATCGACCTGCTCGCCGCCGTGCCCAGCATCATCTACGGCCTGTGGGGCGCCCTGTTCCTGGTGCCGCACCTGACCGGGCTGAACATGTGGCTGGACGACTACCTGGGCTGGACGGTGATCTTCGAGAAGGAGGACCCGCAGGGCGCGGCCCGCTCGATCTTCACCGTCGGCATCCTGCTGGCGATCATGATCCTCCCGATCATCACCAACGTCAGCCGCGAGGTCTTCCGCCAGGTCCCGCGGATGCACGAGGAGGCCGCCCTGGCCCTCGGCGCGACGCGCTGGGAGACCATCCGGATGTCGGTGCTGCCCTTCGCCCGCTCCGGCATCATCAGCGCCTCGATGCTCGGCCTCGGCCGCGCGCTCGGTGAGACCATGGCCGTGGCCACCGTGCTGTCCGCCGCCCCGATCCTGTCGGTGCACATCCTCGACCCGGTCGGCGGCACGTTCTCGCAGAACATCGTCGCCAAGTTCGGTGAGGCCAACGAGTTCGGCCGCGACGCCCTGATCGCCTCCGGTCTCGTGCTCTTCCTCATCACCCTGCTGGTCAACGGCGCCGCCCGCGCGATCATCGCCCGGCGCAAGGAATACTCGGGGGCCAACGCATGAGCCACGCGATAACGGACAAGCGGCCGGCCTCCTCCGTGCCGCGCCGCCCCCTGGCCCAGCGCCGGCTGCCCCGTTGGGCCCCGGCGGGCATCGCCGTGGGCGCGCTGGTCCTCGGCGTCCTCATCGGTGTCCTCGGTGACCTGCACAGCAAGATCCAGTGGGGCCTGATCGCCGTCCTGCTGTTCATCCTGGGCACCTATGTGATCACCGCGCAGGTCGAGGGCCGCCGCCAGGCCAAGGACCGCGTCGCGACCAGCATGGTCTGGGCCTCGTTCGTCGTGGCCGCGCTGCCGCTGTACTCGCTGCTGGCCACCACGATCGGCAAGGGCGTCAAGGTCCTCGACGGCAACTTCCTGTCGCACTCGATGAACGGCGTCCTGACCATCGGCGCCGGCGGCGGCGTGTACCACGCCATCATCGGCACGCTGGAGCAGGTCGGCATCGCCACCGCGATCGCCGCCCCGATCGGCATGCTGACCGCGATCTACCTGGTGGAGTACGGCAAGGGCCGGCTGGCCACCGCCGTCACCTTCTTCGTCGACGTCATGACGGGCATCCCGTCGATCGTCGCCGGTCTGTTCATCCTCTCGACCTGGAACCTGCTGCTGGGCTTCGGCCCCTCGGGCTTCGCCGGCTCCATGGCGCTCGCCATCCTGATGATGCCGGTCGTCGTCCGGTCCACCGAGGAGATGCTCAAGCTCGTCCCGAACGAGCTCCGCGAGGCCTCCCTCGCCCTCGGTGTGCCGAAGTGGCGCACCATTGTGAAGGTGGTCGTCCCCACCGCGATCGGCGGCATCACGACGGGCGTCATGCTCGCCGTCGCCCGCATCGCCGGTGAGAGCGCCCCCATCGCGCTGTTGGTCTTCGGAAACAATCTGATCAACAACGACCCGTTCAACGGCCCGCAGGCCTCGCTCCCGTTCTACATCTTCCAGCAGTACCAGAACGGCAACGAGCCCAGCTACGACCGGGCGTGGGCCGCGGCACTCGTGCTGATCGCCTTCATCATGATCCTGAACATTGTGGCCCGCGGCATCGCCCGCTGGAAGGCCCCGAAGACCGGTCGCTGACGCGGCCAACATCAGCGACCCAAGGATTGCGAGCAACACCACCATGGCCAAGCGAATCGACGTCAGCGGCCTCTCCGCCTACTACGGCGGATTCAAGGCGATCGACGACATCTCGATGAACATCGAGCCGCGCACGGTGACGGCCTTCATCGGCCCCTCCGGCTGCGGCAAGTCCACCTTCCTGCGCACCCTGAACCGCATGCACGAGGTCACCCCCGGCGGCCGCGTCGAGGGCAAGGTGCTGCTGGACGACGAGAACCTCTACGGCGCGGGCGTGGACCCGGTCTCCGTGCGCCGCACGGTCGGCATGGTCTTCCAGCGCCCGAACCCCTTCCCGACGATGTCGGTCTACGACAACGTCGCGGCGGGCCTCAAGCTCAACGGCGTCAAGCGCAAGAGCGACCTCGACACCATCGTCGAGAAGTCGCTGCGCGGCGCCAACCTGTGGAACGAGGTCAAGGACCGCCTGAACAAGCCGGGTTCCGGCCTCTCCGGCGGTCAGCAGCAGCGTCTGTGCATCGCCCGCGCGATCGCGGTCGAGCCCGAGGTGCTGCTGATGGACGAGCCGTGCTCCGCGCTCGACCCGATCTCCACCCTCGCCATCGAGGACCTGATCGGTGAGCTCAAGGAGCGCTTCACCATCGTCATCGTCACCCACAACATGCAGCAGGCCGCGCGCGTCTCGGACCGCACCGCCTTCTTCAACCTGTCGGCGGTCGGCCAGCCCGGCAAGCTCATCGAGATCGACGACACCGAGCGCATCTTCTCCAACCCCTCCGTCCAGGCGACCGAGGACTACATCTCCGGCCGTTTCGGCTGAGCCGAAACCGCCGCCCCTGACCGTCCTGCGGTGCTGCATGGCGGTGCCACCGCAAGGCGAAGGGCCCGCCCCCTCCGGGGGGCGGGCCCTGTTGCTTTCCCCGAGCGGCTCAGGCGAAGGCGAAGTGCACCACGCCGTAGGTGGCCGCGGCCACCAGCGCCGCGGCCGGCATGGTGATGAACCAGCCGGCGACGATGTTCTTGGCGACGCCCCAGCGGACCGCGTTGACCCGCTTCGTCGCACCGACGCCCATGATGGCCGAGGTGATGACGTGGGTCGTGGAGATCGGCGCCTTGAAGATGTAGGCCGTGGTGTAGAGGATCGACGCCGCCGTGGTCTCCGCGGCGAAGCCCTGCGGCGGGTCCAGCTCGATGATCTTCCGGCCCAGGGTCCGCATGATGCGCCAGCCGCCCGCGTACGTACCGAGCGAGAGCATGGCCGCGCAGACGAGCTTGACCCAGACCGGGATCCCGTCGCCCGCCTTCTGCACGTCGGCGATGGTCAGGGCGAGCACCACCACACCCATGGTCTTCTGGGCGTCCTGCAGGCCGTGGCCGAGCGCCATGCCCGCCGCCGAGACGGTCTGCGCGATCCGGAAGCCGCGCTTGGCCTTGTTCGGGTTGGCCCTGCGGAAGATCCACAGGATGGCCAGCATGACCAGGTAGCCGACCAGCAGGCCGACGATCGGCGACAGGAACATCGGCAGGACGACCTTGTCGATCACACCGGACCAGATGACCCCGGTGCCGCCGGCCAGCGCCGCGCCCACCAGACCGCCGAACAGGGCGTGGCTGCTGGAGGAGGGCAGGCCGTAGTACCAGGTGACCAGGTTCCAGACGATCGCCCCGATCAGCGCGGCGAACAGGATGCCCATCCCCGACCGGCCGGACGGGGTCTCGATGAGGCCCTCGCTGACGGTCTTGGCGACCCCGGTGCCGAGGAAGGCGCCCGCGAGGTTCATCACGGCGGCCATGGCCAGCGCGGCCCGCGGGGTCAGCGCCCGGGTGGACACCGAGGTGGCGATGGCGTTCGCCGAGTCGTGGAAGCCATTGGTGTACGTGAAGAAGAGCGCGACCCCGACGGTCACGACCAGAGCGAAGGTCTCCACCTGGGTCAGGACTCCTTGACCGCGATGGTCTCCACGGTGTTGGCCACGTGCTCGAAGGCGTCCGCCGCCTCTTCCAGGACGTCCACGATCTGCTTGAGCTTGAGCACCTCGATGGCGTCGTACTTGCCGCTGAAGAGGTGGGCCAGCAGCTTGCGGTGGATCTGGTCGGCCTGGTTCTCCAGGCGGTTGACCTCGATCCAGTACTCGGTGAGGTTGTCCATCGTGCGCAGGTGCGGCATCGCCTCGGCGGTCAGCTCGGCGGCCCGGGCCAGCACCTCGATCTGCTGCTCGACCCCGCGCGGCAGTTCCTCGATCTGGTAGAGGACGACCAGGTCGACGGCCTCCTCCATGAAGTCCATGATGTCGTCGAGGGAGGAGGCGAGGGAGTAGATGTCCTCCCGGTCGAAGGGCGTGATGAAGGAGGAGTTCAGCTGGTGGAAGATCGCGTGGGTCGCGTCGTCCCCCGCGTGCTCCGCCGCCCGCATCCGCTCGGCGATCTCCGCGCGCGTGGCGGAGTCGGCTCCGAGGAGTTCCATCAGGAGCTTCGATCCTGTGACGATGTTGTCCGCGGACGCGGCGAACATGTCGTAGAAGCTCGTCTCCCTTGGGGTCAGACGAAAGCGCACGTGAAGTCCTCGGAATACATCGGTTTCGGTCGCATTGATGCTAGGCGCATCGCACGGCCAGGGCTAACCGGCGTCTTACAGTGTCGCTCATGGTCGCAAACGGTCCCCATCGGGGCTCCTCCCCGTGCACGCTCGCACAATGAGGCGAATTCGGTACGATATACCCGGCAGGGGTATATCGGGGGCAGGAGGGACGCCATGACGGTCACCGAGACCGGCGACACGGCTCCGCACGGCGAACAGCCGGGGGCCGACGGAGCCGACGGGTCCGCGGAGCATCCGCCGCATCAGCACGGGTACGCCGAACAGAGGGACCAGCACCTGAAGCGGCTGCGCCGTATCGAGGGGCAGATCCGGGGCCTCCAGCGGATGGTCGAGCAGGACGTGTACTGCATCGACATCCTTACCCAGGTGTCCGCCGGCACAAAGGCCCTGCAGTCCTTCGCCCTGCAACTGCTCGAGGAGCACCTGCGGCACTGCGTCGCCGACGCGGCCGCCAAGGGTGGCCCCGAAGCGGACGACAAGGTCGCCGAGGCCACCGCCGCCATAGCCCGGCTGCTGCGGAGCTAGCCGCGCCGGCGCCCCTGCGCGGGGACGCGTGGTTCCACCTTGAGCACCTCATCGATGCGCTCGGAGCTCAGCCGTTCCTCGGCGGTCGCCGAGGCGGCGATCATCAGCTCGCAGCACAACTCGATCTCCGCGAGGGCCACGTGGACCTGATCGTCCTGGTCCAGGAGCCACATCGCCACGTGCACCACCTCCTCCCCGCCCAGCGTAGGGACCGGCGCACGGTCCGTGCATGACACGGACGGGCCATTTCCGCAAGGTTCTAGGGACCGGCCGCAGAAACGATCTTCCCGGTGTAGATGTCGGTCGCGTGCGGCAGGACGACCCGTACCGGCGCCCCGAAAGAGTACATCCCGGTGGTCGAGACCACCGTGACCGCGGTCGGGGCACTCTGGCCGCCCGCGACCCCGGCGTTGGCGAAGGTGAAACGCTGCCGGACCTTGCGCAGCAGACCGGCGTCGTCCAGGTAGGCGTCGAAAGGCACCCGCGTCACGGAGAACCCGCCCGCCGCCGCCCGCAACGAGCCGCGGGCCGGCGCCGAGGACGTCTCCGCGGCCCGCGCGATGTCCGTCACACCCCGGTAGTGCCGCACCCGGGCGCCGTCCACCGTCTCCACGCCCACCAGCCGCACGTCGCGGGCGCCGCGCAGCAGCTCCGCCGCGACCAGCGGGTCGGTCGCGCCGCCGGTGACGAGATTGCCGTCCGGCAGCCGGGTGGTGTCGACCCACACCCACTTGTCGGCCGGGACGCCCTCGCCCCGGTTCTTCATGTAGAGCGCCCCGGGGGTCAGCAGCTCCGTGACCGGCGCGTGCTCCGCGGCACCCGCGGCGTCGGGCGGCAGTACGAGCCGGAGGCTGCCGCGCCGCGCGGCGTAGTCGAAGCTCCCGGTGCCGGTGATGGTGAGCTTGGTACCGCCGCTGGCGGTCTCCATCGACGTGCGGACCTTCGAGCTGCCGGCCCGGACCAGCGCGTCGGCCGCCTGCCGCACCGCGCGATCCGCGTCACGGGGAGCGGTACCCACCTCCACGGCCTCGCCGCTGCCGGAGCATCCCGCGAGTGCGGTCGCGCACATCCCGAGTCCCACGGCCGCGGCGGTCGCCCGACTGACCTGCCCCATCTGCGCCTACCCCCTGCACCGTGCCGCCGTCCAGGCCCTCACGCGGCATAACGAGGGTCAGGGCACCGCGTCACGGCCGGTAGCTTTGACGCGTGCGCCCCAGTGATCCCCCTCCCCCGCACCACGCCACCACCAAGGAGAAGGGCTCCTTCTCCTTCGCGACCTGCTCGTGCGGATGGCGCGGCCCTTCGCGCCGGGCCCGCGAACGCGCCCGGCGCGACGCCGCCGAGCACGCCGGGTCCTGACCGCCGGCGCGCGTCCCGCCGGTGTGGCGTACGCCTCACAACCGACGCACCCCTCCCGCCGTCATCACCAGAGGAAGCACAGGGTTTCCAGAGCGAGAGGGCGCCCACGTTGAACCGACGAGCACTCATCCGCGGGGGCGCCGGCATCACCGCCGCGACCTGGCTGACCGCGGCCTGCGGCCCGGCCGGGTCCGGGAACCCGGCAGCCACCGGGAGCCGCATACCCAGTGACGCGCCCACCGTGACCGGTACGCCCACCGCCGCGAGCGGACCCCCCGCGGG
The DNA here is from genome assembly GCF_033793585.1 of Streptomyces sp. MI02-7b. Classification (NCBI taxonomy): domain Bacteria; kingdom Bacillati; phylum Actinomycetota; class Actinomycetes; order Kitasatosporales; family Streptomycetaceae; genus Streptomyces; species Streptomyces sp. MI02-7b. Next base: position 11,878 of record NZ_JARAWX010000021.1, on the reverse strand, counting down.
CGCCACCAGCGCCGCCGCGACCGTCCCGCCCGACTGGAAGGCCCTCGGCCACTCCCTCGGCGGCCGGCTCGTCCGCCCCGGCGACGCGGACTACGCCACCGCCAGGCTGCTGTACAACACGCGCTTCGACGGCCAGCGGCCGGCCGCGGTCGCCTACGTCTCCGGCACCGAGGACATCCGCGAGTGCCTGGACTTCGCCCGCCGCACCGGCGTCCCCGTCTCGATCCGCAACGGCGGCCACTCCTACGCCGGCTACTCGGGCGGCAAGGGCAGACTCGTCCTGGACGTCTCGTCCCTCGCGAAGATCACCCGCTCCGGCTCCTCGGCCACCATCGGCGCCGGCGCCAAACTGATCGACGTCTACACCCGGCTCGGCGCCGCGGGCCGCACCCTGCCGGCCGGCTCCTGCCCGACCGTCGGCATCTCCGGACTCACCCTCGGCGGCGGCCACGGTGTGATCAGCCGGGCCTACGGGCTGACCTGCGACAGCCTCACCGCTGCCGAGATCGTCACCGCGGGCGGGCGGGTGCTGCGCTGCAGCGCCGACGAGAACCCCGAGCTGTTCTGGGCGCTGCGCGGCGCGGGCGGCGGCCAGTTCGGCGTCGTCACGAGCCTGACGTTCACCACCCAGGCCGCGCCGCAGGTCGTCACCGGCTACCTGACCTGGCCGTGGAGCAAGGCCGCGGCGGTCATCCGCGCCTGGCAGGAGTGGGGCCCCACGCAGCCGGACCAGATCTGGTCCGCGCTGCACCTGGACAAGTCGGGCTCCGGTTCCCCGCAGATCAGCATCGCCACCGTCGGCATCACCTCCCGCACGGAGCTCGCCAACGCCGTCGACCGGCTCGCCGACACCATCGGCTCCCCCGCGAGCAGCGTCTCGCTGCACCCGCGGCCCTACCTCGACGCGACGCTCGCCTACGCGGGCTGCTCGGACAAGAGCACCGCCGAGTGCCATCTGCCCGGGACGACCCCGGGCCGCAGCCCGTCCGGCCGCCTCGGCCGCGAGACGTACACCGCGCGGTCCGACTTCTACGACCGCTCCCTGTCCGAGGCCGGCATCCAGACCCTGCTCTCCCAGGTCGGCGCGCTGCGCTCGGGCGCCGGCAGCGTCTCGCTCACCGCCCTCGGCGGCGCCGTCAACCGGGTCTCCCCGACCGCCACGGCCTTCGTCCACCGCCGCTCGCGCTTCCTCGCGCAGTACATAGAGACCCCGGGCACCACCCAGTGGCTCGACGGGCTGCACAGCGCGATGCGCCGGTACGCCTCGGGCGCCGCCTACCAGAACTACACCGACCCGACGCTGACCGACTGGCGCGCCGCCTACTACGGCTCCGCCGCGGACAAGCTCACCCGCCTGAAGGCCCGCTACGACCCCACCCGGCTGTTCGCCTTCCAGCAGGCCCTGTAGGGCCGCCTGCGGGCCCGCGGCAGGCGCGGGGAACGGGAGGGAGCCCCTCAGGCCGCCAGGTCCTTGTCGACGGCCGTGGGCTCCGGGTACGGCTCCCCGCGCCGCGCCGCCGGCGTCCCGGCCGCCCGGGGCGCCCGTACCAGCAGCCCCGCCCGGGAGGCGGCCACCGCCGTCATGAGCGGCGTCAACAGGGCCAGCGCGAAGGGTGCCAGGAGCAGCGCGACGGCCGTGCCGAGGGCGAAGCCGCCCAGTACGTCGGTGGGGTAGTGCACGCCCATGTAGACCCGGCAGAAGCCCTCGGCGAGCGCGACCGCGACGGCGGTCAGCCCCCACTTGCGGCTGACCAGGAAGAGGCCGACGGCCACCGCCATCGTCACGGTCGCGTGGTCGCTGACGAACGAGTAGCGGCCCGTACTCGTGACCAGCACGTCCAGGCCCTGGTGTTCGGCGAACGGCCGCGGCCGGTCCACGAAGTTGCGCAACGGGACGTTCAGCAGCACCGCGACGCCGCCCGCGAGCCCGGCCCAGACCACGCCGGCGACCGCCGCCGGGGCCTCGGAACCGCCGCGGCGCGCCACTCGCCACCAGCACCATCCGGCGAGCAGCACCATGAGCAGGATCAGCCCGTACTCGGCCATGCCCTCCACGGCGCGGTCCAGCCAGCGCGGTGCGAGCTTCGCGAGCCCGTTGATGTCACGGAGCAGACTGACATCCGGGTTGGAGCCGTCCAGTGAAAGCGCTGCCACCGGTGCACCCCTAACTGTCTCCGCGGCATCCCCGCGCACGAACGACACGAGGCCGGAGGAGCCATTGTCACCCGTCCAACGAGCCGCACGGTACGCGGCGTTCCGGTCTCCACCGGATGATCACCAGGACGTTACCGAAGGGAGACCCGCGGCGCCGCGACGGCGGGCGCTCAGACCGCCGCCGCGCCCGCCGCCGTCACCCGCGTCGCGCCGATGTAGTCCGGGCTGTCGATCCTGTCGAAGCGGATGACCGCGCCCGTGTAGGGGGCGTTGATCATGTACCCGCCGCCGACGTAGATCCCGACGTGGTGGATCGTGCGCGGGTCGGTCAGGTCGTTGGCGAAGAAGACCAGGTCCCCCGGGAGCAGCTCGTCGCGCTTGGGATGCGGCCCGGCGTTCCACTGGTCGTTGGCCACGCGCGGCAGCTCGATGCCGACCGACTCGTACGCCGCCTTCGTCAGCCCCGAGCAGTCGAAGCGCCCGCCCTGGTCCGCCGTGCCGTTGCCGCCCCACAGGTACGGGGTGCCCAGCTTCTCCTGTGCGTAGTAGATGGCGCCCGCCGCCTGCCGGGAGGGCGCGACCGCGCCGACCGGCGCCGCGAAGCTCTTCTCCAGCGTGGTGATGATCCGGACGTAGTTCTGCGTCTCGCGGATGCGCGGCACCCCGCCGGCCTGAATCACCCGGTACGCGCCCGCGTTGTACGCGGCGAGCATGTTCTCCGTCGGATCGCCCGGGACGTCCTTCACGTACTGCGCGAGCTCGCAGTCGTACGACGCCGCGGACGGAATCGCGTCCCGCGGGTCCCAGACGTCGCGGTCGCCGTCACCGTCGCCGTCCACACCGTGCGTGGCCCACGTCCCGGGGATGAACTGCGCGATGCCCTGCGCCTGCGCCTGGCTGCGCGCCTGCGGGTTCCAGCCGCTCTCCTGGTACAGCTGGGCCGCCAGCAGCGCCGGGTTGATGGCGTCGCACAGGTTCCCCCACTTCTGCACGATGCTCTGGTACGCCGCGGGCACGGCCCCCTTGGCGAGCGCCACCGCGCCACCTCCGCCGCCCGCCAGGCTTGCCGCCACCAGGTACGTGCCGACGACGAGCAGCGTGACGAACGACATGAACAGTCCGCCGACCACCCCCGCCAGCCACCAGGCCTTGCGCGCCGAACGACCCGCCGCCGCCACCCGCCCCACCCTCCTCGTGTGCCTGCCCGCTCACCCTGCCCGGCACGGAACGTGACGGTACGCCAGGCCCCGGGAAGCATCCCCGGCCAGCGCGCCGCCAATCGTTGCCCTCCGCTCACCACCGTGATACACAGAGTAGTCAACTAAGTCCCATCGAACACCGGCTCGCACGCCGCTGCGACCATTTTGACGGCTGCGGCCCGGATCACACGGGGGAATCGGCTGAGAAAGTCGCTGAGTCGACATACGACGGCGACATCCTCCGCCAAGATAGACCTTGGCTCCTTGCGCCCCGGCGAGGATGCCAACTGATCTAGCGTGGTGGTGAGTTCTCATGTTCCTGGCGGCCGACAAGGGCGACATCAACACCATCATTGGTGGTATCGCCCCGGACTGGGGGCCGTTCGGCTCCTTGGGGAACGAAGCGCGCGTGATGATCGAGGTGGTGATGGCAGTAGCGATTCTGCTCTGTCTCGCCATCGCGATCTGGGGCGCCGCGAAACAGCGCATCGGAGCGACGGCGCTCCGTGACACCTTCAGTGCCGAACAGGGCAAGGGCCTGATCATCGCCGGACTGACCGGCGTGTTCATCATCGGCTCCCTCGGCACCCTGTTCACCATCGTCTACGGGATGGCGGTCTAGCGACCGCGCTCCGGGCACCCCGCCCCGTCCCCTGCGCACTGTCCCCAAGGGGCCCGTCCCGGCCCCGTCCCCCACCCGAGGCTGCGTACTGATGCCCACTCAACCGACGATCCCCAAGGGGGCGAGCCCCCGATGAGCCTCGGCCAGGACGGCCCGCCCACGCGCACCCGGCTGCCCGAGTCCCCGGGCGGCAGCGGCGTCCCGGCGCGCCGCCCCGCGCGCTCCAGCCGCAGCCTCGTCACGGTCGTCGGCGTCGTCGTCCTCCTCATCGCCGCCATCGCCTTCGTCAACCGCGGCGGCGACCACGGCGGGGGGACCGCGGGCTCCGGCAACGGCGACCGCGCCGCGGGCGGCGGCACCGCCCCCCAGCCCACCGCCGCCACCGGCACCCGCCCGGTCGACGGCAAGTCCGCGGGCATCCCCACGGGGTACTCCCGCACGGACCAGGGCGCGCAGTCCGCCGCGGCCAACTACGCGGTGGCCCTGGGCTCGGACGGCATGTTCGCCCCGGACCGGCGGGCCACTATCGTCGACACCGTGTACGCGCCCGACGTGGCAGCCGCTCAACGCCGTGACCTCGACGGCGTCTACTCCGACCCCGCCTTCCTCGGTCGGATCGGCCTCGGCGACAACGGCGCCCCGCCGGACGGAATGACGTTCGTCTCCCGGACGACCCCGGTCGGCACGAAGCTCGACTCCCTGTCGGGTGACTCCGCCGTCGTGGAGGTCTGGTACTCGTCCCTGTTCGGACTGGCGGGCGAGGGCTCCACCAACCCCGTGTCGGAGAGCTGGTACACCAACACGTTCCGCCTCAAGTGGGTCGGCGGGGACTGGAAGATCGTCGACTTCGAGCAGAAGGACGGCCCGACGCCGGTCGGCCGCGACCAAACCGCCTCGTCCGCCGACGAGATGTCCGATGCCGTGAACGGGTTCGGGGGGTTCACCTATGCCCGGTAGCCGCCGTGCCGTCAGCTTCGCCGCCGCGTTCGCGGGCGTGCAGGCCACGGCCGTCCTCCTCGCCTCGCGGGCGTTCGCCGCCCCCTCCCCCACGCCCGCACCGAGCTCGAGCAGCAACGCCTGCGACCTCATCCGCGGGCCCGCACGGGCCTACTGCGAAGGCGGCGACGGCTCCGGCGGTCACACGCCCTCCGTCGCTGACCCCCTCGACCCCCTGTCCTCGCTCGCCAAGGGCTGCGCCGAAGCCGCCGCCTGGGTCATCAAGGGCCTGTCGGAGGCGGTCACGAAGACCGCCGCTGTGGACTTCACCAACGGGGCGTTCCGCACCCAGTACGCCATCGTCTTCGCCGCCTCCACGTTCCTCACCCTGCTCCTGTGGCTGCTGGCCGTGGCCAAGCGCGCCGTGCGCGGCGTGCCGCTGACCGAGGCGCTGACGGAGGCTGTCGGCTTCCTGTGGCTGACCGTCATCGCCTCCGCCTTCACCCCACTGATCCTGTACACCGTGGTGTCCGCGACCGACGCCATCACCGACGTCATCGCATCCGGCACGGCCGCCAACACAGACGTGTTCTTCGGGTCGTTCACGGACGCCCTCACCAAGGGCTCCGACATCGGCGGCGGCCCGATCATGCTGATCGTGGTCTCCCTGGTCTCCGTGCTCGCCGCCGGCGTCCTGTGGCTGGAACTGGTGATCCGGGCCGCCCTGCTGTACGTCGGCGCGCTGCTCGGCACCGCGGTGTACTCCGGCCTGGTCGACAAGAACATGTGGCACCACGTGCGCCGCTGGGCCGGGATCATGATCGCGGTGATCCTGGTGAAGCCGGTCATCGTGATCGTGCTGGGGCTGGCGGGCGCGCTCAGCGGCTCCGACGGGCCCACCGCCTTCGGCGCCGTCGTGTCGGGCCTGGCCATCATCCTGCTGGCCATCTTCGCCAGCGCGATGATCTACCGCTTCGTCCCCGGCTTCGGCGACGACGTGGCCAGCCTGCGCAGCAACCGCAAGGCGAGCGCCCAGTCCCAGGCCGCCGCCGTCGTCTCCTCGCCGGCCGCCCTCGTCAAGCAGGGCATCAACACGCACAGCTCCCGCGGCGGGGGCCAGGAGCAGCCCACGGGCGGCGGCGGAGGCCAGCCCGCCAACACCGTGCCCAGCGGCATCGCCGCCCACAGCAGCCGGAACGGCGGCTCCACTGCCCCGGCCCCCGCACCGGCCCCGCGCACCAATCCCGACCGCGGCAACGGCGGGAAGAGCACCACAGCAGGAGGCGAAAGCCGGTGACGTCCCAGCCCTACGCCGCCCCGCAGCAGCGCCGTACGTATCTGATCGGCAAGGCCCGCCCCAACGCCATCGTGGGCAAGAACCGCGAGACGGGCGAGATCGCCCTGATCATCGCGGGCGCCTTCCTCGGCATGATGTCCGGTCTGCTCATCCCGATCCTGCCGCTGCGCATCCTGGGTCTGACCGGCTGGCCGCTGCTCGCCTTCGCCGCCGTCTACATGCCGTACCGGCGCCGCACCTTCTACCGCTGGTTCGAGATCAACCGCACCTACCGCAGGACGCTGCGCTCCACGCCGACGTACCGCTCGGCGGCCCTCGAGGCGGGCACCCGGCTCGACGGCCGGGAGATCGAGATCGGCCCGCCGCCTGGCATCGGGCGCATCACCTGGCTGTCGGCGCCCTTCGGGCCGGACGAGATCGCGGTCCTGCTGCACGTCGACCGCCGCACGGTCACTGCGGCCATCGAGATCGAGGGCCCCGGTGTCGGCCTGCGCGACAGCGAGGACCAGGAGGCCCTGGTCGACCGGTTCGGCACCCTGCTGAAGCACGTGGCAAACGGCGACGGCTTCGTCACCCGGCTGCAGATGCTGGCCCGCACCCTCCCCGCCGACCCCGACGCCCACGCCAAGGACGTCGCCCAGCGCGGCGACGACCGCGCCGACCAGTGGCTCAAGGACTCGTACGAACAGCTGCAGTCCATGGTGTCGACCTCCTCCGAGCAGCACCGCGCCTACCTCGTCGCCTGCATGCACTACAGCCGCGAACTCGCCGCCGAGGGCAACGCCATCGCCCGGGCCGCCGGCGCCGGCCGCAAGGCCCTCGACAAGGACGCGGGCATCGCCGCGGTCATGGCCCGCGAGCTGACCGACATCTGCGCCCGGCTCACCGAGGCCGACATCCGTGTCCGCCAGCCCCTCGGGCAGGCCCGGCTGGCGTCCCTCATCCACTCGATGTACGACCCGGACCACCCGATCGACCACATCCAGGCGATGACCCGCCGCAACGCCTGGCCGGCCGAACTGGACGCCACCGAGCCGACGTACCTCCAGGCCAAGACCCGCGAGTCGGCCACCCGCGCCCCCTGGTGCCACTCCACGGCGTGGGTCAAGGAGTGGCCGCTCACCCCGGTCGGGGTCAACTTCCTGGCGCCGCTGCTCGTCCACACCCCGGACGTGATCCGCACGGTCGCCGTCTGCATGGACCTGGAACCCACCGACGTCGCCATCGAGCGCATGCTCACCGAGAAGACCAACGACGACGCCGACGCCAGCCGGGCCGCCAAGATGAACCGCGTGGTCGACCCCCGCGACATCGCCCACCACAGCCGTATCGACCAGCGCGGCGAAGACCTCGCCTCCGGCGCCGCGGGCGTCAACCTGGTCGGCTACATCACGGTGTCCTCCCGCTCCCCCGAGGCACTCGCCCGCGACAAGCGCACGATCCGCGCCTCCGCGGGCAAGTCGTACCTCAAGCTGGAGTGGTGCGACCGCGAGCACCACCGGGCGTTCGTCAACACGCTTCCGTTCGCGACCGGCATCCGCCGGTAGCCGGGAGGACGAGCATGCGCCCATGCGCACGTGACGCCCCGCCCGCAGGGGCGGCGCTGATGGGAAGGACGACAGGGACAACGATGCCGAGCCGAGGCCCGCGCCGCAGGCGCGCCGACCGCTGACGCCGAGGAGGCGCTCCCCCCATGGCCATGCTGGACCCCCTCGCAGCGATCACCGACGCCTTCACCGGCTTCCTCTTCGGCAAGGTGGAGAGCACCCGCCTCCCCGTCCGCACCTCCACGGGCCAGGCCCAGGCCGTCTACCTGCCGACCGCGGCTCCCGGCCTCGGCGACTCGGGCGTGATCATCGGCCGAGAGGTCTATTCCGGCAAGGGGTACATCTACGACCCCTTCCAGCTGTACGGGCAGCAACTGCCCGCACCGCACTGGCTGGTGCTCGGCGAGTCCGGCAACGGCAAGTCCGCCCTGGAGAAGACCTACGTGCTGCGGCAGCTGCGCTTCCGCGACCGCCAGGTCGTCGTCCTGGACGCGCAGGGCGAGGACGGCGTCGGCGAGTGGAACCTCATCGCCAAGGCGCTCGGAATAACTCCCATCCGGCTCGACCCGATGGCCGCCCTCGACGGCGGCATCAAGCTCAACCCGCTCGACCCCGCGATCACCACGACGGGCCAGCTGGCGCTGCTCCGCACGATCATCGAGGTCGCCATGGGCCACGGCCTGGACGAGCGGTCCGGCTTCGCGCTCAAGGTCGCCCACGCCTACGTGCACGAGACCGTGACGGACCGGCAGCCGATCCTGACCGACATCGTGGAGCGGCTGCGCCACCCCATGGAGGACTCCGCCGAGTCGATGAACGTCGACCTGGAGGACGTCCGCGCCTGGGGCCTGGACGTCGCGCTCGTGCTGGACCGGCTCGTCGACGGCGACCTGCGCGGCATGTTCGACGGCCCGACCACCGCCGGCATCGACCTGGACGCGCCGCTCATCGTCTTCGACCTGTCCCACATCGACCGCAACTCCATCGCCATGCCGATCCTCATGGCGATCGTCGGCGTCTGGCTGGAGCACACCTGGATCCGCCCCGACCGGAAGAAGCGCATCTTCCTGGTCGAGGAGGCCTGGCACATCATCAACAGCCCCTTCGTGGCCCAGCTCTTCCAGCGCCTGCTGAAGTTCGGCCGCCGGCTCGGACTGTCCTTCGTCGCCGTCGTCCACCACCTCTCCGACGTCGTGGACGGCGCCGCCGCCAAGGAGGCCGCGGCCATCCTCAAGATGGCCTCCACCCGCACCATCTACGCCCAGAAGGCCGACGAGGCCCGCTCCACCGGGCGGGTGCTGGGCCTGCCCCGGTGGGCGGTGGAGATCATCCCCACGCTCACCCCCGGCATCGCCGTCTGGGACGTCAACGGCAACGTCCAGGTCGTCAAGCACCTCATCACCGAGACCGAACGCCCCCTCGTCTACACCGACCGCGCCATGACCGAGGGCTCCGTCAACGACTACGACGAGGATCCGGCCCAGGGCGAACCCCCGGTCTCCCTCGACAAACACATGGCCGACGACGCGGTGGCCTGAACGGTGGCCTGACCATGGCGAGACAGCAGCACAGCAGCCAGGAGCGTGAGGGCGGCATCCCCGACGGCCTCATCCTGGGCGTGATCGGCTTCCTGCTCGGCATGACGATCCTGGTGTGGACGGGCACCGGGATAGCCGGGCTCCTCTCCCACCGCGCCTGGCCGGCCGACGTCCACTTCACCCGGACGCCCCTGGCCATGCGCCACCTCATCGCCCAGCCCCACGACATCGCGGGGGCCTGGGCTCCCGCCCCGCCGGCGGGACTGCCCGGGTCGGGTCTCTTCTGGGGCGTCTTCATCGGGCAGCTGATGGTGCTGTTCGTCCTCACCGTCTTCGTCATGGGAACCATCGCCCGCACCAGGCTGCGCCGGGCCGCCCGCCGCGCGGCGGCCAAGGCGGCGGCAGAGACCGCGGCGGAGACGGCGCCCGGCCAAGGCTCCGCGCCGCTGGTCCCGCGCCCCGCCAGACAGAGCCCCACGGCCACGGCGCCGGTGCCGGCTCCGTCTCCCGCGGTGGATCCCGCCGCGGACACCGACCCCGCCCCCGTGCGCGCCGAGCCCCCGGCGGCCGCCGAGGTCTCCGTCGACCGCGAGCTCACCCGCACCTACGCCGTGTTCGCCCCGCAGCGCGGCGACAAGGGCAAGCGCCTGGTCCAGCCGGCCGTCCTCAACGCCGCGGGCCCGGTCGTCGTCACCACCGCCGACCCCGACACGTTCCACCAGACCGTCGGCAACCGCGCCAAGCTCGGACCGGTCCACGTCTTTGACCCTGCCCACCTCGTCGACACCCCGGCCCGGCTGCGCTGGGCGCCCCACACGGGCTGCGAGGACGTCCCCACGGCCATCACCCGATCCCGGGCCCTGCTGTTCCCCGTACGGCCCCGCGCGAGCCTCGACGCGGCCCTCTACGACGCCGCCGAGACCCTGCTGCGCTGCTGGCTGCACGCCGCCGCGGTGGACGGCCAGCCGTTCCGCCAGGTCCACCGCTGGGCGGGCGGCAGCAAGGGCCAGGACGCCGTACGCATCCTGCGCACCCACACCCGCGCCGCCCCCGGCTGGAGCGGCGAGCTGGAGTCGGTCCTGCACGCCCACGCCGACCGCCGCGACGCCGCCCAGGCCCTCGTCCACCGGGCCCTGGAATCGCTCAACTCCGTCCACATCAGGGACGCCTGCAACCCCGGCCGCGCCGACTCGCTCGACCTGGAGTCATTCCTGACGGATCTGGGCACGCTGTACGTGGTGGGCGAACTCAACGAGGACCCGCGAACCCACCCGGGTGCGATGCCGCTGCTCACCGCACTCGTCTCCAGCGTGGTCGAGCACGGCCGGCGCATGGCCGCCAGGTCACCCGCCGGTCGGCTCGACCCACCACTCACCCTCGTCCTCGACGACGTCGCGGCCCTGGCGCCGGTCCCGGAACTCCCGGACCTCCTCGCCACGGGTTCGAGCACCGGGCTCCCCACCCTGGCCGTGCTCCGGTCCCCCGAACAGGCCCGGGACCCCTGGCGCTCCCCGGTCTGGCAACGCGCCGACAAGCGCCTCGTCCTCGGCACCCAGCCCCCGGCTCTCCTCGCCGAGATCCCCGACGCGGTGCAGATGCCCTAGGAACGTTCCAGGGCCATCTCGTACTCGGTCTGCGACTCGTCCAGCGGGAACGCCATCGTCCGGCCCGTCCTGACGAAGCCGAGGCGCTTGTAGAACGCCTGCGCACGGTGGTTGTCCTCGTGCACCCACAGCCGCACCCGCCGCACGTTCTCCGGCAGCTGCCAGGACCATGCGACGGCCGCTCCGAGCAATTCCGAGGCCAGCGCGCCACCGCGGAATTCGGGCCGCACGTACACCCCGACCAGATGCGTCTGCGGCACGTCGTGCTGCTCACCGGTCTCGACGAGCACAGCGACATTGGCCACCCGATCGCCGGACTCGGTCTCCGCGACGAACGACTGCGTGCGCGCCCGCTCTTGCCACACCTCGTCCGGGAAAGCCGCCTCCGTGTCGTAGGTGTTGACGAAGGCCACACCACTCGCGGGGTCCTTGAGGGCTTCCAGCCGCAGTGCCCGCTGAGCACGCCACTCGTCGGGACGGGAGGCACGTATCGCATAGGTCGTCATGGCGCGATGGTACGCAAAAAAGCCTCAACCCCCGAACCGGAGTTCGGGGGTTGAGGCTGAAGAATTGTTCGGCGGCGTCCTACTCTCCCACAGGGTCCCCCCTGCAGTACCATCGGCGCTGAAAGGCTTAGCTTCCGGGTTCGAAATGTAACCGGGCGTTTCCCTAACGCTATGACCACCGAAACACTATGAAACTATCGAACCGGCACCAGCACACAAAAAATATGCCGGGGTTCGTTGTTTCAGAACTACACAGTGGACGCGAGCAACCTATGGACAAGCCCTCGGCTTATTAGTACCGGTCAGCTCCACCCATTACTGGGCTTCCACATCCGGCCTATCAACCCAGTCGTCTACTGGGAGCCTTAACCCCTCAAAGGGGGTGGGAGTCCTCATCTCGAAGCAGGCTTCCCGCTTAGATGCTTTCAGCGGTTATCCCTCCCGAACGTAGCCAACCAGCCATGCCCTTGGCAGG